>NZ_VFVX01000006.1:0-250996 GCF_006442395.1 Mesorhizobium sp. B2-3-5 | reverse complement strand
CCTCGGCAAGAGAAGTTGAACGGAGCCTAGGAAGAATGCAGGAGAATGAGGATCGTTCCTGTCTCGACGTAAACTCGTTCCAGAATCCATGGCGCCAACTTTCGACCCGTCGCGTTACGGGTCAACTGGGCCGCCGAAGGCGGGTTGGCTTGGATGGTCCACGTGGCCCCGCGAGGCCATTCGTTCATTGTCGGAACATTGCTTTCGCACCGTCGTTAGGTCCGCGGCAGCTGTGGGGATATTGCTGGAAGTGGCGGCTCGCGCGATAGCCGGAACTCTTCAGCATGATCGCGTTGCGGGTTCCCACGTTGGTGAAGCGGACACCGAGTTCGGATGCGCACGGTTCTGTTGGGTTCTTCCTGGTGCGGGCTCCTGTCAGGGCCGCTGAGTTGGGCTACCTCGACGCAAGTGAACTACGTTCTGGTGCCTTGGCAATGCGCCCATCAAGTGCCTGTCGTGCTGCCCTTGGCCCTGACGCTTACGCTGCTTTCGCTCGTCGGAGGTGCGCTATCGTGGCGGGCAAGGCGGCTAGACGGCGCCTCCGGACGCAAGCAAAGCACTGAACGCTTCATTGCCGATCTCGGTATGGGGACTGCTTTGTTGTTTGCGCTGGTCATCATCATGCAAGGCAGCGCCGCACTCATCGTCGATGGCTGCCTGCGATGAGCTTCGATGCATTCTTCTCCAGTTCGATTTGCTACGGCGCAGGCGCGCCGGCAGCGGGATGGACCTTGGCGCTGCCGATTACCCTGCCGCTAGCGGCGGTGGCCATTGCCTATGCGACCGGCGCGACGCGGCTGTGGCGCCGCAGCGGCCATGGCAGAGCTCTACGGGTACGGCAGGCACTGTGGTTCGCCATGGGCTGGATTGTCTTGGCGGCGGCTTTGGTCAGTCCGATCCATGCGCTTGGCGAGCGGCTCTTTGCTGCGCACATGATCGAACATGAACTGCTGATGGCCGTGGCGGCGCCCCTGCTGGTTGCAGCCTGTCCTGCCGCGGCCTTGCTGTGGGCATTGCCCGCCGGGTTTCGGCGCAATCTTGGAACGATCGGGCATGGGAAACTGCTGCGGATGGCCTGGGCCTTCGTCGCCCGTCCGCTCAACGCGACCGTCATCCACGGCATCGCTATATGGATCTGGCACATCCCGGCCCTGTTCGAGATAGCACTTCAGCAGGGCGTGCTGCACTACGCGCAGCACGCAAGCTTCTTCGGCACTGGACTGCTCTTCTGGTGGACCCTGCTGCCACGTCCAGGCCGCCAGCAGAATTATGGCAGCGCCGTCATGCATCTGTTCGTCACCTCGCTGCACACCGGTCTGCTCGGCGTTCTGCTGCTTTTGTCGCCGAAGCTCTGGTATCCGCAAAACGCTGTCGGCGCGGCGTTGTGGAACCTGAGCCCTATCGAAGACCAGCAGCTCGCGGGATTGGTGATGTGGATTCCGGCTGGCCTTGTCTATGGCGGAGCAGCGCTTCTCCTGGCCGGCCTTTGGATTCGCTCAAGCGAAACCAGAGCAGGCGCCGATGCGCTTCGGCCAGGTTAGGTCGGCCCGGGTGGTAGCTTCATGTCCCGCTCTCGGGCTCCGCCTTCATGCCACCAAGTTCTTCCTTCGTGCAAAGGAGCTTGGGCTTCGTCGGATCCGAAATATCCAACTTGTCCCACGGAATTCGATAGAGTCCCTCGCGGCGGCGAAGTCCAAAAAGATCGAGAACGGCGGTACCTATCGACGAAGCGGACAGGCGTTCAAAAGCGGCGAAAATGCCGATGCGGAATTCGGTAACGACGAAGTCGTCGCCTTGCGATTCCGCGACGATCTCCTCTATGTGGCCTATGCTTTCGCCATTTTGGGACAGGACCCTCCGGCCAGCCAGATGGTCGACGTTCACGATCGCCATCCTCAGGCTCCCGGAATTCGGCCGATGACATGATCGCGCAACCAATCCTGCCAGTCGAAGATTGCCGTCTCGCGCACGTCGATGTCGAATTCGATGTCGACGCCGATGTCGCGCACCTTGCTCCAGGGGATCCGATGCGGCCGGGCGTGCCGTTCGCCACCGAGTTTTGCCGCAAGGCGCGCCATCCATTGCCCTGGCAGCCTTCCAAGGCGGCGCGCCAGCGTAACCGATCCAACTTCTATGGCAATGATCCTGGGCGGCTTGCCTGGCCTCAGTTCGGCAACCAAGCCGTCCAGCTTGCCGATCTTGACCTGCTCACGATCGACAACCTGTTTGTCCAGCATATCGCGCAGCAGCTTCATCAGGTGCCTCCGAATATCTGCAGGGGGATGGTCACCACGGCAAGCACAAAGCCCAGCGTGATGATGAAGATCACCGCGATATTCGAGATGATCCCGTTGCGATGCTCGCCGACGTAATGCTTGTCGTTCAGCAGGAAGAGAAAAGGCACCACGGTCAGCGGCAGGCTGGCAGCGGTAATCGCCATCGAAAAGACCGTCAGCCTGAGCGGATCGAGGCCAAGCGCGATCGGGATCGCGGCAAGGAAAATCGACACCGAATAGACGCTGGCGAAGCCCGGATTGTCACGCGGCTTGCTGTCCTCGCCCCATGTCCAGCCAAAGCCCTGCGCGATCAGGTAAGCCTGTTGCAGCGCAATTTCGAGCACGGCGCCGAAGCAGGCGATGCCGAGTGAAGCGACAAACAGCACGAAACCCCAGAACCCGAAGATAGGGATGAGCATCAGCGGCAGCTGATTGTAGTCGTCCACCTGACTTATGCCATGCGCGCCGAGCACGAGCGCGGCCACGATCAGAACGCCGACGGAAATTGTCCCGCCAAAGCTCATACCCAGGCCGGCAATGGCGCGATTGGTGCCGAGATAGCTCTTGTCCCATCGGTCCTCGATCGCCCCCGAAGAGTAAAACATGAAGAGATAAGGTGATATCGAGGCGCCAAGAATGCTGACGGCCATGAACCAGTAGTTTGCCGTATCGTGACTGGGCAGGCTCGGCGCGGCGCCGACAGCAACCTGTTTCCAGTCCGGCTTGAGCATCACCGCCGCGACGATGAAACAGAGCGTGACAAGGCCGAGCGTCGACACGCCCTTCTCGATCAGGCCGAACGTGCCTTTCCACAACAATAGCCACGCTACGAAAGCGACAGGCAGCGCCCACCATTGGAAGCTGATGCCCGTGGCAAGTTCGCCGGCAATGGCAACGCCGCCGATCTCCGCCGACAGCACCATGAAATTGACCAGCACCGTGGTCAGGAGCGGCCACAGGAAGGCATTGAAGCCGAACCGCTCGCGGATGCCGTCCGCTATCGTATGGCGGGTCACTGCAGCGAAGCGGCCGGCCATCTCGACCAGGAAGATGATGCAGACAGTGCCAAGAACGACCGACCAGATCAGCTGGAATCCGAACAGTGCGCCGGCCTGAGCGGCCGTCGCCATCGAGCCGATCTCCAGAAAGCCGCCAACACTGGTAACGACCCCAAGCGAAATCTCGAGCAGCTTTTTCATGACTGCGGCTGGTCGTATCTGGCAGCGGCGACAGTCAGATCCGCCATCGCGCCGTTAAGATCCTGCCGCGCCTTGTCCGCCTGCGGCCGGCTGCCGGCCTTCACGGCGGCTTCGGCATATTTCACCGCCGTTGACAGCCGTGTCATCGCCGCCGAAACTTCACTTCTCCTTCCGGGTTCGGGCGAGGCGTCCGACCGCAACTGCCGATCGGCCTCGGTGACGGTTTCGGCAAGCGATTGCAATGTGGCCGCTGTATAGCGTGCAGGGGCGGCTCCTGTCATCCAGGCGTCGGTTACCAGGGCTGCCGCCTGCGCGGCTGACGCGACCGTCCTGGATTGCTGTTGGACGGGGTCGGAGGACGTACAAGCAGCCAGGGCCACTGCGGTCATCACCAGGCAGGCGCGGCAAAGCCGCTCAACGCAATTCTTGAAAAGCTTCAAACTCCACTGCCTCGCTGCCGAACGCCATCCTCCCTCGGCCGCGCGCAATGCCGGCCAAGTTTCGGCGTCATCTTTCGCCTCTCGACAAGTTGATGAAGCTAAAAACCGGGCTAAGGCGGAAAGTTCCGTCCGGGCCAAAGATTGCCCCGCGAACTCGCCTGCGACGCGCAGATGGCAGACCGATCTGCGGGCCTCAGGTCGCCGGTTGCTTACCATTATGTTCCCGCACTCTTCTCGTCTGCGACCGAGCCCGGAGCGCCCGCCCCTTCGGAGGTCTCCAAGGCTTCGATGACCGGCGCCAGAGGGCTCTCTTCAGGGGGAATCCTTGCCTCTTCAGGATCATTCTCGCTCGCCTGATCGAGCGCGCGCTGGATGGCATCTTCGATATGACCGATTTCCTCCTCGCGGATTTCGCGTCCGTATCCGGCGGCATCGGCATCCTGTTCGAACTGTTGCGCCAGCACCGCTATACTGACCTGCGTGTCGGCGGGCAGTTTACCGACATTCTCCTGTAACCAGCTTCGAAAGAACTCTACGGTTGCGCTCATATCTGGTCTCCTCGACCGGACAACTTGCACAAAGGGCCGGTGTTCCATTCCGCACGCAATCTGGAACTCAAAATCGCCGGCCACGTTCGTGATGATGGCTGTTCACCCCGTCCGAGAAATTCTGACCACAACCGGCACACTGACGGCGAAGCCCTGGGCTTTTCTGATACTTATCGGCTACACCGTCGCGTGGATTGTCTTCGAGCATGAAACACTCGACTGGCATGGCGTCGCCACCCTCGTGACCTGGGCCATGACGCTTCTCATCCAGCGGGCGGAGCACCGCGATACCCAAGCCTTGCAGGCCAAGCTGGACGAGTTGATCCGCGCGACCGGTAACGCGCGCAACGATGTCACGCAAATCGACAAGAAAGAGCCGGAGGAAATCGAGCGAAAACGCTCGCTCGACGGACGCAACGACGAGCATGAGCGGTCCGCTAGCTGATCGAACCTCTTCGTGAATCAGGGAGAAGCAGGCTTCGCCGGCAGGGTCCCCTGAGCCGGCTGGGTTCCCTGCTGATCCCCTCCCGTGGAGGTCTGAGGCGTCGGGTCCTTGTCGACCTTGGGGTTTTGATCGACTGGCTGGGTGTTGGGATCGCTCTTGGATTGCACCGGATCGCTGTTGCTGCACGCCGCGAGCAAAACCATCGCGACAACAGCCATGACCGCTTGTCTCATCGTGATCTCCTCTTCGCGACAGCAACGTGAGGCGTCGCAACCCGTTCCATTGGCATGAAGCTTCTGTTCCTCAGCCGAGAACGAACTGCCTGCACGGCAGCGGGCGTCACCGTGACGAGGTCGACCGGATTTCGGTTCAATTTCGGTTGGTCGTAAGGCCGCTGCTGTCGGTGCGGCGGCGCTGCTGTCTCGTTCGTGGCCATTGCATGCTGGCCGAAGCTCAGGAACATACCTCGCCGCTCGTGGTTAGGCCGGAGCCATCTGGTTCGGGTTTTCGACCATGCTGCATATCAAGTTGGGTCGGCCCCATTTTGCGCCGCAGGATTGGTGCATCCGGACCGCTTTCCTCCTGGTGCTGCTGCTGGCAGGCGTCCCGCCGCTTTGGGCCTCCGAGATCGAACGGGGCGAATATCTTGCGCGCGCCGCCGATTGCATCGGCTGCCACACCTCGGACCCCAGCCGGCCGCTGGCTGGCGGCTATCGCGTGCCGACGCCATTCGGGGAGGTCTATTCCACGAACATCTCGCCCGACCGCGACAACGGCATCGGGCGCTATACGGATGACGAGTTCGTCCGCGCGGTACGGGAAGGCAAGCGGCGGGACGGCGCCGATCTCTATCCGGCCATGCCCTACGAAAGTTTCGCGCAGATGAGCCGCGCCGACGTTCTGGCTGTCAAGGCCTATCTCTTCGCCCGGCCACCCATCGCCCAGCCTCGCGCCGACAACATCCTGCCATTTCCTTTCAGCCAACGGCCCATCGTGAAGTTCTGGAAGATCGCTAACTGGCGCGGCGGTCCATTCGCCGTGGATCCTTCCCACGACGACGAATGGAACAGAGGCGCCTACCTCGTCGAGGTACTGGGGCATTGCGGCGCATGCCACACGCCGCGAACCATGACGTTGGGGATGGACAAACAAAAGAACCTCGCCGGCGGGTCCGCGGGTATCTGGCGGGCCTACAACATCACGTCCGATCCGACAGCCGGCATCGGCGGCTGGAGCGACGCCGAACTCGTCCGCTTTCTCAAGACCGGCGCTCTGCCCGGCAAGTCCTACGCCGGAGGGCCGATGGCCGAAACGGTGACCAACAGCCTGAGCCATCTGCCCGACGACGACATCCGTGCAATGGTCGCCTATCTGCGCAGCGTACCGGCCCAAGCCGGCGAGGAGAAGCAGCCGCGGTCCTCACGGCAAGGCATCGCCGCCAGTGCCGGGCCGGACGGCCAAAACGTGCCGCACGGCAACATCACCTCCGACGGAGCCGGACTCTATGCCTCGCTCTGCGCCGATTGCCATGGACCTGATGGGCGCGGATCATCCGACGGCGGCTTCCCCTCGCTCGTCCACAACACGACGACGGGGGCGCCGACATCGGAAAACGTCGTGATGACGATCCTCTATGGCGTCCAGGCCGGAGGCGTCGCGGGCCGCCCTTCCATGGCCGCGTTCGCCGATTGGCTCGACGATGGCCAGGTCGCAAGCCTTGCCAACTATGTTTTCGCCCATTTTGGCAATCCCGAGGTCAACGTCGCGGCGTCCGACGTGCGCCAGATGCGAGCGGGCGCGCAAACCCCGGAAACACTGATGCTGATCTGCGTGGAGGCGCTCGTCGCCGCCTGCGCCGCGCTCCTGTTGTTTTGTGTGTGGCTGCTTGCTCGACGCTACCTGGGACGGCTCCCTCCAGGTCACGTCCGTGCGTAAAGATAGGCGGCGATGTCGCGTGCCTCCTGCGGCGACAGGTTGGTGTTGGGCATGGCCGTTTTCGGGTCGACGTCCCGTGCACGGCTGATCCAGCGTATCATCACATCGGAGGAAGTTCGCGCCGTGCCGCCGATATAGAACCGCCGGGAGACGCCGGCCAGCGATGGGCCGACCGTCCCTCTGGCGCCGGGCACGCCGGGAATTTCATGGCATCCGCCGCAACCGTTGCGGATCATCGCGGGGATGGCGCGGGCAGCCTCGCCGCCGGTCTGCTGGTTGATCTGCGCCTCGCTCAGGAACTCCGCGCGCCATGCCTGCGCGAGATAGGCGCCGGCCACGAAAACGGCACCCCCGAGGAAGGCGGCGCTCCATGTCATGAGTTTGTCTCGCGGCAGCGAGGCGACGTCCGAGGCGCTCGATGGAATGGCTACGCGTGGACGCACGCGCAACAGAAAAACAAGGCCACCGGCAAACAGCAGAAGCCCGGCCAGACCACGCGACGCAATATGGTGGCGCGAGAAACGCTGCCGGTGCCTGATGGACTGCATCTCACATCCTCGGAAACCAGTAGATTACGAAATAGAGCACGACCCACGAAGCGACCACGAAATCCCAGTAGAAGGCATTGTCGGCCACATCGCTGAAACGTCGGCCCGTGTTGCCCTTATCGGTGAACATCAGCACCGCGAGCACGACCGTATCGCCGACATCCGTGAGCAGGTGGGTCGTGTGCAATCCGACGATGAACCAGATTATCGAGCCGTAGGCGTTCTGGTCCCAGCGGATCTCCAGTGCCGCGAACTCCCAGATGCGCAGCAGCAAAGGCAAGAAACCAACGGCTGACATCACGATCATACCGACGCGCACCTTCGCCAGATCCTGCCTCTTTGCCCATTGCTCGACCATGTGATTGGGAACGACGCTGATGATGAGAACGACCAGTATGGCCGTGCCCGGGAACAGGTCCGGCGGCGACGCGGCGATCGGCCACTGCGGACTGATCGACGCCAAATAGAGATAGGCGCCGATCGCGAGGGCAAAACCGGTCGCCTCGAGCGCGATGAAGGCCAGCGTTCCCCACCACATGGGAGTACTCGCGCCGAAATCATAGGTCGGCAGCCGGCTGATATCGGCAACGGCGCGGTGCTTCATTCCTCGTCCTCCGGAATCGCCTTGGGCCAGAACCAGCCGATGAAGGTCACCGCCACCGGCAAGGAGCCCCAAACCACGGCCCATGGCGTATAGATCGAGGCCAGAAAGGCCACGCCGACTGCAATCGCGGCGAGAAACGGCCAGATGGAATTGTCGGCCGAGGGCTGGCGGATTTGCGGCACCGCATCGGCGACGGTGCCGACCATCACCTCGCGTGCGTCGATGCGCAGCCCCTCCGCGACAGGAAGCACCTCGGCATTCTTCCAGAGCGGCTCGCGATGATCGACCACCGGAATGCGCGGGAAATTGTACGACGGCGGTGGCGAGGTGGTTGCCCATTCCAGCGTGCTCGCGCCCCAGGGGTTGTCCCCGGCAAGGCGTCCGCGCCTGAGGCTAAGGACGACATTGAGGAAGAGAACTCCGAACCCGGCAGCCAGGGCGAGGCTGCACAGGCTGACGAAGAGGTTCGTGCCTCCCCAGCCGCTTTCGAGCGGATAGGTGTAGACCCGTCGCGGCATTCCTTGCAGGCCAAGAATGTGCATGGGAAAGAAAGTGGCATTGAAGCCGATGAAGACCAGCCAGAAGTTCCATTTCCCAAGCTGTTCGCCAAGCATGCGCCCGGTGATCTTGGGAAACCAGTAGTAGACCGCGCCGAGCAGCGGAAAGACCGCGCCGCCCACCAGCACATAATGCAAATGGGCGACGACGAAGTAGGTGTCATGCACCTGTAGATCGAGCGGTACCGACGCGACCATGACGCCGGTCAAGCCGCCGATGACGAAGGTCACGATAAAGCCGAGCACGAACAGGAGCGGTGTTGCCAGGACCGGTCGTCCGCCCCAAATCGTGGCGATCCAGCAGAAGATCTGGATCCCGCTCGGGATGGCGATCATCATGGACGAAGCGGTGAAGAAGCTTTCGCCAAGCTGCGGCAGGCCGGTGGCGAACATGTGGTGTACCCACAGGCCGAAAGACAGCAGCCCGATGCCTATGAGCGACAGCACGATGCCCAGGTAGCCGAATACCGGCCTGCGGACGAAGGCAGGCAGGATAGCCGAAACGAAACCCGTCGCCGGGATAAAGATGATGTAGACTTCCGGATGGCCGAAGAACCAGAAGAGGTGCTGCCAAAGAAGCACATCACCTCCGCTTGCCGGGTTGAAGAACTGCGTCCCGACGAGCCGGTCGAGAATGAGCATCGTGCTCGACACCATCACCGCCGGCATCGCAAAGAGAATGATGAATGCCATCACCAAAGCCGACCAGACATAGATCGGCATGCGGTCCAGCGTCATGCCCGGCGCTCTTTGCTTGAAGACGGTGGCGATGACCTCCACGGCGACGGCAAGCGCCGAAACCTCCGTATAGGTGACCATCTGCGCCCAGAAATCCGGGCGCTTGCCGGTGCCGTACTCGGGACCCGCCAACGGTACGTAGGAAAACCACCCGGCATCGGCACCGGTGTTGAAGGCAAACGCCACCCAGATCATCAATCCGCCCGACACATAGACCCAATAGCTGAAGGCATTGAGGCGCGGAAACGCGACGTTGCGCGAGCCGATCATCAACGGCACCAGGTAGATGGCAAAACCTTCCATCATCGGCACGGCGAAGAGAAACATCATCGTCGTGCCGTGCATGGTGAAAAGCTGATTGTAGAGATCCGGGCCGACGCGGCCCGCTTCGGGCGAAGCAAGCTGAAAGCGCATCACGAGCGCGGAAATCCCGGCCAGCACGAGGAAGAGGAAGGCCGTGACGACGTAGCGGTGGGCGATGCGCTTGTGGTCTACGGTCGCCAGCCAACCATAAAGGCCATCTGGTGTTTTCCAGGTCTTGGACAGATATCCATGAAGCGTGGCATCGTCGAGGCCGGTATCGCGTATGCCCTTGAGCTTCTCTCCGTCGAGCTCGACCTCGGATGCGCTCACTGCAGGCCCTCCAGATAGGCGACCACCGCATTGAGGTCGTCGGCACTGAGAGCGATGCTCGGCATTCTGGCGCCGGGCTTGATCGACTGCGGGTCGGCGATCCACGCCGCGAGGGCGCCTCGGGTCAGCGGCAAGGTGTCGGCGGCAAGAGAGCCGCGGCTTGCAAGATGCGTCAAATCCGGCCCGACGGCGCCAGCCGCCGGAGTGCCGCGGATCGTATGACAGAGCGCACATCCGGTTCCGAGGAAAGCTGCTTGCCCGCGGCGGGCTTCGTCCACCTTCGGCGGCAGGGCGTCGAGCCGCTGCCGTGCGACCCAGGCATCGAAGGCAGAGCGGCTTTCGGCCACGACCGTCATTGCCATGTGCGCATGCTGATAGCCGCAGAATTCCGCGCATTGGCCACGGTAAGTCCCCGCCTTTTCCACCAGCAGCGTGATCGCGCTCGGCCGACCCGGGATAAGATCGCGTTTTCCCGCGAGGCTCGGGACCCAGAAGCTGTGGATGACATCGGCGGAGTCGAGTTCGACCCGGATCGGCAGGTCCACAGGCAGATGGATTTCGTTGGCGGTGACAATGTCGGATTGACCGTCAAGCTGGTAGCGCGCCTCCCACCACCATTGATGACCGGTGAGATGGATGGTGAACGCCTCTCCGTTGAGCGCGGCGTTGGATTTTCCAGTCAGGAAGCTGGCGAAAGTCAGTCCGACGAGGACAGCGACAGTCACTGCAACGGCTGTGACGACGACGCGAAAAAAGTTCTGCTCACGTCTCCGATCCATCGCAAGCGGCTCGCCTGCCTGTTGACCCCGCCGACGGTGAAGGACAGCCATCGCCAGAGCCATCACGACAAGGACCCACACCACCACGGAGACGGCCGTGAAAAGCCAGATCAGCCCGAGGATGGCTCGCGCGCCGCCGCCTTGAGGATGCAATGCCGACTGCCACTGGCTGCACCCTGAAAGCAGGACTGCCAACGCCCCTATCCCCCCTGCGCAGCGCAGTTTGTCCATGTCCGGCACCGCCGCTCCGCGATGGTGATGTGTCACTCTCGATCACTACCCGCGTGACGGGGTCTCTCGAGACGCATCCACTTCGACAGGACTTCGGAGGCCATCTGGAGATAGCGGATAGAAGACATCGTCAATCAGCCTGAGGAAACACTGCTCGGTGATGCCAGCTGCAACGACGGGCCCGAAAATAAGTTCCGGTCGCGTGGTTTGGGCAGGACGCCCCGTCTCTCACAAACGTGCTTCATCACGCCGCAGTGGCAAGGAATTGGCTGCAGGCATCCTCCCGAGCGGGGCGCGACGTGGAGGAATGCCGGCTTGGTTTCCTGAGGACTTCACCAATCCGTGAACTGTTGGCGCGGCAACGGAGGTCCTGACGCGGGAACCTAGCCGTCAAAGGCAGGTTGATGTTCGTCATCAAACAGCCGAGCACCCACATGAAACCCTCCGTCACCGACCACGTCAAAATCAAACGATATAATCACCCAACCGGCGGTTGGGGATCGCTGAAGTCGCTCATACGCAAGGCACGCGGTGAAGGTCTTCTCGTGTCGGGCATCTGGAGCACGCTGATGCGGCAGAACAAGTCCGACGGTTACATGTGTGTGTCCTGCTCCTGGGCCAAGCCAGCGGAGCCACGGCCTTTCGAGTTCTGCGAGAACGGCGCCAAGGCCACGCTCTGGGACCAGACCAAACGTCGCTGCGGGCCGGAATTCTTCGCCGTCCACCGGCTGAACGAGCTGCTCGACTGGCCCGATCATGACCTCGAAAAGCAAGGCCGGCTGCTTGAACCCATGCGCTACAACCAGGCTACCGACAAATACGAACCTGTGTCATGGGACGCGGCTTTCCATGAGATCGGCAAGGAACTGAGAAAGCTCGATCCGCAATCCGTCGTCTTCTACACCTCCGGGCGGGCGTCTCTCGAAGCGTCCTTCATGTATCAGCTCTTCGCCCGCATCTATGGTTCGAGCAACCTGCCGGATTCGTCGAACATGTGCCACGAGTCGACATCCGTGGGCTTGCCCGAGTCCATCGGCTCACCCGTCGGCACCGTGCAGCTGGAAGACTTCGCACAATGTGACCTCATGTTCTTCTTCGGGCACAACACGGGGGTCACGGCGCCGCGACTGCTGCATCCGATCGAAGAGGCGCGTCAGCGCGGCATTCCCGTGATCACCTTCAATCCCCTCCCCGAGCGCGGTCTCGAGCGATTCAAGAACCCGCAAAGCCCTATCGAAATGCTGTCGCCCGGACCGGGCACCAAGATGTCGAGCGAGTTCTTCCAGGTGCGCGGCGGTGGCGATATCGCGGCCATGACCGGAATTGCGAAATCCCTTCTCGCGCTCGATGATGCTGCCGTGCAAAACGGCGGCCAGCGCGTTCTCGATACGGCTTTCATCGCGGAACACACGTCCGGCTTCGAAGAATTCGAAGCCTATCTGCGGCGCACGCCATGGGACAAGATCGTTGCACGTTCGGGCATCGCGCGCGCGGATCTGGAACGTGTCGCAAAGATCTACAGCGAGGCATCCGCGGTGATCGGCAATTACGGCATGGGCCTGACGCAGCATCGGCACGGCACCGAAAACGTCCACATGCTGTGCAACCTGTTGCTGATGCGCGGCAATGTCGGCAAACCGGGCGCCGGCGTTTCGCCGCTGCGTGGTCATTCCAATGTGCAAGGCCAGCGCACGGTGGGCATTTCCGAAAAGCCCGAGCTGGTGCCGCTCGACAAGTTCGCCGAATTCTACCAATTCGAGCCACCCCGAGAAAAGGGCCGCGATACGGTGGAGACCTGCGAAGGCGTCATCGACGGATCCGTAAAGGCCTTCATCGGCCTCGGCGGAAATTTCGTGCGCGCGGTTCCGGAGACTGGTCTCATCGAGGAGGCGTGGCGGCGTCTGCGACTGCACGTACAGATCGCCACCAAGCTCAACCGCAGCCATCTCATCCCCGGAGCGGTCACCTATCTGCTTCCGTGCTTGTCACGGATCGAGAGGGACAGCCAGGCGGGCGGCGATCAACATGTCTCGATGGAGGACTCGACGGCCTGCATTCACGGTTCGTTCGGCTACCGGCCGCCGGCGGGTCCCAATCTGCTTTCCGAGCCAAGGATCGTCGCCGAACTCGCCAAGGCCACGGTGGGCGGCAAAAGCGCTGTCCCGTGGGACGAATGGGTCGGCGACTACAGCCTTATCAGGAATGAGATCGAGCGTTGCTATCCGGACCACTTCAAGGACTTCAACAAACGTTTTCTGGCGCCGGGAGGGTTCCACCGCGACATCAAGGCGTCGAAGCGGGTATGGCAGACGCCCAACAAGAAAGCCAACTTCAAGGCGCCGAGCATGTTGGAGACCGATCCGGACATCGACGTCTCTCAGTCTGATGTGCTGACGCTCATTACGATCCGTTCAAACGATCAGTTCAACACCACGATTTACGGCTATCGCGACCGATTGCGCGGCATCAATGGAACCCGCATGGTTCTGCTGATGAACAAACGCGATATGCAACGGCTTGGGGTCTCGGACGGGGACGAGATCGATCTGCAATCGGCAGCCGAGGACGGGGTCGAGCGACGTGTCCGGGGCCTGAGGGTCACGCCTTACGCGATCCCTCCCGGAAATTGCGCAGGCTACTACCCGGAGCTCAATCCTCTGATTCCCCTGTGGCATCGGGCGGAGAAGGCGCATGTGCCCGCGGCCAAATCGGTGCCGGTAAGGTTGGTTCCTGTCTCCGGTCAGGCGTCGAAATAAAGAGCTTCGCGAGCTCTTCCGCTCGTCACATCGATCCTGGGCACGCACCCACGCTCGAGCCGGCTGTGCAGCATTGCCGTCGGCTGGCGGGGCGAGCCAAGGCTCAGACCAGGCACATAGTCGAATGTTTACCATGAGGGTTGCTCGCAAGACGGGTTCAGTCACAGGGATGCTTTTGGGCAGAGATCGACCGAAACTCGCGCCAGTGCTGGTGGCCGCGGCGTTCGCGGCGCTGGCTGGATATAATCATGCCCGCGCCAATCGGGCGCTTGCCAGCCGAGCCCACGGACATGTGATGGAGATCGATGGTGCACGCCTGCATTTTTTGGAAGCCGGCACCGGCGTGCCGTTGCTTCTGCTGCATGGCAACGGGTCGATAGCGGAGGATTTCACGTCGAGCGGCATCTTCGAGAAGGCGGCAAAGACCTACCGGGTGCTGGCATTCGATCGTCCGGGGTTTGGCAGAAGCTCACGCTCGCGGGGCCGGCGCTGGTCGGCTTGCGATCAGGCCGACCTCATACATGCCGCCGCCGCCAAGCTCGGCATCGAGGAATATCTGGTGCTCGGGCATTCCTGGGGAGCATGGATCGCAATCGAACTGGCGCGCAGGCATTCCGCATCGGTCGCCGGCATCATTCTGGTGTCCGGCTACTACTACCCGCAGCCACGGCTGGATCTTGCACTGGCCGCACTCCCGGCCCTGCCGTTGGTCGGCACCGCGTTTCGGCACACGCTGCTGCCATTGCTTGTGAGATCGGCCTGGCCTTGGGCGATGAAGGAGATCTTCCTCCCGGCGATGGTCGCCAGCGAGTTTGCCGCACTCGCCAAAGAAGTCGCCAGCCGCCCTTCACAGCTACGCGCAGTCTGTTCGGAGACGGCTTTCATGTTGGCCGCGGCCCTGTTTACAAAAGCCAGCTATGAGGACATTGCCGTTCCCACCGGGATCGTGGCGGGCGCGGCTGACCGGCTGTTCGATGCGGAACGAAATGCGCGACAACTGCACGCGGAGATCGGCGGCTCTCTCCTCGATATCGTTCCGGGCGCCGGCCACATGGTTCATCAAAGTGCGCCGCGGTCAGTCCTCGCCATGGTCGACAGGGTTGCGCAAATGCATTCCAGGTCGCTACCAGGTCCCTCCTGCAAGGCTTGAGCAGGCGACGAGATCGGGCCCGGGCCGGCGGCATCGGGCGCGGTGCCGTCCAGATGGTCCGAACCTGGGGAACCGACGGAACCGTCGATGGAACCTAAGCTGGCGCCAGACGTATCAAGCGGGGGGCGACAACGTCGCCGGGGGTGGCACCATGACCGCTCGACACTTTGCCGACATGCAGCCGATCCTTCACCACAACATACAGGCCTTGGTCGACCACAGGCAGCAACAGGAGGAGCATCGCGGAATCCAGATGCGGATTGCTGGCGCCATTTCGCGCTTCGCGGGAAGCATGACCTTTGTGTATTTGCATCTTGCGGCGCTGGTTGGCTGGATCCTCGCGAACGTGGGAGCAATCCCAGGCATCCCGGCTTGGGACCCGACTTTCGTGATCCTGGCCATGGTCGCGTCAGTCGAGGCGATTTTCCTGTCCACTTTTGTGCTGATCAATCAGAACAGGATGACTGAACAGAGCGAACGCCGAGCCGAACTGGACCTGCAGATCAGCCTTCTAAACGAACATGAAACCACGCGGCTGATTGAAATGGTGGCTGCTTTGACGGCGCGCTTGAACGTCGCGACGCCGGCCGACGAGGAGCTGCCGCAACTGGCCGAGAACGTCGATCCGCGAAAGGTAATGACCCAAATCCAGGAAGCCTCTCGAGGTCGGCAGAAACCTTGAACAAATGTTTCGCATCCAAGCAGTCCAGCGAGGCACGCTGCTGAAGGACAGCTGGAACTTTCATTCATCAGAACCAGCGCTCATTTCAATCTTCTTTTTTAGCGCCTGAGCCTCGCCTCCGCGCCTTGCTTGCGAAGAAGCGTGCTTCGGGTCAATCGAACAAATCGATACCGGCGCAACCAGCTAAGTCTCTGTCGGACTGCAGCCAGGCAAGCATTCACTCGCTGAGCCTTCGGTTTAGCTCGTCAAGCAATGACCTATGGTCGCTGGTCATGTCCACGTCGGTTGGCAAATCCAACAACTGGCGAAGCTGGCGACTTTCTCGCGCCCGATGAGATCAATTGACGTATCCATAATTCGAGCTTGTCTGTCGGTCGAACTCTGCGGCCGGTCGTTCGAGCCTTTGCTCCGCTGAAAACGAGCGGCAACGACAGCTGCGCACCGGGGCGTCCGGGAGGTCAGCGTGCCTGCCCCTTCATCAGTCCTGCCAGATGTCCGGCTGTCTTGACACCTGGAAAGCTCGAACACATATCGTTTTGCGGTGCGAGCCAGCCCGGCCTGCACCAACCCGAAAAACTCAAACTTCGTTCAACTTGGAGGATCTGATGAACGATCGGATGTTCGAAAGCCCCGTATTCGTGAAGGGCGGGGAAAACATCATCCAGGAGATTGCGTGCCTCGAAGACGCCCTGGAATTTATGTACGAGTGGCCGAAGAATAGACGCGGCCCGATTTACGACACGGCGCTTCGCGCCTGCCAGCGAGCCTTTGATCGGGACTATCCGCTGTCTGCCGCGCGCAACGCTTTCGCGGGTTTTGCCAAGTCGGCCAAAATTATCGAAGAGGTCAGCGCGCCGCTGGCGTGGATGACGGGCAAGGCCAGCCAAGGCGGCGTGGCGGCTTAGCAGTGCTGATGGGAGGTTACGATGCTTTCGAAGCCTTTCACAAAGCCAATCCGTGTATGGGTTGGTCTCGGCTTTCCTCGTCAACTCAACACCGTTGTCGATGCCTACCAGTTCGCCATGGACTATTGCGGCAACAGCCCTGAACAGAGAGCTGCAATTCGAGCCTGCAAGGCGGCATTAACCGGTGATATTGATGCGGAGACGGCGCGAGGCGTTTTCGTGGCGTTTGCCGAGAAAAAAGGCCTGGTGGCCGATGAGTGGGTGCCGCCGCTCGTCAACAACGAAAGGCGCAACCACGCCTGATAATTGGGGCGGTCGCTCTCACGCGGCCGCCTCGCCTGCTTCGGGGCACCGCTGCTATTCAAATATGCCGCGCCAGCGAAGCGATGTGTTCAAGCTAGAACTTGGTCAAGGCGTGACCTTGGCGGGCGAAAGCTTAGGCAGGACATTCGCCATGGATTGAAACGCGATTTCTGCAATCTCTCGGCGACCGGCGGGCTCGACTGGCAGTCGGCATGACGTCCCTCGTCTGGCCTCGAACCATCCGCCGATTGTCCGAAGCCGGACATACGCTTGAAGACTGCCGACCGTTGGCCTTTAATCGTATTGGTTTGGGTGCGGGGTATTCTTGATGACCAACGCTTTTCACACCATCACGGTTGAAAGAGCGGCCGAGGCCTATGTTCTCTCCAGAGGAAAGGCGCGCTTCCTCTCCATCGCACTGCCAATGCGCGCCATCCAAGCGCTGATGCCGATCACGCGTCCCCGGCAGGACACGGGCCAGGAGGGGACTAGTCCTGGCGCGCGCCGAGCGACGCCGTTGCGCGTCTGTTCGACCTGGAGGTTGTTAGATCCCCAGAAGACTAACCCGCCCAAGCGGATTTGAGGAGAAGAGTGCGAGGAAGCGCAGATGGCAAAGCGCAAGCCAAAGCGAATCAGGATTCTTTCCCTGCCTTCGCCCGAACTCATCGTCGAAGCCACGTATTTTGCTCGAAGGTGTGGGATCACCACCGATGAGGCGTTGGCTCTCATCGCCCGAGCTAGCAAAGCCGAGAAGATTCGGGAGCCTAAGCGATAATCCGCGGCCCTTGATCAACCTCATCGTTCGCGGAATCGCCAATTTAAATCTCCAGCGGAATCCAGCGTGCCAGTGCCTAATCGAGGCGCTTGATGCGGCCCCTCTCAAGGCGGAATACTCCGGCATTGCCGCCTTGTTTCTCAAAATCGGTCTGCAATTCATCCCAGGTGCCAAGGTGCTCCCCACAGTCGGCACACAGGATCCGGGTCTCGGGTCGCGCATCATGCGGTATTCTCAGCCGGATGGTAAGGCAATAAGGGCACTCCAGCCGGTGATCGAGAAATTCTTGCGACATCGCACAGCCCTCCTCGCTATCAGACCCCGCGTATCGACGCTTCGGGAAGATCCGTTGGATTGGGGGTCGTGGAATGGAAAGGTTGGCCAGCATCTCAACAGATCGCTGCGTCTGATGCAACTCACTCCTGCCAGGCCTTGCCTCGCGATCCTCTTCAGCGCTGTCGCCTTCTCGATTTCCGTCTGCCGCTGGATATCCGGACGATAAGACCAAGTGCCGTCGCCGCGGGCGCGCGTTTGGCGTCGCGGGGCCGTGCTCCTGGCTGGGCCTGGTTCTTTCGAACCGCCAGGCGACAACGGTCGATTTGATCGATTGCGCCGCTGATCACTGAGGTACGTTCGGCGCAGGCGGCCACAATGGCGATTCCAGGTCTATTTGTTCGGGATTGCATGGTGCAGTCCGCTGGGTCGAAGCCCAGCCACTCCGACGCACCACAGTAAGCGCCGCAACCCGCCGACGGCAAGATCGTCATGTTAGATCCTCACGCCACAACAGGGGCAAGAGCCTCGTAAATCGTTCCTTGTAACGTCAGGTACTGTATCTGACTTCAAGAGCGTCAGCTATTCGCTCGCAAAGCAACTCCCCTGTTGCTACATTTATGTGAAGGCACAGGCGCTCTCCTCGATTGCCAACGAGAATTATCGCGATGCCTTCATCTGTGTAGTCGGCACCCGATTCAACATCCACCAGCCTGAAATTGCGAGGGACTTTACCCGGATCGGTGGACATATTCGCACCCCATCGGCGGCTATTCGGCAGCTGACTTTCGGATTATCCCACGTCAAGCCCTGCCATTGCAATGAGACGGACGATCAAGGAACTGAACGTTTGAATCGTGCCGTATCCGAGCCGGCAAAAACACCTCGCAATGACCAACTCGTCATAGACCCAGGGATCACTTTAATATCCTTTGTTTTCGCTGAAAGGCCTTGGCACCCTTGATGAGTGACTTGATCGCCTCGCCGGCGTCCTGCCAGCCTTTCAGCTTGATTGTCTTGCCCGTGCCCACCACGGAGAACAAGAAGAACTGCTCTATCTCCTCGCGCAAATCCTGCGGCACATGGTCGACGGCGATGGGCTCGTCGAGGGCGTCCTCCTTGCGCGGGCAGAAAATATAGCGATCGTTCCTGAACACGGTCCCGTGCGGATCCTTCTGCCTCACCCGCAGCGCACCGAGCAGGTCGCATCGGATGACCACGCCTGGGGCCGTGGCCGCCTGGTGGATCACCATGCCGTCAAGCGGATCACCGTCATCGCCGAGGGTGGAGGGTACGAAGCCCCAATCATACGGGTATGTGTTGCCGACCGGCAGCGGCCTTGAATATTGGAAGACACCCGTCTTCGGCTCGTAAGCGAGCTTTGCCGCTGCTCCCCTTGGCGTTTCGATCACGACGCGAAACAGGTTCCGGGTCTTCGTCGGTAGTTTCAAGAAATTTGTCATAGCCATACATCCGAGAGCGCCATCGCAGTAGCACGCGCGACGAAGCAAAAGGTTCCCGTTTTGCCAGCCGACAAATGGAACCAGCTTTGGAAGCGGATGTTCAACATCGCAGCGAAAAGGGAGAGTTTGATGGCTAAGGTTTCGCCGCATGCGCTGAAAGGCGCCGGCTACGTGATTTCAACCACAAGCGTCATATTGCTGGCGGTGGTCAGTTGGAAAGGTGCCTCGCAAGATCCGATGCTTGCCGCATGCCTGTTTGGTGGTGCCGCAACCTCGATAGCTGGCATGTGCTGCCGCTGGACTTCCTATGCGATCGAAAAGCGCCGGAAGCACATGCAAAGGGATGCTTTGGGGAGCGTATGACCGTTAGTCGACGTCAATGACCGCGCGCCGGCAAAGCCAGTTGCCGCTGCCGTGCCCGTGGTCCAAAGGGGTGCCAAAGCGCGTGAAAATACATCGCCGACAAGGGCATGAATGGCTTGTTGATTGCCAGGAGCGCTCGCCCACGATGGGCACCACCGACGCCCTTGTCTTTTCTCGCTCGCCCGATAGTCTCTTCGGGGCGTTCTGAAGGCAGCCATGGCCAGCGAATATCTGAACCACCTTTTGGAGTGCCCCTTTTGCGGCACTATCCGGTTGCGGATTCCCAGCGACGCCCAGCCGCTGACGCCGATCACTTGCGCCGATTGCGGCAAATATCTCGGCACATGGGATGAGTTGCAAACCGATTTCGAGCTGCAAGGCGGCACGGATGGCGTGTTCCGTCTCGACGAGGGGCGCATCAAGAAGCTCGACTAAAGCGCGTCGCGTCGAAACGGATTCATGCGACGCGCTTCAGGTCCTTGTTTTTACGCATGTCGTTCTCCCAAAATCGAGGTCACTTTTGGGCGACATGCGTTAACCCGGAAAGAGCATCTCCGCTCGCTCGTGTGAGGTGAGCGCCCATCCATTTTCAGCCTGTCGTAAGGCTGACGAGCAACACGGCCACCAGGATCGATAACGGCACCGCCATGAACAGTGCTGCCTCCAGAAGACGGGTTTCCTTGTCTCTGAACATCAGGCCAAACCTCACATCTCGGTGCTGTATGCTGGGGGAATTGAGGGTTCGCTCGCCGCATGGGAGCGGCGTGCGAACCCTATCGGCGCAGGAAGGGACGTTAGCTGCGCCAATCTGCAAACCTTCGTGGTCGCTTCTCCTGAAGGGTCAACTGAGGGCAATACCAACCACCATGAAGGTGATGGCCACGGCGAATATTGGTGCGAGCAACCAGCGCGCTTGTCCGACACTCCTATCCATCAACTTCCTCCCACAAACTTGCAGCGAACAACGACCGCAAAAGGTGGCTGTTCCCGCTAAGGGGTTTGGCAGGACTTTTGCGTTTCGCGATTGGACCTAAGTCCGATGTCCGCCCGACCGAAGCCCTAACTCGGGAACGTTTGTCACCGGGCCAAGTTCGGTCCGGGCGCGGCAACGGCAGTCGTACCGCGCTTATTTTTGCGAAGGAGGAACTCATGAGAATGCATCTTGCCGCCGCCGCTGCGGCCCTGTTGCTAGCAGGTATTGGCGCAGCCGCGGCGGAGGACGTCGTCATCCAGCCCGAGCAGGAAACAGTCATCAAGGAATATGTGAAGAAGCAGCCACTGGCTTCAGTGAAGGTTCCTGGTGTGGAACTCAACGTCGGCACGGCTTTGCCCGATACCGTCGAACTCCACGAAGTTCCCAATGTCAAATATCGCTACACCGTGATCGACAACCGGACGGTTGTCGTCGATCCGAGCACCCGCAAGGTCGTCAAGATCATCCAGTAGGGGCGATCGCAGCATTTGGCCCGCCGCCCGGCGAGGCGGCGGACCGGATCCACAAAAACTTCAACATGGTGTGAGAACTTGGATGCCGCTCTCCGCAGCATTGCTGACTTGCAAAATGACGTTCGAATGTCCCGAATGCGGTTTCGCATTCGTAAAGCACGGTAGCTGGTTTCAGAGTGTTTCGTGGTATGAGTGCGAGGGTTGTCGACGCCGGATCCGGATCACCTATCCCGACAAGCTCAAACTCTTCGCCAGGTATCAGCAGGCGCCGGACCCGACGACACAGCGTCCCGGACTGCGGCACAGAATGGACGTGGCAACTACCCGATGAAGTGAATGACGAACCGGCTTTCGCGCAATTTGCATCGCAAACCGACGCCTGGGGGTGCGTCAAGGTTTCGCCCAACCCTGGCAGGACGCTTTGACTTCTGAAAATGCCGTCGATCTCGGTCCCCACTCCGTCGAAGTTACCGGAAACATGGGCGAATGGTTTGTTCGCCTTGTACGCGGCGGTAAAAGTTACATCCTGGTTTTTGAACTCGAGTCTTGTGCCCGCGCCTATGCGGAGGGCCAGCGAGCGGCTCTGGTCCGCCATCGAAGGCCGCCTCGCACGTCAGGAGCGGTCGGCGACTGAGATCGGGGGCAGGCAGGCCCTTCCCTCAACGTGCGCTTAACGCAACCATGCGGTCGAGCGCTGCCGACAGGCCGTTGAGCGACACCGGAAATGTCAGCGCGGTCTCGGCGGCGGTGGTGACATTGAGCTTCAGCACCGAGCCTACCTTCATCTTTCCAAGCGTCGGCCGATCAATGGGAAACACCACGATGCAGCCCGTTGGCAGGCAGGTCCTCAATCGCTGCTGCGCCATTGGCGGCTGATCGTCGATCTGAGGCGTCACGCCCGGATCGAACAAGATGCCGAAAGGCAGCAGCAACGTTCCAATCAACCCACCCTTCTGCCCCACGCGCAACTCCACGGCCAGAAGCCTCTGGCCGTTTTTCTGCGTCTGGTCCTGTGTGACCGTGCAGACTCGGGCATTGTCCTGCATGCTGCAGGCCAGCTGCCAGTCCTGATAGGTTTCCTGCAGCGACGACGCGCCGTTCGGAAGCGAGGCCGGCTGTTGCTGTTGCTGCGCCAGAGCAGCCGGCACCGAAGCAGCGAAGGCAACCGCGCTGATGGCGGCCGCCTTCAGGAAAACATGTCTATGAACCACGGATTGCGACTTTCTCTTTCGTCGAAGGGACACCGTCAACCGGCGTCACGTACAGACCCACTCGCGGATCTGGCATTGGGCTCCCCCTGCCTCGCAGGCGCGCAAGGCGAGGTCTTCCGCTTCCCGGCGGGTCTCGGCGGAGTTGACGCCCCAGGGCGTGAACCGGTTGGCTTGCTTCTCGGCCACGGCCAGCGCGCCACAATGTTTGTAGGGAAAGCCGGTCTGGTCGTCATCATCCCAATGGCGGTGGTTGCGGAACACGGCAACGACGTTGCAAGCCTTTCCGCCCGCGTCCTCGCAATGCTTGAGCGCGATATCCATGGCCTCCTGTCTTTTGTCGGCGCCCCAGAAGAAGCCGTGCCGGACGTCGGTGCTGGAATAGGCGATCGCCGCCCAGATGCCTTTTTCCTCTTGCGGCGGCTGCGACGGTGCAACCGACAGATCGGCCGAGACGACCTGCCCGGTCCAGAGCAAGGCCATGCAGAAAACGGCCAAAGGTCCCTGTCTCATCTCAGCAATCCTTTCCGCTGGCCCATCCGTTTCGTGCTCTCACTTGGCCGCCGACGCGATGGAAATCACCACGCAGCTGTTGCCGGTCGGCAGCAGCAGGGCTTCACCTGTGTTGCCGCCGAGTTCGTACACCTCGACCTGACCGAGATGATCGGTGATCTTGCTGCCTTGCGGCAGCATGGACAGGACGTCCGCGCACGGGCTGGCGAACGGCGCCACCCGCACCATCGCCCCCTCGCAGCCGGTGGCGGTGGGTGATGCGAAAACAACGCCGGCGGCCGGACCGCTATAGCGCTCCGTCGCGTAGTCCATGCCGACAAATGCCTGCACGGCATGCTTGTCGGCGGCCTGATCGTTCCACAGTGACTTGACGCTGTATTTCGTGCCGGTCGTCAAAAGCTGTCCGAGCACGGGAAAGACGGTCGAACAGGCCTGCACACCGGCCTGCTTGACGTGCTGCAGGAAAGGCGAGTCCGGGAGCGCGGGCGGCTCGGTCCCTGCCTGCGCGGCCGTCGGTGTGCCGACGAGACCGGCGATCGCGGCATAGTTCGCGGCGGCGAATCCGATGCCCATCAGGGCCAGCCCCAAGAGCGCAAATCCGATGACGCGCGGCCACCGCCGCGGCGCGCGCACGGGCTCGATCACCCTTCGCCGATCCGCCTCGACATTCGGGCTGCCGCGTGTCGCGGATATGAACGGATCCTGTTGCTGGCTCATGGCGATGCCTCGTTACTTGATTGGCGCAAGGGCTTCCGACAGCCCTTTGAGCGTTGCGGTCACGGTGATGGTCTGGCCGTCGACGGTTGAATAGGAGATCGCCGGCGTTGCCTTCTGCGCTATCTGCTGGCGCATCAGCGGCCCCACCGGCAGCATGCCGACACAGACCATTTCGTTGCAGCCGTCGAGATGCACGTCGATCGGCTGTTTGCCATCGAACTTCAACGACACCGGGCCGTCGCTCCTGGCGTTCGGCGCGGTCCGCACGATCATGTACGGCTTGCCGTCCTGGGTGGCGGCAAGCGACCAGCTGAAGGCCATCTTGCCGGCTCCGTCCTCGATCACCTGCGAGACGTTGCACACCTTCTTGCGGGCCTTCAGGTTCTCGTCGCAGATCAGCGTCCAGTTCTCGAAGGGACGGATGGTGCGCTGGTATTGCCCGAGCTTCACGTCGGGAGGCACGACCACATCCGAACGCTTGATCCTGTAGGGCGAAGCCACCTGCGCGGCAGCCGGCGCCGGCCCGCCGGCAAGCGCCAGGCAGGTCAGCATGGCCACGGCAATTGCATCTAGGCCGGCATGGCCTGTTCGCCTGTCCATTCCCGCCTCAAATCCCCCTTCAGTTCAGCGTGAAGCTCAGGCCGGCGCCGACGCCGACGTTTCCATCGGCGGCCGTGCCCGACACATTGCCGCGGATGCGCCCATCCTCGCTTGTGTAGCCCGCGCCGAAGGCGAAGGCGCTCGAGTCGCGCCAGAAGCCGCCGCCCGCCGCCACGCTCAGCTTGCCGGGACGATCGTCGTAGCGCAGCGAGGCCGCGGCGAGGCCGATTGCCGCCGCCTGCCGTGCCTCGTCCCTGATGCCGCTTATGTCGGAATTGAGCTGGCTGAACTTCTGGTCGGTATAGTTGTTAGCCTGCTGCAGGGTCGTGACCGCCACCTGGTCGGTGTAGCTCTTGGATTGGGCCAGGTTCAGGTTCAACTGGTTGACGTTGACCGCATCGGTGCCGGTAACGCCTGGGCCGACATTGGAGATAACGACAGGCGCATTCGGGTCGCCGCCTTGCAGCGTTATCTTATTGGTCTTGGTCGTCGATCCGTCCGGATTGGTGACGGTGTCGTATTGCACGGTGTTTTGGACGGTGCCGCCGATGCCGCCGATCGTTTTGGTCAGATCCTCGATCGCCGTGTTGGTGGCGTAGAGCTGCGAGCCGTTGATCGCGTCGGTGCTGTCGGAGGAAACGCGTCCGGCGGCGACATTGGTGATCGTCCTCTCCGCGCCGGTATCGCCGACGCTGACGGTTCCGACCGGGTTCGTGCCGGCAAAGGCGTAGCTCTTGCCGTTGATGGTTGTGCTGGGCGTGCCGACCGCGGTCTGCGACACCGAGCCGGAGCCGAGCGCCACATCATTGGCATTATTGGCCTTTGCGCCTTGGCCGAGCGCCACGGCACCTTGCCCAGCGGCTGTCGAGCCATGGCCCGCGGCCAGGCTGTCGGCGCCGTTCGCCACGCTCTCCGGTCCCATCGCGACGCTGTTCGTGCCACTGGCGACCGAGTCGGCCAGCGTCGAATTGGCATGGAAATACTTGATGCCGCCGCCATTGGCGATGTTGGTGAGCGCATTGTCGACGGCCGTGAAGCCATCATAGACGGTCGAGTAGTTGTTGCCCTGGATGATGTAGGTCGGGCCGGTGATCGAGCCGTCGGGATTGACCGTGGTGCCGCCGCCGAACAGGTTGGAGACGTTTTGCGACACGCCGCGCAACTGCGAGACGTTGACGGCGTCGGTTTCGGCCGAACCCGCCGCGACATTGGTGAGCTTGCGCTCGGCCCCGGCGGAACCAACAGAGACTTCGCCGGCCGATGTCTGCGGGCTGGTCAGGGCAAAGGCCGTGTAGCCAGCCTGCGCGCCGACGGTGGTGATCGACGACGCGCCCAGCGCCACGCTGTTGGCGAAGGTGCTCTGGGCGCCGGCGCCGAGCGCCACCGACTGGATACCGGCGGCGGTCGAGTCGGTGCCGAGCGCGATGCCGTCGGCCAGCATCACATGGGCGTTCTGGCCGATGGCCGTGCCGCCGGGCGCGGTCTGATCGACGATGGCGCCATTGCCCATGCCGATGCCGTTGTCGCCGTTGACGACCGTGGTCGGGCCGACCGCGACCGACTCGGCGCCCACGGCGAGCGAGTCGCCCGCCGCCGAGTTGGCGTGGAAATACTTGCTTGGCGTGCTCGCCACCGAGGCGATGGCCCCCTGCAGCTGGCGGACTGTGACGGCATCCTGCGCCTCCGTACCGTCGGCCACATTGATGATCTGCCGGTAAGACGTATCCGTGCCGACCGACACGGCGCCGAGCAGCGCCTTGTCCGTCGTGTTGTACTGGATGAAGTTGGTTGGACCGGCCGCGATCTGGCCTGTGTCGGGCGCCAGGGGCCGGTCGGAGACCGAGCCTGAGCCAAGCGCGACGCCGCCATCGACGCTCGCCTGGGTGCCGCGCCCGAGCGCCAGCGCGCTGTCTCCGGTCGCGGTCGCCTGGTAGCCGACGGCGGTGGAGCCGACGCCTTGCGCGAAGGCATCGGTTTGCGCCAGGCCGCTCTCGTTGGTGCGGGCGTAGCGGATGCCCTCGCCATTGGCGTTGGTATAGGCGGTCGAGGTGTCGCCGGCGATGTTGTTGATCGTATTGCCGAGATTGGCGATGTTGCCGCCGATATTGGCGATGTCGGTGGTGTTCTGCGTCACCTGCTGGTTGGTGGCGAAGAGCTGCGAACCATTGACGGCATCGGTCGAACCGCCGTTCAACTGCCCGGCCGCGACATTCTGGATCTGGCGCTCGGCGCCGGCCGAGCCGACAGAGAAGGCTCCGGCCGGCGTGCCGCCGGCGAAGGTGTAGTTGACGCCGCCGATCGTCGTGCCGCCGACAGTCGTAGTGGCGCCCGATGCCGAATT
Source organism: Mesorhizobium sp. B2-3-5 (assembly GCF_006442395.1). Classification (NCBI taxonomy): domain Bacteria; kingdom Pseudomonadati; phylum Pseudomonadota; class Alphaproteobacteria; order Hyphomicrobiales; family Phyllobacteriaceae; genus Mesorhizobium; species Mesorhizobium sp. B2-3-5. The sequence goes on along the minus strand of NZ_VFVX01000006.1, from coordinate 224,568 downwards.
GAGGCCGATCGCGACATCGCCGGCATTGTTGGCCACCGCGTTGGGGCCGACAGCGACGGAATCGGCGCCGAGCGCCTGGGAGTCCGCCAGCGTCGAGTTGGCGTGGAAATACTTGATGCCGCCGCCGACGTTGATGTTGTTGAGCGCGGCGCCAATGGCGTCGACCGCCTGGTTGGTGGCGAAGAGCTGCGAGCCGTTGATCGCATCCGTCGAGGAGCCGCTGATTCGTCCCGCCGCGACATTGGTGACGGTGCGCTCGGCGCCGACCGCGCCGACGCTGACCGTCGAGGTCGGGTTGGTGCCCTGGAAGGCGTAGGTCGTGCCGTTGATCACCGCATTGGGCGTGCCGACCGCTACGGCGGTCACCGAGCCCGAGCCCAGCGCCACGTCGCCGGAACTCGCCGCCGCCGTCGCGCCATTGCCGAGCGCGACATTGCCGATGAACCCGGCAGCACCCGCGGTGGAACCATTGCCCAGCGCCACCGAGCCCTGCCCGATCGCCTTGTTGTTGTTGCCGATCGCGACCGCGCCAGCGGCCTGGTTGGCGGCGGTTGCGGTTGCCGTGCCGTCGCTGTTGGCGATGTTGTTGGCGCCGCCGACGAAGGCACCATTGCCGCTGGCATAGCTCGGATCGCCGATCGCCACCGCGCCGTCGCCATAAGCGGTGTTGCCCGAGCCGATGGAGACCGCCTTGCCACCGGTCGCCGTCGCATTGGTGCCTATCGCCACCGCCTCGGCGGAATCCGCCTTGGCGTTCGTGCCGACGGCGATGGCGCTCTGGGCGCTGGCAGTCGCGGCCAGTCCCAGCGCGATTGCTTGCGCGGCGGTCGCAGTGGCGTTGTTGCCGAGCGCCGTGGCGGAGACATTAGTAGCCTGGGCTCCCGAGCCCGCCGCGACCGAACCGACCCCGCTCGACACGGCCTGATTGCCGAGCGCCAGCGCGAAGTTGCCCGAAGCATTGGCGGTACTGCCGAGCGCTGCCGAGCTTTGTCCCGCCGCACTGGCCTGAAAGCCCACGGCTGCCGATAGGCTGCCGCCCGCTACGGTGCCGATGCCGAGCGCGGTACTGCCGGCTCCGCTGGCGTTGGCGCTGACGCCGGCAGCGAGAGAGTTGTCTCCTATCGCATTCGCTCCAGACCCGAATGAAGATGAGTTTACGCCGCTGGCGACGGCCTCGCGGCCGACCGCGGTGGAATTGGCGCCGCTGGCGACCGACGACCAGCCTCCGGCGAATGCATAGTTGGCGCTGGCCGTGGAACTAACACCGACCGCGGTGGCGTTCCCGCCCGAAGCTTTGGCGAAGGTGCCCAAAGCACTAGAGCCGGCCCCGGTGGCATTGGCTTGGACGCCAAGCGCCACCGAATTCACTCCACTTGAGATCGTGCCGGCGCCCAGCGCCATTGCCCCGCCGCCGCCCGAGGCATTCGCATCCTGGCCAAGCGCCACCGAATATAGTGCCGACGAACTGGACCGGGTTCCTATCCCAATCGCGTTGAGCGCAGATGCCGTCACATCCGTGCCGATGCCGATGGCGCCCACAGCAAGGGCACCTGTGTTCGCAACGGTGCGCGCGCCAAGATAAACGGAGTTCAGCTGTGAAGCGATCGACTGGAAGCCGATGGCGATGGCATTCTGGTTTCCCGCGTTGGCGCTGGTGCCTTGGGCAATGGAATCGATCCCCGCTTGCGCCGCTCCGTTTCCAACCGCGATGCCGCGCAGCCCGTTCGCCGTCGAGCCAGGCCCGACCGCTACGGAACTAGCGCCGGTCGCGGTTCCGCCGCCCGCCGCATACTGCGCATGTGCCGGGCCGGCATGGAGCGCCGACAGCGCCAGCACGGCAGCACTCGCCAGAAGACCCTTCTTGCGCGCCCAGCGACTGTCAAAATTCCCCGCCTGATGCTGGACAAGAGAACGACTTGAAAAGCGATTGTCGGTCATGGCCCCTCTCCGCCTGCCGTCCGGCTCGAAAATGCCGGAACAGTTCGAACTTTTGGCAGAAAGACACGATTCGGGTCCGCAGTATTTCAAGAACTTGCTGCCTTGAAAGAAAAGGGTGAGGCAGATTGGTGGAGGTTAACGGCTAGTTACTTTAGAAGATACTTTAATAGACGCACGTCACGTTAAGAAGAACTTGAGTAGCCGGTCTATTGCCCAGATCTCAAGCTAACCTTCCTCAACCGCGCCTGCATTGGCGTTACATGCCGGTATTTCTTCATCACGGTGGTGAAATGGCTCTGGCTTGAGAAACCGCTCAAATGGGCGATGTCCGCGATCGACATGCGGCTGTCGGCAAGGAGTTTTTCCGCGAAGTCCAGCCGAAGGTCGAGGACATATTGATGCGGCGGCATTCCGAACGTCCTGGAGAAAGCCCGCACGAAATGATAGGGTGAAAGCCCGCAGACGGCGGCCATTTCGGCAAGCGCCAGCTTGCGCGAAAAGTTCTCGTCCAGGAATTCCTGCGCCTTGCGTACGCTGCGGACGGAAAGCCCGCCTTTCACATTGAGCAGCGGCTGCCGCGTCGCATCTGTCCCGGAAACCCGTCCCGGGGACTCATCATCGCGCCGCATTTTTTCGGCCTCCTGACAGCGCCCCTGATGACAGCCAACCTCAGGACGATCCCTCGGTTCCCCGGAAAAACAATTCGTGATTGATGAGACCTGACCGTTATCGCCAGCGAGATTCGTTGGGCAGTTCCAATCAGATGGCGACACAGAGCAAGACCACGGTTTCGGCGGATGGTATTTCAAGAAATTGCGGCGTTGAGAAAATAGAAGCCGGCCGGCTGGTACTCGGCGCCGCCGGGGACAGCATCATCCACAGGCAGGACTGCGCCAGGGTACAAGGCATACCGAATGACTTCTCCCGCCGAGCATGGGTGCATTCGCGACGGGCGTATTTTGGAAAACCCCGGATTCTTTGTAGGAAAATCCGATCCTTGAACGCTGAACGGCGGCTGTCGCTGCTTTGCCACGCCGCAGCGCCTGGACGCATAAAAATCGAGCCCGATTTTCGGGGCGACACGCCGGAGCCGTCACAGGGAGAATGCATTGCTGTTTCCGTCAAAACAAAGAGCTGTCATTTTCTTGCGGAGGCATATCCGGCAGGAGTTCTTCCCCTGTACTTCTTCATCGTCGCGGCCAGGTGGCTTTGATCTGAAAACCCTGCCACGAAGGCGATCTGGGCAATCGAAAGCTTGCCATCGGCAAGCAGCTTTTCCGCGAAATCCAGGCGCAGATTGACCAGATAGCGATGCGGCGGCATTCCAAACGTCTTGGCGAACGCCACGATAAAATGGTTCGGCGAAACGCCCGCGACCGAGGCGAGTTCGGCCACCATTATTTTTCGCGCGAAACCTTCATTGAGGTACTCCCGCACGCGTCGGGCGCCATCGGGCGAGAGACCGCCCCTGGGCGGCGCGGACTGCTTGCCGCGGCCGGTGTAGGTGCGCAGCAGATGAACGCCGAACACCGTGATCAACGAGTCCAGATAAAGCTCATTGGGAGATGCGTTCCCCGTCAGCTCGGCGGTGACCTTTTGGGCGATGGTGAGCGCCCACAGGTCGACCGTGCCGAAGGTTGGCGGTTCGAGCTCGACATTGGCGGCATCGAATTCATGGCCGGCCAGTTCCGAGAGCGCTGCGGGCGAAATGGATATAACGGCATTTTCCCTGGTCGCCGACCACGCAAGGGTGCTGTCCACCCCTGCGGGGTTGATGACCATGCAGCCGGTAGGCGCATCGTATTCCTTGACCCTGTCGCTGCCGAGCGATGCTCGCAACTTGCGCACCGGCGCCAGGACGATCCCTGCGGAATGCTCCTTGGCCAGGAATTTTTGTGATCCAGGGGCGCGGATGGAATATACCACGCTCCCTTGCCTTGTGGCCCTTCTGGGACCCGCGTTTTCAGGAATTATATCCAGGACGTCTCGGGCCGCCCGCTTTCGACCGGCCTCCCGGGAAAAGCCGCCTTCCCGCGCCTCCTCCGCATTTTTCATTTGCGTCGCCTCAGCCGCCTGCCGTCGCTCGAAAATCCCCCTAGGCCCACCCGGAAGACAGCCTAACGCACGTGCCTGGGCTAGGGAAGAACTTCCACGCGCAAAGAAAAATTTTTATTCGAGAAAAGAAAGAAAAAATGACCGGCAATGAAGTCGGCGAACGTTCTATTTGACGGGTTGGCCGTCTTCGCCATGCAACAGTTTCGGGCATCAAACCTGGTGCCCGATTCCGCGTTTTCGCATTGTTTAGCATTTCCTGACGTAGCGGCCTGGTGCGGCCCTCTCCAGGTCCACAGCTTGGCTTGCCACCGGGATCAACGACAGGCAATGACACGCCATGAGGCCAGCAACTTGGCGGCGCGGTGCTACAGATCACCGCGCCGTTTCTCGTACAGATCCCACGCGAGTTCCACAAAAGCCAGAAGGACATCGTCCTGGCTCCAGCCGGCCGCGACCGCGGCCTGGACGATTTCTCGAATCAGAGGCAGCAACTGGGCTTGGCATTCCACCGATATGTCGAGAGCGTCGTCCCCCACAGGCGGTCCGTCGAAATTGAACTGCACCATTCGGTGCCCCCTCGCCTCAATGAAAATGTTATCTCGTTAATTTCGTTCCCTCTGATATACGCTAGATGTGGTATCAAAGTACAGGAAGCCCGGAGGATCGAAGCAGCACAGAACGGTGCCGAATCAAGTCGGCCCTATGCTTGACCTGACGGAGTTCTATCGGAGCTTGATCCGCTCAATCTGTCTCAGGAAACGGAATTCTTCGGCTGGGCCGCCGTCAACGGTTGAAGCTGTCGCGACGCGTCGCCACTGCTAACATGGCCCGCTGGCCGGCAGCTGGTGCCACGCCGCGACCGCCATCCGGCAGATATCCAGGCATGAGCGCCAGCATTGCCTTCTGCGACCACCCGCTGGATAGTCCGCAAAATGTTCGAGACCCTGGCGACTCACTGGCCCCGAATCCTGGCGATCATCTCGGTGATCATGGCGACCGTCGGCATTGCCCATGCCGTCATGACCAAGGAGGACGTTCGTGCCGCCACCGGCTGGGTCGGCGTCATGTTGCTGTCGCCGATCATCGGTGTGCTGATCTATGCCGTGGCCGGCATAAACCGCATCCGCCGCGCCTCGATCAGCGCGCAGCGGCCACTTGCCGGTGACGCCTCCGTTCGCGACGCCGCCGTCGAGGAGTTGATCGGCAAGCGATATGGCCAGCGCTTCACCGGCCTGAAGACGTTGGGCGACCGGGTGGCACGGCGCGCGCTCACCTCGGGCAATACGATCACCCTGCTTAGAACCGGCGACGAGGCCTATGCGGCGATGTGTCTGGCCATCGACAGGGCCAGGCACAGCATCCTTCTGGAAACCTATATCTTCGACAATGACGCCGTCGGCCTGCTCTTCGTCGAATCGCTGGCACAAGCCGTGAAGCGCGGCGTCACCGTCCGCGTCCTGATCGATGCCGTCGGCGCCCGTTATTCCGTGCCCAGCATCCTTGGCCATCTGCGCCGCGCCAACATCACCGCCGATCTCTTCAACGGCAACATCGTCATGGGCCTGCGCCTGCCCTACGCCAATCTGAGGACGCACAGGAAGATCCTGGTCATCGACGGCGCGATCGCCTTTACCGGCGGCATGAACATACGCAAGGGATTCTCGGCCGAGTTCGCCGGCCTTGCCAGCGCCAGGGACACGCATTTCCAGGTCAGCGGGCCTGTAGTGACCGACCTGTTCTCGGTCGCTGCCGAAGATTGGCGTTTCGCCGGCAATGAGAGGCTGAAGGGCGATGCCTGGCGGATCACACCATTTTCGTCCACCGCCGGCCAGTCGATGATGGTGCGCGCGGTCGCCTCGGGGCCCGATGCAAGCAATGAAACCAACCACAAATTGCTGATCGGCGCCTTCTCCATCGCCCGCAAGTCGATCCGCATCATGTCGCCCTATTTCCTGCCGGACCGCGAGCTGATCAGCGCGCTGATCACCGCTGCCAGGCGCGGCGTCGAGATCGACATCGTGGTGCCGGCGAAGAACAATCTCTTCCTCGTCGACCGCGCCATGACCGCGCAATTCGACCAGATGCTCAAGAATTATTGCCGGATCTGGCGTACCGCAGGCCCCTTCGATCACTCCAAGCTGCTTTCAATCGACGGGCTGTGGGCCTATGTCGGGTCGTCCAACCTGGACGCCCGCTCGTTGCGGCTGAATTTCGAGATCGATCTCGAGGTTCTCGATGCCGGCTTTGCCGAGGAGATCGAGGCTCGCATTGAAGCAGCGATCGAAACGGCCACACCTGTGACGCTGGAAGCGTTGCGGGCCCGCCCGTTCATCATCCGCCTCTTCGATCGTATATTGTGGCTCGGTTCACCCTATCTTTAACAAAACGACGTGTTTGGCGGATAGCGTGCACCCATGGAACATCGGCCGGAAGACTCTATTTGAGGTGCATGGTGAGAAAAGCAGGGACAGGCATGCCATGCGGATGAACGGGCGCAGCCTGCCGGCGAGCATGCTTTTGTCCATCCGTGACCGGCGGATGCGCAAGGCCAATGCCGCGTCGCCAAAAAAGGCCGGCGCCACCGGGACGCTGGTCGCTTCCTACAACGTCCACAAATGCATCGGCGTCGACCGCAGGTTCGACCCTGACCGCACCAGCCGTGTCATTCGCGAAATCGATCCCGACGTCATTGCGCTGCAGGAGGCGGACAACCGTTTCGGCGACCGTGACGGACTCCTCGACCTGCCCCACCTCGAACGGGAAACAGGCCTGGTGCCGGTGCCGATCGCAGCCAATGGCAAAGGCCATGGCTGGCATGGCAATGTCCTGCTTTTCAAGAAGGGCGTCGTGCGCGACGTGCATCAGATCAGGCTTCCGGGCCTGGAGCCGCGCGGCGCGGTGGTGGCCGAGATCGATCTCGACGGAAACCGGACATTGCGCGTCATCGCCGCCCATCTCGGCCTGCTGCGCCGCTCACGCTCGCAGCAGGCTCAGGTCGTGCTGGATATCATGAACAGCCCCGACGAAACGCCGACGCTGCTGCTCGGCGACCTGAACGAATGGCGGCTCGGCAACCGCTCCGCGCTGAACACGCTGCACATGACCTTTGGACCGCTGCCGCCGGCCGTTCCCACCTTCCCGTCGAACCTGCCGCTCTTGGCGCTCGATCGCATCATGGGCAACCGGCACGGCATGATCTCGGCTGTGGAAGCGCATGACACGCCGCTTTCGCGCGTGGCTTCCGATCACCTGCCGTTGACGGCCTTTGTTCGGCTGTAAGGCCGTTGCCCCGGCCGCTCCGACCGGCTTGGCGTCCGCGGCGACCAAAAGCTTACCGATTGCTATTGGAACGCTAAGTCTTTCCACGAGTTGATATGGCTTAGAACCGCAGGAGGACGAAACATGAAAAAATTCATTTTGGCTTCCGTGCTGACTTTGGCCGCAACAGCCGCAGTCATCGCGCCGACACAAGCCGCAAGTCTGGTTATCCAATCCGACGACAACAACCAGTATTCGGATGACCAATCCGATAGTGGAATTGTCATTCGCCGCCACCATCATCGGCACTATAATCAGTATGGCGACGATCAGAACGTGCAATATGACGACTATGGCGATGGCGACTATCGCCGCTACCATCGGCGCCACCGCTGCCATATCGAAACGGTCGTGCACTGGCGCCACCATCACAAGGTGATCGAAGACGTTCGCGTCTGCGGCTGACCGTTTAGGAACTCACCTCGAAGACCCACATAAGGCCTATCCCGTATCAGTCGGGATAGGCCTTATGTGCTTGACTGGCCCTGTACGCCGCTTTTGCTATGTCTGGACACAAATGTTGAAGGCTGGAAAATAGGGAACGCAACCTCGCCATCCGAGGTGGTTCAAAGCATCGGGAGATAGCCCTGAATCTGGAAGACATAGCCGCCCATCCGGCCTTGCACCGCTACGTTCAGGAACAGTCGCAGTCCCTGATCCGAATCTATGAGGAAAGCCCCCGACTGGCTTCGATCTTTGCCACGCAGCAGCGCTGGCTGATGGGTCACGTTGGCCTTGCCATGCATTTCAGGCGCGACCCGAACGACCGCCGCAAGGAACTGACGGTATCGCGTTTCATCGAGGTCGTGCACCGCAACGCGGTGGCCAGCCGCAATACGGCCGACGCCTTCATCAAGGAGATGCTGCACTACAACATCGCCGAGTATGTGGCGGGCGGGGACGGCCGCACGCATCCGCTGCAACCGACGGCGGCCACCATTGAGAGGTTCACCGGCTGGGTGGTCGCCCATCTGCGCACGCTTGACCATATCGACGGCGGCGACCGGCTGGCCAGATACCTGGAGCGGCCCGACATGCTTGCCACGCTGCAGCCCCTGGTCGCCGACGGCCTGCTCGCTTCAAAGCCGGTGCGCGAGCCCAACCAGACCTTTTCCCTGTTCATCTGGCTCAACAATGGCGGCATTGTCATGGACTGGCTAATGTCAGGCATCGATCCCGATCATGCTGGCCTCGACCGGATTCCAACCAGCGTGGTTTCGATCGGCGACTTCGCCAAATGGCTTAAATTGTCGCGGACCCATCTCGGCCGCAAACTGCGCGTGGCCGAGGAACTCGGCAGCATTGGCTGGCTTGGTCAGCGCGGCCATTCGGTGATGTGGGTATCGCACCGGTTCTATGAGGAATACATGACCGTCCAGGCGGCCAAGCTTGCGGTCGTCGACAGCGCCTTCGAAGCCTGCTTTGGCTGATATCGGGCGTCGATCCCGAGCAGGCCGGCCTCGACCGAATCCCGACCGGCATCGCCTCGATCGGTGATTTCGCATGATGGCTGAAGCGGCACGCAAGCTGCGCGATGCCGGGGATCTCGGCAACGTTGGCTGGCTCGGCCAGCGTGGCAAAGCCGACGCTGGACAAACGTCGGCAGCTGTCCAGCGTTACAGCGGCGTGCACGCCTTCCACCTGTGTCGATTGATGCTCGCCGAGCCTGAACGACACTGACTTTGGCTAAGCCCCGGCGTTCTCAATCGATGTCGAACGAGACGCCCTGGGCAAGCGGCAGCGCCTTGGAATAGTTCACCGTGTTGGTGGCGCGCCGCATATAGGCCTTCCATGCATCGGAGCCGCTCTCACGGCCGCCGCCGGTTTCCTTTTCGCCGCCGAAAGCACCGCCGATCTCGGCTCCCGATGTCCCGATGTTGACATTGGCGATGCCGCAGTCCGAACCGTCGACGCCGAGGAAACGCTCGGATTCCTGCAGGTCGCGGGTGAAGATCGAGGACGACAGGCCGGCGCCGACCGCGTTGTGCTCATCGAGCACGGCGTCGAAATCCGAATATTTCATCACATAGAGGATCGGCGCGAAGGTCTCTTCGGTCACCGGCGAAACCTGCTTCGGCATCTCGACCAGCGCCGGATGCACATAATAGGCATCCGGATGGCCGTTCTCGACCCGCGTGCCGCCGGTCACCTTGCCGCCATGGGCGGTGGCTTCCCGCAGCGCCTTCTGCATGGCGTCGAAGGCGGCCTTGTCGATCAGCGGACCGACCAGCGACGAGGTCTCCAGCGGATTGCCGACCGAAACGCTCTGATAGGCCTTCTTCAGCCGCGGAACCAAGGCGTCGTAGACGCTGTCATGCACGAACAGGCGCCGCAGCGTCGTGCAGCGCTGCCCGGCCGTGCCCATGGCGCCAAACGCAATAGCGCGCAGCGCCATGTCGAGGTCGGCGGTCGGGCAGACGATGCCGGCATTGTTGCCGCCGAGTTCCAGCACGGCGCGCGCGAAGCGCTTGGCCAGGCGCGGCCCGACATCCCTGCCCATGCGGGTCGAGCCGGTGGCCGAAACCAGCGGCACCTTGGGATGGTCGACCAGGATTTCGCCAACTGCGCGGTCGCCGATCAGCACCGGCGCCAGCCCGTCCGGCGCGTCAGTGCCGAACCGCTTGGCCGCGCGCTTGAAGATCGCCTCGCAGGCAAGTGCGGTCAGCGGCGTCTTCTCCGACGGCTTCCACACCACCGCGTCACCGCAGACCAGGGCAAGTGCCGCATTCCACGACCACACCGCGACCGGGAAGTTGAAGGCGGAAATGACGCCGACGACGCCGAGCGGATGCCAGGTTTCCATCATGCGGTGGCCCGGACGCTCGGTGGCGATGGTCAGGCCGTACAACTGCCGGGACAGACCGACGGCGAAATCGCAGATGTCGATCATCTCCTGCACTTCGCCCAGCCCTTCGGACGGGATCTTGCCGACCTCGATCGACACCAGCCGGCCAAGCTCGGCCTTGTGCGCGCGCAATTCTTCGCCGAGCAGCCGCACCAGTTCGCCGCGTTTCGGGCCCGGCACCAGCCGCCAGGACTGGAACGCCTTGTGTGCCCCATCGATGACCTTGGCCGCGTCGGCCGGCGAGATCGTCTTCAGCGCCGCGATCTGCTCACCAGTCACCGGGCTGCGCACGATGAGGTCGCCGCCGGCAAGCGCGTCCTTGGCCACGCCCAGTTTCGCCAGCAGTTCGGCCGTTTCCTTCGCTATGGTCATATTTATTCCTTTCAGATCCATCGCTCATATGGCGTCGGCCAAGGCCTGCCGCCATGCCCTTCCCGGTGCCGTCAGGCCCAGGAGGCGCTGTCATGGCGTGCCATTACCTGTTTCAGGGGAAAATCGCCACCCCGGCATGGTCCAAGCCCAAGCTGCACGATTGAGCCAGCCAGGCGATGGTGGTCAGTTGGCCTTTTTCGCCGGCGTCCGCACGGCGCCATCCTTCATCAGCCGGTCGATATGCATGCGGATATGGGCCGCTTCCGCCGCCGTGTTGGCAAGCGCTATGGCGCGGTCGAAGGCGATACGCGCCTCCTCACCCCGGTCGAGTTGCATCAACAGCCCACCCTTGAGGCCGAAGAAGTGGAAATAACCGGAAAGCCTCGACTCCAGCGGTTCGATCATGGCAAGCGCCGCTTCAGGCCCGCGCACCTTGGAGACCGCCACCGCGCGGTTGAGCGTGATCACCGGTGACGGCTGCATCTGTTCGAGCAGGCCGTAAAGCAGGTCGATCTCCACCCAGTCGGTGTCCTCGGCCTTGTCAGCCCGGGCATGCAGGGCGGCGATGGCCGCTTGCACCTGGTAGGGGCCGGGCTTGCGATGGCGCAACGCCTTATCGACAAGGGCCAGCCCCTCGTCGATCATCTTGCGCCTCCACAGGCCGCGGTCCTGGTCCTCGAGCAGCACGATCTCGCCCTCTGCGTCGAAACGGGCCGGTGCGCGCGCGTGCTGCAGCAGAAGCAGCGCCGTCAGCCCCATGATTTCCGGCTCGGTCTGGAACAGCCTGAGCAGCAGCCGGGCCAGCCGGATCGCCTCCTCGCACAGCGGCGCACGGGCGGGTGCCTCGCCGCTGTTGGTCGAGTATCCCTCGTTGAAGATCAGGTAGACCATGGCCGCCACAGCGGCGAGCCGTTCCGAGCGCTCGACCGCGCCTGGCGTCTCGAACGGCACGCCGGCATCCGCGATGCGCGCCTTGGCACGTGTGATGCGCTGCTCCATGGCGCTTTCACCAACCAGGAAGGCGCGGGCGATCTGCCTGACGGTGAGGCCGGAGACGATGCGCAGCGCAACCGCGATCTGCTGCGTTGCAGGCAAATCAGGATGACAGCAGATGAACAGCAGCCGCAAGATGTCGTCGCGGTAATGCGCGCCGTCCAGCCGCTCGGCGATATCGCTTTCGGCATCTTCAAGATCGGAGATCTGGTCCTCTTCCGGCATCGGCGCCTGCTTGGCGCGCTTGCGCACCGCATCGATGCCGCTGTTGCGGCCGACGAAGATCAGCCAGGCCGCCGGATCGCGTGGCGGCCCGTTCTGAGGCCAGTTCTTCAGCGCCCTGAGGCACGCATCCTGGAAAGCTTCCTCCGCCGTGTCGAGATCGCGGAAATAGCGCAGCAGCGCGCCCATCGCCTGCGGGCGGGCGGCGCTGATGGCGGAGCTGATCCAGGCGAGTTCGGTCATGCGGGAATCCTGGCAGGATTGAAGATGGAGACCGGCCGGATCTCGTAGGAGCCGCCGCTCGGGTTGACCTCGGAAAGCTCGCGGGCGAACTCGACCGCCTCATCGAGGTCTGCGCATTCGAGCGTGTAGAAGCCGAGGAATTGTTCCTTGGTTTCGGCGAACGGCCCGTCGATGACGACCGATTCGCCTTTCACTTTCCTCAGCGTCGTCGCCGCTGTCGTGGGCAACAGACGCGCCACCGGACCAAGCCGTCCAGCCTGGGCGTATTTTTCCTGGACGTTGAGGAGATTGGCCATGACTTCGTCGTCCTGCGCCTTGCTCCAGGAGCTGACGACGTCTTCGGAGGCATAGCAGAGGATGGCGTAGAGCATCGTTGGTCCTTTCTGTGTCAAAGGACGAAACAGTAGGACCGATCCCGACACGGCGTCGATAAAAAAATCCCGACGCCGCTTCCGCCAGCCGCCATGAGTCAACCTTCGTGGGTTTTCAGCCATCTCAGCACGAGGGCTTCCTCGTCGTCGAGGCCATCTATCGCCCGCTTGCGCTTGTTGGCTTGCGCCATTTCGGCAAGCAGCCGCCCCTGCGACCAGGCTTCGAAAACCCGCGGATGGATATAGCATTTGCGGCAGACGGCGCGCGTGTTGCCCAGCCGCTTGGCCACCTCGTCGATGATGCTGTTCATCACCCGCTTCTGCTGAGCCTGGCTTTCGGGCAGCTCCGTTTGCGCAAACAGCGATGCGGCATGGATGGTACCGCCCCAGGTGCGGAAATGCTTCGAACTGAACGCATCGCCGGCGGCGTCCCGGATATAGCGGTTGACGTCCTCGGAGCGGACTGGGTGCCTGTTGTCCCGCTCGTCGAGATACTGGAACAGTTTCTGACCCGGCAGGTCCTGCGCGCCCCGCACGATCCTGGCGATGCGCCGATCGACCAGCTTCAGGCTCCATTCCTTGCCGGACTTGCCCTTGAAGGCGAACCGCAAGCTCGATCCCCTGATGTCGACATGGCGGTCGCGCAATGTCGTCAGGCCGAAGCTCTTGTTGTCGCGTGCATAGGCGGTATTGCCGACGCGGATCATCGTGTTGTCGAGGAGCCAGACGACCGCGGCGACGACACGCTCGAACGGCAGGCCGTGACGGCGCAGGTCGCTGTCTATCTTGCGCCGCAGGTCCGGCAGGCTTTCGGCGAAGGCAACGAGGCTCGAATATTTGGCGCTGTCGCGTTCTTGCGCCCATTGCGGATGGTAGCGGTATTGCTTGCGTCCCCGCTGATCCCTACCGGTCGCCTGGATGTGGCCATCGGCGTCGGGCGAAATCCAGACATCCGACCAGGCTGGCGGAATGACGATCGCCTCGATACGCGCCCTGGTGGTATCCGAGACCGGTCGCCCATCCGGTCCCTTGTAGGAAAATCGCTTGCCTGCCCTCAGCCGGCGGATACCGGGCTCGGCATCGCTGACATAGGTCAGCGCGGTGTGATCGGCCGAGCCTTGCGGCCGCGGCCGTGCATGATCTTCTTTCGCGGCCGATCGACCAAAATGCGTCTCTGATTTGCCCAGCATGTCCGCTCCACCGAATTGTCCGGGGATAAGCAACGGATCGGCCACCGGTTCCGAAGAGTGTCCGAAATGGTACCTTTTGGCTTCAGCCGCGAGATCGGCCATCCATCCCGCCATCATCGACATGCGGCGGCTGGTAACCGCGACCGGGTGGCATCGTTTCCAAGCGAGCGCCTGTTCGCCGGCTAAATAATCATAGCCGATGTCTTCATCTCATGTTTGGTTTCTTGGGGCCAGCGATCATCCGCTGGGCCGCCTGATGGTTTTCAAGTGATTGCGGGCGCCAGGGAGAGGATTGGCATCGATCGCATGGCGACGGCCAGTTCCGGTCCGGACAGTCCGGTCCGGGTCAATTTTCGGATCTGCCGACGGTCACGAAAAGTATTGCGGGCAAGTCGAAAAGGCATGGTCAGGCTTGTTCCGGCGGAATAAGCCCTACTAAGGTTGTGCCGCCGCCTGCCGTGCCACATCAGCAGTGTCGTCCGTCGAGGCATCGTCGACCAGCAGGATCTGGCCGATGACCTCGGCCTCACTGCTGAGCGATGCCAGCGTCGTCGCGATGGTTGCGGCCGCATTGTGGGCAGGGATGACGATGCAGACTGCTCTCAATTACGAACGTCGCGCCTGCGCGCTTAGCAATATGATGACCGTCCCCTCAAAACGAGCATAGAGTAACGGCCCGTCGATGTTTGAGAAGTCGCCTTGTCCACCTTGAATTGCAGCAACGGGCGCCTTGCACATACAGGCTCGACTTCACGCCTTTTCGAGCGCGACCGGGATGACGTCGACGGCCTGCTCGCCGACCTGCCCGCCGGTGGTCTTCAGCACGCCGACGATCGGAGCGACGTCGGAATAGTCGCGGCCGTGGCCGACGGTGATGTGGTCGTTGCTGGCCCGCATGCCGTTGGTCGGGTCGAACTCCTGCCAGCCGGCGTCGCGTCCGCACCAGACCTTGACCCAGGCATGCATGGCATCGGCGCCTTCCAGCCGGGGTTTGCCCTTCGGAGGGATGGTGCGCAGGAAGCCGCTGACATAGCCGGCCGGTATGCCGAGCCCGCGCAGCCCGGCGATCATGATGTGCGAAAAGTCCTGGCAGACACCGCGCTTCAGCCTGAAAGCATCGCTGGCCCGGGTCCGCACCGTGGTCGCCTCGCCATCATAGGTGAAATCGCGGTGGATGCGGTTGCACAGGTTCATGGCCGTGCCGGCGGCCGAGTTGCCGACGCTGTCCTGCGCATATGAAGTGATCGCCGCGTCGACGCCGGCATGGCCGCTGACGGCCAGGAAGTGATGCGGTGCATCCGGCGCCAGCGACCGCACTGCGGCCAGTTCCTGCCTCAGCCGCCCGATATCCGGCGACACGTCGAGCCCGGGCTCGGGCCGCGACACCGACACACGCGCGCTCATCCTGATGTCGAGCGCGTCATGCGCATCGCGAAAGGCAATCGAGGTGACGTTGTTGCCGAAGAAATCCGAAAAGTCGGAACGCTCGTTGGGCGCCGGCGCAAAGGACAGGGATGCCGCGATGACGCGCTGCACACCGGAAATCGTCGACGGCAGGACGCGGATCTGGTGGCGGCCGCCGCCGGCCGCGGCTGCATAGTCGTAATGGAGATGAAGCCTGATGTCGTAAAGCATGCGCTACTTTTCTTGTCCTGCCGCGGGTTCTGTCGCAAACCGCGCGAGGCTTTTGCGGGACCTGCCTAGCCGAAATAGGCCTTGGCGAGGCTGTTGTAGAGGCCGCCTATCTCGCTGGCGAGATCGTCAAGTGCCACGGCCGTCATGTCCGAAGGCTCCTTGATGGCGATAGCCGTGTTGAGCTGCAGGATTTCTTTCGCCGCCGGCGACATGTGCCCCTCGCCGCCGACCGACGGCAAGAGACCGATCTCGGCCTTCAGCCTCTCGAGCTGGAACAGGATGGAGCGCGGATTGAGCGGATCGAGCGCCAGAAGATCGATCACCGTGCGCCGGCCGGCCTGCACCGGATATTGCCGGCGGTGGGTCATCACGCTGTCGCCGATCTCCAGCATCATGTCCAGCGCGCCTTCCGGCGCCTGGGCGCCGGTCAGCCGTGCGAGCGTGCGGGCGATCTGGATGCCGCGCTCCAGCCGCCGGCCGATCTCGAGGAACCGCCAGCCGGCAAAACGATACATGTTCTCGTGCAGCAGGCCGGAAAACCCGGCGAGCTTGCGCAGGATGACGGTCATCGCCCGTGTCGCGTCATCCCCCGGCGCCACCGTCGTGGCGAACTGGTGGATGGTCTTCGACAGGTCCTTGAGCGCGAGCCAGCCGTCGGGCGAGAAACGGTCGCGGATCTGGCCGGCGCTGTAAACCGCGCTGTCCAGCGTGCCGATCAGCCCCAACGGGATCGCCGTGCCGACATCGATGCCGAACGGTTCGAGATAGTCCCTGATGTCGGCCAGCAGCGGCATGTCCGGGTCCGACGTTTCGGCCAGCCGCACATGATAGGCGCGCAAGATGCGCACCGTGTCTTCCGAGCGTTCGATGTAGCGGCCGAGCCATGTCAGGTTTTCAGCCGCGCGGCTGGGCAGGCTGCCCGGCCTGGTGCGGTTGAAGCTGTCGCCCTCTTGCGGCAGCAGCGTCTCGCGCTCCACCGGCCTGTCGCTGACCACCCAGACGTCCGCCGCCTGGCCGCCGCGCTGCATGGCGATCGCGGTCGGGTCGAGTGACAGGCCGACGCGGGCGAACCCGCCCGGCATCACCGTCCAGCCCTGTGGCGTGCGCGCCAGATAGACGCGCAGGCTCGCTGGCCGTGGTTCCAGCCAGCCACCGACATAGACGGGCGTCGTCGACAACGTCACCGCTTCCTGGCCGACGAAGGCATCGCCATCGCGCTCGATGCGGGCCACCAGCTCCGCCCGCTCCCCGGCCGACAGTGCCGAGCCGAGCTTGGTCTGGCCGTCATCCTCGAAGGCGAGCCTGGTCGACAGCGCCGGGCCGATCACCATACGGTCGATGTTGGCAAGCACATGGGCGCGCTCGGCCTCCTGCCCGCACCACCATGTCGCGACGCTCGGCAGCAACAATTCCTCGCCACGCAGCTCGCGCGCGACCTTGGGCAGGAAGGCGAGCAGCGCCCGCGTTTCCATCAGGCCGGACCCCAGCGCATTGACGGTGGACACGGAGCCCTGCCGGATCGCCTCGACCAGCCCCGGCGTGCCGATCTGTGAATCCGAGCGCAGTTCGAGCGGATCGGCGAAGGCGGCATCGAGGCGCCGCCAGAGCACGCTGATCGGCATCAGGCCGGAAACGGTCCGCACCATAAGCCTGCCGCCGGAAACGGTCAGATCCTCGCCCTCCAGCAGCATGATGCCGAGATAGCGCGCGATGTAGGCGTGCTCGTAATAGGTCTCGTTGAGCGGCCCCGGCGTCAGGATGGCGACGCGGCCGTCGGTGGCCATGCCGAGCAGCGCATCGCGGAAGCGACGGAAGAAGCCGGCGAGCCGGTGCACATGCATCTCGCCATAGATGTCCGACAGGGCGCGCGTGGTGGCGACGCGGTTCTCCAGCGCGAAGCCGGCGCCGGACGGCGCCTGCGTGCGGTCACCCAGCACCCACCAGCGGCCATCGGGCCCGCGGCCCAGCTCGAAGGCGCAGAAATGAAGGAAATGGCCCTCGGCCGGCCTGGTGCCGACCACGGGCCGCAAATATTCAGGACTGGCGGCGATCAGCCCTGCCGGCAGGATGCCCTTTTCGATCAGCCGGTTGCGCCCATGGATATCGGCGATGGTTTCCTCGAACAGCTCGGCGCGCTGGACGAGGCCGGCGCTGATCGCGGCCCATTCGGTATCTTCGATGAGCAGGGGCACATGCGCCAGCGGCCATTCGCGCTCATTGGCGCCTGCCTTGTCGTAGACGCGGTAGTAGACGCCGGCGTCGCGCAGATACTGGTCGGCGCGGGCAAAGCGCTGAGCGAGCTTTTCAGGCCCCAATTCGTCGAGCGCCTCGATGAAATCCTTCCAGGCCGGACGGGGATTGCCTGGCGCGTCGACCATCTCGTCGACGACGCCGTCGATCGGCTGGTAGTGCTCCAGCAGGCTGTGGGTTTGCGGCCTGCCGCGTACCCTCTTGTGATTCCCCTTTGCCATATCGGATCACAGTCTTGGCGGGCGCCGAAGGTCAAGGGTCATCGGGAAATCTTGTGCCGGTTGTTCCTCGCGCAGCACATAGCCGGATGGCGTGTGGCCGCGCGGTTCGAAGCGGGCCAGCCGCCGGGCCTCGGCCTCGTTGCCGTTGACCGGGAACGTATCGTAGTTGCGCCCGCCCGGATGCGCGACATGGTAGACGCAGCCGCCAAGCGCCCTGCCCGACCAGCGGTCGTAAATGTCGAACACCAGCGGCGTGTTGACCGGCAGCGCCGGATGCAGGCCGGAAGCCGGCTGCCACGCCTTGAAGCGTACACCGGCCACCGCGACCTCCCTGTGGTCGGTGACCTTCATCGGCACGATGCGGCCGTTGCAGACGATCGCGTGACGCTCGGGGTTCAGCCCTTCGGTCTTGACCTGTAGCCGCTCGACCGAGGAATCGACGAAGCGTACGGTGCCGCCGATGGCACCCTGTTCGCCCATGACATGCCAGGGCTCCAGCGCCTGGCGCAGTTCCAGTTTGATGCCGGCATGGCGGACGTCGCCGCAGAACGGAAAGCGGAATTCGAGCTGGGCGTCGAACCATTCGGGCCGGAACTCGAAACCGTTGAGCTTGAGGTCGTCGAGCACGTCGAGGAAATCGGCCCAGACATAGTGCGGCAGCATGAAGCGGTCATGCAGTGCCGTGCCCCAGCGCACGAAGCGGCCGTCGAGCGGGTTCTGCCAGGCGTGGGCGATGATGGCGCGCACCAGCAATTGCTGCGCCAGCGACATGCGCGCATTGGGCGGCATTTCGAAGCCGCGGAATTCCACCAGCCCCAGCCGGCCGGTCGGCCCATCCGGCGAGAACAGCTTGTCGATGCAGATTTCCGAGCGGTGCGTATTCCCCGTGACGTCGGTCAAAAGGTTGCGGAACAGCCGGTCGACCAGCCACGGCAAGGGTGCGGCACCCTGGTCCGGATGCGGCACCTGCGCCATCGCGATCTCGAGCTCATAGAGAGAGTCATGGCGCGCTTCGTCGAAGCGCGGCGCCTGGCTGGTCGGCCCGATGAACAGGCCCGAGAACAGGTAGGACAGCGAAGGATGCCGCTGCCACTGCAGAACCAGGCTCTTCAACAGGTCCGGACGGCGCAGGAACGGGCTGTCGTTGGGCGTCGCGCCGCCGACAACGACATGGTTGCCGCCGCCGGTGCCGGTGTGGCGGCCATCGATCATAAACTTGTCGGCGCCAAGCCGTGTCTGCCGTGCCTCCTCATAGATCGCCGTCGTCGTCGCCACGCAATCCTGCCAGTTGGAAGCCGGATGGATGTTGACCTCTATGACTCCCGGGTCGGGCGCGACGCGGATGATGTTGAGGCGCGGATCATGCGGCGGGCCATACCCCTCGATATGCACGGGAAGCCCTATTGCCTTTGCTGCGTTCTCGGCCGCCGCAACCAGTTCGAGATAGTCTTCCAGCGCCTCGACCGGCGGCATGAACACGCACAGCCGCCCGTCGCGTGGCTCGACCGAAAGCGCCGTGCGCACCGCGCCGCCGATCTCGGTGATCTCCTGTTCGACCCGGTCCTGCTGGCCACTTACAGCGGTGAAGGATGCCGCCTGCTGGCGGCGCGCCATTTCGTCGGCGCCTTCGCGTTCGGCTGGAGCCGCACCGGGCAGGATCGCCTCGCGCGCCGGCAGCGGCCCGCGCGGCAGCGACGGATCGACCGGCACGATGTAGGGAAACTGTGCCGGCGGCACATAGGGCAGCGTGCCCAGCGGCAAGCGATAGCCGACCGGTGAATCGCCCGGCACCAGGAACAGGCGGCCGCGCCGCGTCGTCCATCTCTCCGAACGCCAGCGCGGTTCCGATGCCTGGCTGTTCCAACGCTGCACCGGCAGCACATAGCCCGACGGTTTGGTCAGCCCGCGCTCGAACACGCGCGCCATGCGGCTGCGTTCCTCCGGATCCTCCAGCCTTGAGTTGGACGGATCGACATTGTCGGGCAGCTTGCCTTCCTTGAGCAGCCATTCGGCCGGATCCTCATAGGCTTCGCTGACCATCGACCTGTCGATGCCGAGTTCATCGGCGATTGCCGTGAGCAGGCTTTCCGCCTGCCGCGGGCCGACCTTGGCGTCGCTCTTCTCGCGCGCGATCAGCGACGGGTCGCTCCACACCGGCTGGCCATCGGCGCGCCAATACAGCGAGAAGGTCCAGCGCGGCAGGCTCTCGCCGGGATACCACTTGCCCTGGCCGTAGTGGAGAAAGCCGCCCGGCGCGAAACGCCCGCGCAGCCGTCGGATCAGCGCATCGGCCTTTTCGCGCTTGGTTGGCCCGACGGCCGCGGTGTTCCACTCGGCGGATTCGAAATCGTCGATCGACACGAAGGTCGGCTCGCCGCCCATGGTCAGCCGCACATCCTGCGTCTTCAACACGGCATCGACCTTGTTGCCCAGCGCGTCGAGCGCCTGCCAGCTCTCGTCCGAAAACGGCTTGGTGATGCGAGGATGTTCGGCGATGCGGTCGACCCGCATGTCGAAGCCGAACTCGACATTGGCGAAGCTCGCCATGCCCGAAATCGGGGCGGCGTTGCGGAAATGCGGCGTCGCCGCCAGCGGCACATGGCTCTCGCCGGTCAGCAGGCCGGAGGTCGGATCGAAGCCGATCCAGCCGGCGCCCGGAAGATAGACCTCGCACCAGGCGTGCAGATCGGTGAAATCGACCGTCGTGCCGGCCGGACCATCGAGCGCGACGAGGTCGGGCTTGAGCTGGATCAGATAGCCCGACACGAAGCGCGCGGCGATGCCGAGATTGCGCAGGATCTGCACCAGCAGCCAGCTGGAATCCCGGCACGAACCCTTGCCTGCGGCCAGCGTTTCCTCCGGCGAGAAGACGCCGGTCTCCATCCGCACGATGTAGGCGATCTCGCGCTGCAGGCGGGTGTTGAGGTCGACGAGGAAATTGACCGTATTGGGCGCACTGCGGTCGATGGTTCTCAGGAAGGCCGAGAGCAGCGGCCCCGGCGGCTCCGGTGTCCGGTAGATGGCGAGGTCGTCCCTGATCTCTTCAGGATATTCGAACGGGAAGGTCTCGGCCGACGGCTCGACGAAGAAATCGAACGGATTGTAGACCGTCATGTCGGCGACGAGGTCGACCTCGATCTTCAGTTCGCTCACCGGCTCGGGAAAGACGAAGCGGGCGAGGAAATTGCCGTAGGGGTCCTGCTGCAGATTGACGAAATGGTTCGCCGGCTCGACCTTGAGCGAATGGCTGAGTACCTTGGTGCGGGAATGCGGCGCCGGCTGCAGCCTGATGATTTGAGGCCCGAGAACCACCGGCCGGTCGTATTTGTAGTGGGTCAGGTGGTAGACGGCTGCCAGAATTGCCATGGGGCCCCGGAGATCGGCGTTTCAAACGAACGCTAGACCCTGACACAGATAGCAGCCGATCTCCAAGCGGATGTTGCGGTGCACCCAATCTAACGCCTTGTTTCGTCTCCCCGAGTAGGTCGACGGAGTGGAGGAAGGCGGTTCTCAATCGCGCAGACTTTGTAGTAACGCGATCAGCTCAGGTGCGAATTGCCTTATGGCACTGCCTGGCTCAGAAAAACGCCTGCAATCCCGTCTGGGCCCGTCCCAGGATCAGCGCGTGCACGTCGTGCGTCCCTTCATAGGTGTTCACCGTCTCCAGGTTCTGCGCGTGGCGCATGACGTGATAGCCGATCTGGATGCCGTTGCCGCCATGCATGTCGCGGGCCTGGCGGGCGATGTCGAGCGCCTTGCCGCAATTGTTGCGCTTGACGATCGAGATCATCTCCGGCGCCATCTTGCCTTCGTCGAGCAGGCGCCCGACGCGCAAGGATGCCTGCAGCCCGAGCGCGATCTCGGTCTGCATGTCGGCGAGTTTCTTCTGATAAAGCTGCGTGCCGGCCAGCGGCTTGCCGAACTGCTTGCGGTCCAGGCCATACCGGCGCGCGCGGTGCCAGCAATCTTCCGCCGCACCCATCGAGCCCCAGGAAATGCCGAACCGGGCCCGGTTGAGGCAGCCGAACGGGCCCTTCAGCCCGGAGACATTGGGCAGCAGCGCGTCTTCGCCGACCTCGACGCCTTCCATCACCACCTCGCCGGTGATCGAAGCGCGCAGCGACAGCTTGCCGCCGATCTTCGGCGCCGAAAGGCCCTTCGTGCCCTTCTCCAGCACGAAGCCACGGATCTCGTCCTTGCCGTTCTCGCCCTTCAACTTCGCCCAGACGACGAACACGTCGGCGACCGGCGCATTGGAAATCCACATCTTGGAGCCGGAAATCCTGTAGCCGTTGGCGGTCTTCTCGGCGCGGGTCTTCATGCCGCCAGGATCGGAGCCAGCATCCGGCTCGGTCAGGCCGAAACAGCCGATCCACTCGCCGCTGGCGAGCTTGGGCAGGTATTTCTTGCGCTGTGCGTCCGAGCCATAGGCATGGATCGGATACATCACCAGCGACGACTGCACCGACATCATCGAGCGATAGCCGGAATCGACGCGCTCGACTTCGCGCGCGACCAGTCCGTAGGTGACATAGTTGGCGCCAAGCCCGCCGAATTCTTCTGGAATATTGATGCCGAGCAGGCCGGCATCACCCATTTCGCGGAAGATCGCGGTATCGAAGGTCTCGTTGAGGTAGGCGTCCTCGATGCGCGGCGCCAGCTTGTCGGCGGCGAAGGCGGCCGCACCGTCGCGCACCATGCGCTCGTCTTCCGAAAGCTGGTCCTCGATCAGGAACGGGTCTTCCCAGACGAATGCATTCTTGTCGGCGGCCATGGCTTCTCGATCCTCAAACAAGTGAAGCCCGGCTTATCGGCCCGCGGCCTGAAAAAATCAAACGAAATTGCTTCATCGATCAATGAGCGTTAGGAATAGATCATGAGTGTCCAGCGTCGCCTTTTGCCGAACATCGGTGCCCTTGCGGCCTTCGAGGCCGTCGCCCGTCTTGGCAGTTTCACCGCCGCCGCGCAGGAGCTGGACCTGACCCAGGGCGCTGTCAGCCGGCAGATCAGGCTGCTGGAAGACCAGTTCGGCCGCCGGCTGTTCGAGCGCGACAGCCGCAATGTCCGGCTCTCGGCTGCGGGCGAAATCTACGCCGAGGCGGTGCGCGCCGCGCTTGGCCAATTGCGGGACGCCGCGCTTGGATTGATGAGCAATCGGCATAGCGGCATCCTGAACCTTGCCATATTGCCGACCTTCGGCACGCGCTGGCTGATGCCGATGATCCCTGATTTCGTCGAGAACAATCCCGACATCACCATCAACTTCGTCACCCGTGTCGGCCGCTTCGACTTCGCCCGGGAAAGGCTGGATGCCGCCATCCACTACGGCCTGCCGGACTGGCCCGAAGCGGACTCGACTCTCCTGGTGCGCGAGACGGTGGCGCCGGTGGTATCGCCCGAATTCCTCGCCGGCCGCGCCATCGCCACGCCGGCCGATATCGGTCGCCTGCCGCTGCTGCACATGGCGACGCGCCCCGGCGCCTGGACCGAATGGTTCGAGCACCAGGGCCTGAGCGCGCCGACGGGCCCCGGCATGCAGTTCGAGCAGTTCGGCACCGCCGCCCAGGCCTGCATGGCGGGGCTCGGCGTGGCGCTGTTGCCGCTGCTGCTCATCGCCGGCGAATTGCAGCGCGGCCAGTTGGTGACCGCGCCCGGCCAGCCCATGCAAAGCCGCAGCGCCTATTACCTCGTTGTCCCCCACGACAAGCGCGGCTATCCGCCGGTCGCGAGTTTTCGCGACTGGCTGCTGGCCCAGCTTGATAAGGAGCCGGCTGTTCTGGCCTGGTAGCTACTTGCGCTTCAGCGCGTCCGCCAGCGCCGCGCCGAATGCGCCTTGCTGGGCCGGCCGCTCGGGCTGGCGCTGAGGCGTTGGCGAGCGTGGCGCGGGCCTGCCGCCACCATTGTCGCGCGGCCCTCTCGATCCGTCGCCCTCGCCGCCGTCCTTGCGCATGGAGAGCCCGATGCGCTTGCGCTTGATGTCGACATCGACGACGCGCACCTTGACCACGTCGCCGGCCTTGACCACCTCATGCGCGTCCTTGATGAACCGGTCGGCCAACTGCGAGACATGCACCAGCCCGTCCTGGTGCACGCCGATATCGACGAAGGCGCCGAAGGCCGCGACATTGGTCACCGTGCCTTCGAGCAGCATGCCGGGCTTCAAATCCTTGATGTCGTCGATGCCGTCGGCGAAGGTCGCGGTCTTGAAGCCGGGGCGCGGGTCGCGGCCGGGCTTTTCCAGCTCCGCCAGGATGTCGCGGACCGTCGGCAGGCCGAAACGCTCGTCGACGAAGACGCGCGGATCGAGCGCCTTGAGTGCGGCGCTGTCGCCCATCAATGCGCGCACATCGCGCCCGCAGGCGGCCACGATCTTCTTGGCCACGCCATAGGCTTCGGGATGCACCGCCGAGGCGTCGAGCGGCTCGCTGCCGTTCGGAATGCGCAGGAAGCCGGCGCATTGCTCGAAGGCGCGCGGTCCCAGGCGGGACACCTTGAGCAGATCCTTGCGGCTGGCGAACGGTCCCGTCGCGTCGCGGTGCGCGACGATGGCGTCGGCGAGCGACGCGCCAAGCCCCGAGACACGCGCCAGGAGCGGCGCCGAGGCGGTGTTGAGGTCGACGCCGACGGCATTGACCGCATCCTCGACCACCGCTTCCAGCGAACGTCCGAGCCGGTACTGGTCGACATCGTGCTGGTACTGGCCGACGCCGATCGACTTCGGTTCGATCTTGACCAGTTCGGCCAGCGGATCCTGCAGCCGCCGCGCGATCGACACCGCGCCGCGCAACGATACGTCAAGGCCGGGGAATTCGGCCGCCGCCGTCGCCGATGCCGAATAGACCGAGGCACCTGCCTCGCTGACGATCACCTTGAGCGGCTTGGGGCCTGAGCCGGCGGGCATGTCGGACAGCATGTCCGCCACCAGCTTTTCCGTTTCGCGGCTGCCGGTACCGTTGCCGATCGAAATCAGCTCCACCTTGTGCTGGCGGACCAGCGCGGCGAGTTCCGTCTGCGTGCCGCGCACATCGTTCCTCGGCGGGAACGGATAGACCGTCGTCGTCGCCACCAGCTTGCCGGTGCCGTCCACCACGGCGACCTTGACGCCGGTGCGGATGCCGGGATCGAGCCCCATCGTCGGCCGCGAGCCGGCGGGAGCCGCCAGCAGCAGATCCTTGAGATTGCGGGCAAAGACATGGATCGCCTCTTCCTCGGCCCGCTCGCGCAGATCGCGCATCAAATCGAGCGTCAGGTGCAGCGACAGTTTTATGCGCCATGTCCAGCCCGCGACGTCCATCAGCCAACGGTCGCCCGGCAGGCTGCCGCCGATCGCGTAGGCATTGGCGATCATCCGTTCGACCGGCCTCACCGGCGAAGCATCGTCGGCATCGACCTCAATGTCGAGCGACAGCACCTCTTCGTTGCGGCCGCGCAGCATGGCCAGCGCGCGGTGGCTGGGCACCGTCGCCCAGCGCTCGACATGGTCGAAATAGTCGGAGAACTTCGCGCCGGCCTCCTGCTTGCCGTCGACCACCCTGGCCCGCAAGAAGGCGCGTTCCTTCATGTAGCCGCGCAGCTTGCCGACCAGATCGGCATTCTCGGCGAATTGCTCCGAGAGGATGTCGCGGGCGCCTTCGAGCGCCGCCTTGGCGTCGGCCACCTCCCCGGTGACATAGGCCAGCGCCGCCTTGGCGGGCACCAGCGAGCGGTCGGCCAGGATGGCCCCGGCCAGCGGTCCCAATCCGCGCTCGCGGGCGATCTCGGCCTTGGTGCGGCGCTTCGGTTTATAAGGCAGGTAGATGTCCTCGAGTTCCGCCTTGGTAGCAGCGGCGACAATCTTGGCTTCGAGTTCCTCCGTCAGCTTGCCCTGTTCGCGGATCGATCCAAGGATGGTGTCGCGGCGGGCGTCGAGCTCGCGCAGGTAGGCGAGCCGCTCGGCAAGGTCGCGCAGTTGCGTGTCGTCCAGCCCGCCCGTCACCTCCTTGCGGTAGCGCGCCACGAAGGGCACCGTCGCGCCCTCGTCGAGCAGTTCGATGGCCGCGGCCGCCTGTTCGGGCCGCGCCTTGATCTCGGCTGCGATGATGGCTGCGATGCGCTTGATGTCGGATGCCATGTCGTTCCTGCTGTCGTCGAAAAGAGCGGCGACCATAGGCGCAGATGCATGCCCCGCCAACCGCGACGTTTTCAACCGTCGCAGGCGGTCCACAAGAAACCATGCGGCAGCTGACCGCGCCTAACGGCTCAGACCAATCGCGTCAGCGCCTCGAAGAAAGCGACGATTTCGAGATCAAGCGGGTCATCGACCGGTTCTGGCTGCGACGACATCTTGGCAATGACCACTTCCGCCTTCGGGTCGACATAGAGCCACTGGCCATGGATGCCGATGCCGCAATAGGCGCCGCTCGGCTTGCCCGACTGGTACCATTTGTTGCGATAACGGCCCTGCGGAAAAAGCGGCAGCATCGCACCGCGCTGCCAGGCTTCCGAACTGCCGCCAATGCTGATCGTGTCGCGCACCCACGCCTCCGGCACAATGCGCCGGCCATTGGCGGTGCCGCCCTGCCGCATCATCTCGCCGATGCGCGCGAGATCGCGCGGCGTCACCGAAATGCCGCCGGCGGTGCGCGCCGTGCCTTCCATGTCGACGCCGATCGAAGCTTCGCTGACGGCGCCAAGCGGCAGCCACAGCCTGTCGCGCATCAGGTCGGCGAAGCGCCGGCCGGAAGCGCGTTCAAGCAGCAGGCCGAGCAGGTCGGAATTGGGCGAACGGTAGCGGAAGGTCTGACCATGTGGCTCGGCAAGCCGCTGCAGGGTCAGGATGAATTCGCGCAGGCTTTCCGTGCCGCCGCCCGGGTTCCATAGCGTGGCGCGGCGATAGCGTGCGAAGGCGCTTTCCGGATCGAGATAGGCCTCCTCGAAATCGAGGCTGACGCTCATGTCGAGCACATGCCGCACGCTGGCCTCGCCATAGGCCGAGCCGGTGGCCTCCGGGATGTATTGCGTTACCGGCGCTTCCGGATCGAAAGCACCCTCGCCTTCCAGTATGCCGGCGATGATGGCGGTCACCGACTTGCTGATCGAGAAGATGATGTGACGGGCACCGAAATCCATATGCGGCGCGAACCAGTCGCCGACGGTCTTGCCGCTCTTCATCACCGTCAGCGCGTCGGTGCTGGAACGCACGAGGAATTCGTGCACGGTCTCCGGCGCGCCGGCGACCGAAACTTTCTCGCCCAGCAGGCCGCCGAGGTCTCGCACCGGCTCCTCGGCGGCACCAGGCATTGCGGTGACACGCGCGGTCGGAACCAGTTCGCCGAGGTTCTGGAACGACCATCGGTTGAACGGATTTTCACGCCAGTTGGCGAGCAGCACCTCGTTGCGGCGGAAGCCGTAGCGGGTCTCGAACGCGGTCTTGCCGGTCATGGCGTTTTCCTTCCAGGTCGTTTCTCGTGGGGCTGAGCGCAGGGCGGCGGCGATCGCGTGCACGGCCTTCAGCGTTGCTATGGAATAGGCGAGATTGCTGAAATCCGGCCAGGTCGAAAGCTTCACCACGACCATTCCTGTATTCCAGTCGATATGGATCATCTGTCCGAACACGCCCCGGCATATCAGCGCGCGCGAGCTGGGATTCTCGATCCAGAACTGGTTGCGGTAACTGCCCTCCGGCATGCTGGCGGAGAAATCCGGGCCATGCCTACCGTTGCGCGTCGCCTCGATCCAGACGGCCGGCACGATGCCGCCCCCATTGTCGAGGATCATCTGGCCGAAGCGGCCATAGTCGCGAAGCGTGGCGTTGAAGCCACCATCGGCGAGCGCATAGCCGGCGCCGTCGACGGTGAAGCAGGCGCTTTCATCGACACCAAGCTTTTGCCAGAGCTCTTCCGAAACCAGCTGCGCCAGCCGCTTGCCGGTCACCCGCTCCATGATGAAGGCGAGCACGTCGGTCTCTATCGAGCGGTACTCGAACTTTGCTCCGTGCGGACGGACCGTGTCTTTCAAGCCGAGGATCAGCTCGAACATGTGCGATGGCCAGCGGAAGTCCGGATCGCTGCCAGGCGGTACCGGCTTCCAGCCGGCAGCGACATCGACCTGGCCGATCTCGGAATAGCGGTCCGTATAGTCCTCGGAAAAGCGCACGCCCGTCGTCATGTCGAGCACGTGCTGGACGCTGGCGCCGGCCCAACCCGTGGCGCCAAGCTCCGGCAGATAATCCGTGACCGGCCGGGTGGGATCGATCAGCCCGCGCCCGGCCAATATGCCGAACACCGCGCCGGTGATCGATTTTGCCATCGACTGCGACAGATGCAGCGTGCGCTCGTCCATGCCGTTGAAATAGCGCTCATAGGCGATCTTGCCGTTCTTGAGCACCAGGAAGCCGTCCGTATAGGTCTCGTCCAGCAACCCCGCGAGCGTCGAAGGTCTGCCCTCGCTGTCTTCGACCGTCAGCCCGTCGAGATCGACTTCGGCGCGTTCGATACGGTGGCGGTGGCCATTGCCGCGCCAGACTTCGGCGGTCGGCAGGATTTCCCTGATGTGCTGGAAGGTCCAGCGGTTCCATGGCGGCCGGTCCCAGTCGAGCCTTGGCGGCACCATGGCGGGCGGCGAGCCCTGCATGATCGGCGGCCGCGGATCGCTGTTGCGGTAGGAATTCATGGCATCACCAGCCTGAAATGGGAGCCCGGCAC
The DNA here is from genome assembly GCF_006442395.1 of Mesorhizobium sp. B2-3-5. Classification (NCBI taxonomy): domain Bacteria; kingdom Pseudomonadati; phylum Pseudomonadota; class Alphaproteobacteria; order Hyphomicrobiales; family Phyllobacteriaceae; genus Mesorhizobium; species Mesorhizobium sp. B2-3-5. The sequence continues at coordinate 196,233 of NZ_VFVX01000006.1, read as the reverse complement.
CATGCGATGCCGGGCTCCGAGGGTCAGCTTACTTCTGCAGTTCGGTCCAGATCTTGGTGTAGATCGCATCCGCCTCAGGCGAGCACATCATGGCCATCGTGCCATGCGCTTTGCTGGCGTCCGGGATGATGATCTCGGGCGCATCCTTCATATCGGCCGGCATGAATTTCTCCGACCCGGCAATGCCGTTCGCATAGCGATGATAGGCGGAAAGCCCGGCCGCGATCTCGGGGTCCATGATGAAGTTCTGGAACAGCTTGGCGTTCTCGACGTTCTTGGCGTCCTTCAGCACGACAACGTTGTCACTCCAGTAGGTGAATCCTTCCTTCGGATAGCCGAAGTGGACCTCAGGACGCGCCAGCCGGATGCGCAGTCCTGCCCCATTCCAGGTGGTGGACGCCTGGAAATCGCTGGCCTTCATCTTGTCGATGGCGCTGTACTCCATCGCAACCCAGTTGGGCTTGGCCGCAACCAACAGGTCCCGCACCTTCTTCAGCACTTCCTTGTCGGCTGTGCACTGCTCGCCGCCGACATAGCGGATCGCGGCGGTCATGACGTCCTTCATCTCAGGAACGACGTTGACCTTGCCCTTCAACTCATCCGGCGTATCGAAGATGATGCCCCAAGTATTGATGTCACCCTTGTAGGTGCTGGTGTTGACCACGGTGCCGACCGTGCCCCAAGCCCACGGAACGGAATATTTGCGGCCGGGATCGAACTCGGGATTGGCCCATTCGGGCGCGATGTTCCTCGCGTTCTCCATGCCGCCCGGATTAGTCTCGAGCAAAAGCCCTTCCTTGATCCAGATCGGCAGGTGCGTCTGCGAGGGAACGGCGATGTCGAAGCCGCTGCCGCCCTGCCGCACCTTGGCGAGTGCCGTGTCATTGGAGTCGTAGTCAGTGATCGTGACCTTGACCTTGTATTTCTCCTCGAACTTCTTGATGACGTCGGGGCTGGTGTAATTACCCCAATTATAGATGTTAAGCGCACCCTCGGCGTTGGCGAACCCGGTCGCGGCCAACAGGGCCAGGACCGCAGTGGCGGCGGATAATCTCAAATTCACGGCAATATTTCCTTCTAACCTGTAATGTTATCCGCAAATACGCAGACAACGTGCTGCTCATAGCCGGGATCGACGTTTTGTCGATCCCGGCTGCAATCATTTCGGACGAAGCGTTCGAAGCTTACTTCTGCAGTTCGGTCCAGATCTTGGTGTAGATGTCCTGGATTTCAGGCGCACACATCTTCTGGAATTCGCCCTGTGGCTTCGCGGCGGCCGGAATGACGACTTCCGGCGCATCCTTCATGTCGGCCGGCATGTATTTGTCCGAGCCGGTGATGGCGTTGGCGTAGCGGTGGAAGGCCGAGAGGCCGGCTGCGTTTTCCGGATCCATGATGAAGTTCTGGAACAGCTTGGCGTTTTCGACGTTCTTGGCTTCCTTCAGAACGACGACGTTGTCGCTCCACAGGCCATAGCCTTCCTTCGGATAATTGTAGTGGATGGCCGGATTGGCCAGCCGCTGGCGCAGCGCAGAGCCGTTCCAGTCGCTGGTGGCCTTGAAGTCGCCGGCGCCCATCTTCTCGATGGTGTTGTATTCCATGGCGATCCAGTTCGGCTTGGCCGCGACGAGCGTGTCACGCACCTTCTTCAGCACCGCCTTGTCGTCGGTGCACTGCTGGCCACCGACATATTTGATCGCGGCGAAGATGACGTCATTCATCTCGGGAACGACGTTGACCTTGCCCTTCAGCTCGTCGGGCGTGTTGAAGATGATGCCCCAGCTGTCGGCCGGTCCCTTGTAGGCATCGGTGTTGACGACGACGCCCACCGTGCCCAGCGCCCACGGCACCGAATATTTGCGGCCGGGATCGAAATCTGGATTGGCCCATTCCGGCGCCACGTTCTTGAAGTTCTCCATCTTGCCCGGGTCGGTTTCGAGCACAAGCCCTTCCTTGATCCAGATCGGCACGTAGGTCTGCGAGGGCACGGCGATGTCGAAGCCGGTGCCGCCCTGGCGGACCTTGGCGAGCGCGGTGTCGTTCGAATCGTAGTCGGTGATCGTGACCTTGACGTTGTACTTGGCTTCAAACTTCTTGATTACGTCAGGGCTGGTGTAGTTGCCCCAATTGTAGATGTTGAGCACGCCGTCGGCGCGGGCGAGGCCCGTCGAAGCGAGCAACGCCAACCCCATGGCGGTTGCTGTTGTCTTCCAGTTCATGGTTTTAACTCCCATTGTCGGTTTCAGTCTCGTTTCCTGCTGACGAAGAAAAACAACGTGACGATCGCGACCGAAAGCAGCAGGAAGGCGGTCGATATCGCGTTGATCTCGGGTGTGATGCCGCGGCGGATCTGGCCGAGCATGTAGGTCGGCAGCGTGTCCTGACCGCCCGATTTGACGAACTCGGTGATGACGACGTCGTCGAGCGAGATGACGAAAGCCAGCATCAGGCCGGCCAGGATGCCGGGCCACAACAGCGGCAGCGTGATGCGGCGGAAGGTCTTCCACGGCGTCGCGTAGAGATCGGCGGCGGCACGCTCCAGCGTCAGGTCCATATTCTCCAGCCGCGCCCGGATCGGCAGGTAGGCGAAGGGAATGCAAAACGCCGTATGCGCGGCGATCAGGTAACCGAGGCCGGAATAGCCGGTGAAGATCTTGATGCGCGAGAAGAAGATCAGCAGCGCCACCCCGGTGACGATCTCGGGTACCATCAACGGCTGGTTGATCGCCGCATATTTGAAGGTGAGGCCGGGATAGGAGGCGGTGCGCGTGGTGGCGAGCGCCGCCATGGTGGCGAAGATGGTCGACAGCACCGCCGCGATGGAACCGATCTGGAAGGAACGCAGCGTTGCGTCGATGACCTGCGTGTTCTGGTATGCCGACTGGAACCATCTCAGCGAAAAGCCGCCCCATTCCGACGTCGAGCTTGCCGCATTGAAGGCATAGATCACCAGCACCGCGATCGGCAGGTAAAGCACGACGAAGCAGGTCGCCGCGATCGCGGTGAAACCCGGCTGGTGCTTGATCGAGAAATTGCTAGCCATGACGCACCCCCGACTTGCCGGCATTGCGCACATAGGCAAGCAGCGCCACCATGACGATGATCATCACGGTGATCGACAGCGCCGAGCCGAGCGGCCAGTTGCGGCCCTGCCCGAACTGCAATTCGATGAGGTTGGACAGCATCATGTTCTTGCCGCCGCCGAGCACGCTCGGCGTCACATAGGCGCCGAGGGCCGGAATGAAGACGAGGATGGAACCGGCGATGACGCCCGGCTTGACCAGCGGGAAGATGATGCGCCGCAGCACCCGGAAACGCGTCGCGTAGAGGTCGTAGCCGGCTTCGACCAGCCGGAAATCGAGCTTCTCCATGCTGGCATAGATCGGCAGCACCATCAGCGGCAGGTAGACATAGGCCATGCCGATCAGGATCGCCGTGTCGGTGTAGAGGATCTGGACAGGCGCCGAGACGATGCCGAGCTTCAACAGGATCGTGTTGATGATGCCTTCGTTGCGAATGATCTGCAGTACGGCGAAGGTGCGGATCAGAAGGTTGGTCCAGAACGGGATCGTGATCAGGAACAGCCAGAGGTCGCGGGTCTTTTCGCTGCGTGTCGCCATGAAATAGGCGGTCGGGAACCCAAGCGCCAAAGTGGCGATCGTCGTCACGACGGCAAGCTTGATGGAGCGGAGGAAGATAGTGACATGCGCCGCCGCGAGCGAAAGCGTATCGTCGAAAATATCGCGTTCCAGGAGCACCGACGTCCAGGCGTCGGACGAGAACTGCCATTTCACGTCGCCATAGGCGCCGGGCGTCAGGAAGGAATAGACGAGAACGATCAGCAACGGGCCGGTCGCGGCCAGGAAAATGACCAGCAGCGCCGGCGCTGACAAGAGCCAGCGGTCACGGACATCGCGCCGTTCCGCCGCCTTGGCGACTTCTTCCGCGGTGGCCATCAGTCCCTCAGCACTTGCGCGGCGTCGTTGCCGATCATGATGCCGACCTTGTCGCCGCGCTCGAAACCGCAGCCGGCGCTGCGCGTATTCTGCTGGCGCACGGTAAAGGCCTCGCCGCTGTCAAGCTGGACATGAATATGCGTGTCGGTGCCGAAATAGACGATGTTGTCGACCATGCCCGACAGCTCGCCCTTGTCCTTCGTCAGCTTGGCGTGCTCGGGCCGCACCACCACGGTGGCATTGTCCTTGGGCTGGAAGCCTTCGGCAACGGTTGCTTCGATCGTCGTGCCCGATTTGAGCGTCGCGCGTGCCTTGCCATTGCCGATGCCCGATATGGCGGCGGTGAGGAAGTTGGTTTCGCCGATGAAGTCGGCGACGAAACGGTCCGCCGGCTTGTCGTAAATGTCCCAGGGCGAGCCGACCTGCAGGATCTTGCCCGACGACATCACCGCGATGCGGTCCGACATCGTCAGCGCTTCTTCCTGGTCATGGGTGACGAAGATGAAGGTGATGCCGGTCTCATGCTGCAGCCGCTTCAACTCGATCTGCATCTCCTTGCGCAGCTTGTAGTCCAACGCCGAGAGCGGTTCGTCGAGCAACAGCACTTTCGGCTGCGGCGCGAGCGCCCGGGCCAATGCCACGCGCTGCTGCTGGCCGCCGGAAATCTGGCCTGTGCGGCGGCCCGCCAGGGCCTCCATTTTGACCAGCTTGAGCATCTCGGCGACGCGCGCCTTGATCTCGGCCTTGGGCTTGCCCAGCATCTCCAGGCCGAAGCCGATATTGTCGGCCACCGTCATGTGCGGGAACAGCGCATAGGACTGGAAGACGGTGTTGACGGGTCGCTTGAAGGGCGGCAGCGGCGCGATGTCCTGCCCGTAAAGCAGGATCTCGCCGGCGGTTGGAAAGTCGAAGCCGGCGATCAGCCGCAGCAAGGTTGTCTTGCCGCAGCCAGACGGTCCGAGCAGCGTGAAGAACTCGTTCTCGCGGATGGATACCGAAACCCTGTCGAGGGCAGCAACCTGCCCCTCACCCGATCCGAAAATTTTGCTGACGTTTACTACTTCAATCGCATTCCGATCCGGTTTGTCCGGCACGATTACGCCTCACTGTTGACCCCGCTCTTGCTGGCGGAGCTCTTCCCCTGTTGGATGTGAACACATGGCCGGTAGGTTGGCAAGCCCGGCATTGAATCACAGTTCAGTCAGTCATTCCAGGCTTGGCAGGCCCATGCCAAGGTCAGGCTTCATAGGTAACCTTCCCGCCGCAGATCGTCGTTGCCGGCCGTACCTTGTGCAGGTCTGCCGGCGCGGTCTTCTCGATGTCGGCCGACAGGACGACCAGATCCGCCATGTAGCCGGGCTTCAGCATGCCCTTGCGATCTTCGGCGAATTCCGCATAGGCGCCTTCGACCGTATAGGCCGCAAGCGATTCATGCAGTGAGAAGCTCTGGTCCGGATCGCTTTCTGCCCAGGGTTTGCGCAGCATCGCCGCCTGGATGCCCAGGATCGGGTCGATCGGCGAGACCGGCCAGTCCGAGGCGAAGACGACATGCGTGCCGGCGTTTTTCAAGGTGCGCCAGGCATAGCTCAGCGGCCAGCGGGCCGGCCCGATGCGCGACACGGTCGGCTCCAGCGGGAAATCCATGGCGCCGGGCGGATGCGGCGGCTGCATGGAAGCGATGACGCCGAGTTCGGCGAAGCGTGGCACGTCCGATGTGGTGGTGACCTCGATATGCTCGATGCGATGCCGGCTGTCGCGTTTGCCGTTGGCTTTTTGCGCCGCCTCGTAGCCGTCGAGCACGGCACGCACCGCCCCGTCGCCGATCGAGTGTACCGCGATCTGCAGCCCGCGCTTGTCGATGGCGACGGCGAGGTCGATGAACTGTTGCGGCGTGAACAGCGGCTCGCCGACCCAGTCGGGACGGTCGGCATATGGCTCGATCATGACAGCCGTCCAGGAATCCAGCACCCCGTCATAGAACACCTTGACCAGGCCCGATGACAACCACTCGCTGTCGAAGCGTTCGGCCATCTCGGATGCCTTGTCGAGCATGTCGAGCGTCATGAAATTCTTGTAGTGGAACGGTATCTGCACGCGGCAGGGCAAGCCTTCCTCGGCCTCGATCTCGGCCAGCAGTTCGAGCTGGTAGAGATTGCCGTCCATGTTCTGGATCGAGGTGATGCCGTGGCGCGCGCACCAGGCAAGCCCTCGCCGCATGATGTCACGGTCGAAGGCGCGCTCTTCCGCCGAAGGCATCGGGTCCGGCTCGCCGCCGGTCGCCAGCCCCAGCCTCACGCGGCTTTCGCCGGCGAGGTCGAGCACCGGGCCGAAGGCTTCGCCCTCGCGCAGTTCGCCATTGGCCAGGCCGTCCTCGCCCATGACGATCTCGTTGCCCGGGCCAAGCGCGCGACCATGCAGGATGCCGGCCATGTCCAGCGCTTTGGTGTTGGCCCACATCGTGTGGTGGTCGGGCGCGGCCATGACGAAGGGCCGATCCGGCAGGATCGTGTCGAGGTGATGGCGCGTAACCCGCTCGTCGCCAAGCACGGTGTAGTCGACGCCCTGCCCGACCAGCATTTTTGCGTCGGGATGTGTCGATGCGTAGTCGCGGATCGCCGTTTGCAGCGCCTCGAAGCCGTGGACGCCCGACAACTGCAGATGGGCAAGCTCGGCCGCACCCGAGAAAAGATGCATGTGGGCTTCGATGAACCCCGGGAGCACCGAACCGCCCTTGGCGTCGACAACCCTGGTGCCCGGTCCCTTGAACTCTTCGATGGCGGCGCGGCTGCCAATGGCGATGATGGCGCCGTCCTTGACGGCAACGGCCTCGGCGCTGGGATTGCCGGCGTCCATGGTCAGGACACGACTATTGATGACGACCAGATCCGCATTGTGACCCGCATCCGTGACAGACATCGCGACTCCGCGCTTTTGACGACTGACTGAGACCGGCAACTCCGCGTCCAACCACCGCCGCTCCGCTGGAGCAGTGCCATGGGACAAAGAATGATGCCAGCGCGCTGTCCTCGAAATTCCCCTTGTTATCCCTGAAGACAGCGTGGATAAAAGAATGCGACTAATTATTCGCGTTTGTCAACATGCGGAATCTAGAATGTATTGTGGACAGCATCCTCCGCTTGTGTTGAGACCGGGTGGGGAACGGGGATATCAAGCAGTGAAGCGCAGTCTCGACCGCAAAACCAGGATAGCGCTCGAACCACGCAAGCAGCCGCGGCAACAACGGTCGAGCAAGGTGGTCGACAGGATACTCGACGCGGCGCTGATCCTGACGCGGGAGCAAGGAACCAAGACGCCGACGACGCTCGCCATTGCGCAGCGCGCGGGCTTGTCGGTCGGTTCGGTCTACCAATACTTTCCCAACAAGGAAGCCATTCTTCTGGACCTCGCGCGGCGCTGGCTGTCGTCCTTTCCCGAGGTGATCGCGAAACGCATCAAGGTACCCCCTCCCACCAACCGCGAAGAGTTTCGGCGCGAAGTGCGCAAGCTCTTCGCCGACACGTCCAGGCTCTATCTCGACAATGCCACCCTGATGCCGGTGATCGAGGCCATATCGGGCAATGCCGACCTCAGGCCAATCCAGAACGAATATGACGACCAGATCATCGCCCTCTACGCCGCATGGCTGCAGCATGTGAACCCTGCCCTTGAAGACAAGATCGCCAGCCGGCTCGGCGTGGTGATGATGGAGGTCGGGCACGTCTGCCGGCTCGTGGGGCTGAAAAAGGATCGCAAGACGTTCGACCTCATCGAGGACGATGTGGAAACCATGTGGCTCGCTCTGGTGAACCCCTATCTCAATCTTGACTGATTTCGCACTTCGAGAGGAATTTTATGAAGACTGTCTATTCGCCGCTTCATGCCGGCCATTCCGGCCAGATGGAACTGGTCACCTCGGCCATCGTGCCGGGTTTCGAAAAGCCCTCGCGTGCCGAGTTCATCAAGGCGCGGGTCGAAAGCGAGAAGCTCGGGCCGATCATCGCGCCGGTCGAGCACGGTCTTGCAGCCGCCAAGCGGGTCCACAGGGCCGACTACATTGATTTCCTACCGACGGTCTGGCCGCAATGGACGGCTGAGGGCCACACGGGCACGGCAATGCCCTTCACCTGGCCGACCCGCGGCCTGCGTGGCGACGTGCCGCCAAAGCGCATCGACGCCCTGCTCGGCTACTATTCCTTCGATGGCGGCGCCACCTTCGTCGCGGGGACCTGGGCCGCGATCAAATCCTCTTATGACGTGGCGCTGAGCGCCGCCGGTCTGGTCAAGGACGGCGAGAAGTCGGCCTTCGCGCTTTGCCGCCCGCCCGGTCACCATGCCGGCGCCAGCTTCATGGGCGGCTACTGCTATATCAACAACGCCGCCGTCGCCGCGCAATGGTTCCTTGATCAGGGCGCCAAGCGTGTCTCCATCCTCGATGTCGACTACCATCACGGCAACGGCACCCAGGAGATCTTCTATGACCGGGCCGACGTGCAGGTTCTCAACCTGCATGGCGATCCGATGGTCGAATATCCGTTCTTCCTCGGCCATGCCGATGAACGCGGCGCGGGCGCGGGCGAAGGCTTCAACATCAACTACCCGATGCCCTTCGGCACCGGCTGGGACGCCTGGAACGCATCGCTGGAGGACGCCTGCGCCAGGCTTGCCGCCTATGCGCCGGATGTCGTCGTCGTCTCGCTCGGCGTCGACACGTTCGAGAAGGACCCGATCAGCCAGTTCAAGCTGACATCCGCCGACTATCCCAAGATCGGCCGGCGCATCGCCAGGCTCGGACTGCCGACGCTGTTCGTCCAGGAAGGTGGCTATGCCGTCGAGGAGATCGGCATCAACGCCGTCGGCGTGCTGACCGGTTTCGAGGACCGGTAAGCCTGCCGGCTGATCCAGGCCGAAAATGTCAGGCACGACGGAGCGGGGGCGGCAGGTCCGCCCTTGCTCGCGAGCTACATTGCGATGCTGGCGGGCGGCGTCGCCATCTGCGCGGCTGCCTTGCGTGATCGTCCGAGATAATAGACCGCCGCCGCCGCGATGACGCCGGCGGCCAGGATGCCCGCCGCCAGAAGCGGCCGGTACCAGAACCAGGCAATCGCGATTGTCGCCGCGCCGACCAGGATCGCCAGGAAGAAGGCGATGATGCCGGTCCCCATCCGCGCCATGCTGCCGAGGAACGGAATGACGTCGAGGATCACGCCGATCGGGCCGAGGAACAGTGCAAAGCCGATGGTCAGCAGCAGCAGGCCGGCACCACGCAGCAGCCAGGTGATCAGCGCGTTGGCGCTGACCGCTTCGGCGAACATCTTGCCGGCCGGCACCGTGCCGGTGTCGACCATCAGCAGCGCATCGCCCGCCTGCGTCTGGTACGGCTCGAACCGGCTGCCGGCCTGACGCGCCACGATGCTGACCACGCCAAGCGGCGCCAATTGATAGCCGATGCGGTAGTCGCCCAGCGCTGGCGATGTGTTGTCGCTGCCGAGATAGATCTTGCCATCGACGATGCTGAGCGGTCTCGTCCCGGTATAGGCGGCCCTTATCGGCGCCGACTGATCCGCCGACAGCGGGTACGCCTTGTCGCCGCCGATGCGGTCCAGCACCGGCTTGTCCAGATCGAAGGCGACGAGCTTGCCCCGTGGAATCTGGAAGGCGCGGCCGTGGATCGCCATCGGCGGATTCTGATGGCCGTCCGGCTTCTTGAAGTCCGACGAATCGATCTGGCTGTCGTACCACACCCGCGAATAGCTGTAGGTGGTTTGCGTCTCCTCGCCACCGCCAAGCTTCTTGGTGGTCTCGGATTTGGACTGTTCCTTCCACTGATACATCTCGACGGTGCGCGACAGACGCAGCCCCTGCGCGGCAATGCCGAAATCCGGGTCCGACAGACCGCCGTCCGCGGTCACCGGGCCACTGACGTGCACCAGTCTGCCGTCATTGCCGGCGTCGACGCTGTCGGCGTCCACCGAGACGACGGCGCCGGCGCCTTCGGCCAGCGAGCGCGCCGTCTGCACCGCGCGGCCTTCGTTCCAGAACAACCCGACCACCATCAGCACGATCAGCAGCAGGCCGACGATGATCCCGCCGACCGCGCGCTTGATCCGCCCGAACCACGAGACGGATATAACTTCCCGAAATGAATCGCTCATCGTTTCCCCCCGAAACAAACCTCGCCAGGAGCCGAGCGGAACCGCCACGGATGACCATATCCGTCCTGCCGATTGCGCGCGCGACTGTCGAAGGTGCCCTCCCCTTCGACAGTCGCGAATCTATCGCAACGGGGCCGCCGCCGATATGGCCGGCTTGCACGGTTCCGGCGATTTTCGCACATTGAGAGCCGGGAAAATCCTCCCTGAGTCGCAGGCCGAGTCCGCCGGATTCGATTTTGTCAAATCGCGTTTGATGTCGGATTCATCTGCGGTTAGATTAGACCCGAATCAGCCGGTCCTCGGGGGGCGCGGCGACCACCCAAAGTCTCAAGTTCCGGAATTTTCCGGCGCCAGACGCGGACGGCTTCGCGTTCCCTGAATGGATTCCGTCTGGTTGGGCGCGGCCCCGCGCCTCGTGTGTGCCTCGTAAAAGTAACGCGTTTTAGGGTTCGGCGGCTGGCTCTCCAGCATCCGGACATCAGAATCGATTCCGGCCAAAAGAAGCAGATGAGCAGTCCCGCCGCGCCTCTTCAATCCGACACATTGGGCTCGCGCCTGGCGTCGCGGGGTGATCTCACCAGCTTCTTCATGGAGCTGACCGCCGAGATCGGCGCCGACAGCTACATGCTGGTCGCCATCGTCCACGACCAGGACCGCAACGATGCGCGCATCGTCTCTTCGAACTGGATCTTCGATGCCATCGAGTTGATCGGCAAGCGGCTGATCGCCAGCCTCGCCCAGGGTGCCCTCACCGTCGCGCCCGGTTTCCGTCCGAAGCCGCTGGTGGCGGCCAAAGCGCCGGATGCCGGCGGACTGGTCTCCGGCGAAGAGGCCCGCCTTCTCGACGTGCTCGGCCATGCCGAGATCTATTCGCTGCGGCTGAATGTCGGCCGCCAGCGCCTGTTCGCCTTGTTCTCGGCGGCTACGGCCGGCCAGATCGACGAGCCGGCATTGATGAAGGCGCAGCTGAAATGCTGCTATGCGCTTTCGCATATTCCGCAACTGATCGCCGCCGCGGCGATGCAGGATCCACTGTCGGACCGCGAGCGCGAATGCCTCTTCTGGGTCTCGGAAGGCAAGACCACCGATGAGGTGGCCGTCATCCTTGGCGTCTCCTCTAACACGGTCAACAGCTACATCACCCACGCCATCCAGAAATTCGCGGCCAGCAACCGTGCGATGGCCATCGCCACGGCGATCAGGAGTGGCATCATTTGAAACACGCCGACATCAAGGATGCCGCTGAAGCCCTTTTCAACGAGCAGCACAGCCCGTTCGGCGCCTTCACGCTCGGCTCCGAAACGCATCACGCCGTCACCATTCCCGATGCCGTGCGCCGCTGCCGCTGGATATCAGTCGACATCAACGCCTCGGCCTTCGGCCTGTTCTTCGTCAGCCCGTCGCCGGAACGAGCGCGGCTGGTGCCGTGCTTTGATTCCGACTACCCCGGCACAGCCGTGGCGACGAAATTCATTTCAGGGGCCAATGGCGAGGAGATCGTGCGCCACACCCGCCTCTCGACGGAACCGCGCTGGTGGTCGGATGACGGCGTGGGAGCCATGGCCGACATGTTCGGCAATCTCGCCTGGACCGGACAGATGGCGCCGCTGACGCCTGGCACCAGCGGCATAGCCTTTCCCGTCCACGCCGATCGGGGCCAATGCGGCCTCGTCGTCTTCCTGGGGTCGCAGATCACCCTGCCGCAGGATGCGCTCTACGAGATCCATGCCCGCTGTTTTTCCCTGTTCGCCGCGGTCGCGCGCATCCGTCCCGGTGATACCGGCAGGATGCGCGCAATCTCCAAGCGCGAGCTCGAGTGCCTGAAGCTGACCGCCAACGGCAATACCAGCGAGGAGATTGCGCGGCTCCTGAAACTGTCTGTGCACACCGCCAACCAGTACCTGACCCAGTCGGCCCAGAAGCTCAACGCCGTCAACCGCAACCAGGCGGTCGCCAAGGCACTGCGGCTTGGCCTGATCGAATAGCGTTCGCTGTCTGATAGAGCCGGTTCAGAAGGCCAGTGGTTCGACCCTGCGGATACGGGCCTGTTCGATCACCGCCTCCAGCAGCGCCGTATTGTGCTCGGGGTCTTCGCCAGGTTTTTCGAACGACACGTAATTGACCGCGACCGAGTTGCCGGTCTCGCTCAGCGTCAGCTGGAAATAGACGGTCACCCCCGGTGGCCGCAGCTCCAGATCCAGTACGATGCGCGGGCTGCCGCTCCAGTCGACATGCGCCTCTCCGCCATGGCCCAGCCTCAGCGTGCGCGGATTGAAGAACAACTCCGCAGCTGAATCGACCAGGTCCGACAGGCAGGCGAAATGCTCCAGCCGGATGAAGGCGATGTAGTCGGCGACATCGATCAGCCGCAACTCGGCCACGACTTGCTCTATGGCGCTGGCGACGATGATCTCGCGGGATTTGGCGTGCGGTTGACGGTTCATGAAATCTGTCTGCGCTCAGCCTTCTTCGAGTAGATGATCCGCACCAGTTCGGCGACGGCCTGGTAGAATTGCGACGGGATCACATTATCGACCGAAACTTGCTTGTACATGGAGCGGGCGAGCGCCACGTCCTCGAATATCGGGATGTTGTTTTCCCTTGCGATCTCGCGGATTTTCAGAGCCACCAGATCCTGCCCCTTGGCCACCACAAGCGGCGCCGAATCCTCGTCGCGCACATATTTCAGCGCGATCGAGTAGTGCGTCGGATTGGCGATGATCAGCGTCGCGCGCGGCACCGCCGTCATCATCCGCTTGCGCGCCCGGTCGCGCGCCAGCGAGCGCAGCCGCGACTTGACGATCGGATCGCCCTCGGACTGCTTGAACTCGTCCTTGACCTCCTGCTTGCTCATGCGCAGGTCCTGTTTCCAATGAAAGCGCGACCAGACGAGGTCGATCGCCGCGATCAGCCCCATGACGAAGACGATGGCAACCAGGATGTCGACCGCGATGCCGCGGATGACGAGACCGAAAGCGACGGGATTGGTGATCATGCCGGCGAGCAGTTTGCGGTGATCCTCCGACAGCGCGAAGACAAGCACGGCGATGGCGAAGCCCACCTTGGCAAGGGATTTCAGGAACTCGACCCAGCCCTGAGCGCCGAACATCCGGTTCCAGCCCTTGACGATCGAGATGCGCGACATCTGCGGCCTGATCCGCTCGCCGACGAATTGCGGCATGTTCTGGAGCACCGAAGCGCCGATGCCGGCGACGGTCAAAAGCACCAGCAGGCTGACGAGGGCGCGGCCCACTTCCAGCAAGACGGTCTTGTAAAGCGCGATGATGTCGGTCTCGGTGTCCATCGGCCAGGCTTCGGGCTTCTCGAGGAACATCGACAGGAACATGCCGAGATCGATAACGGCGTCCTTGGCATAGAAGACGGTGAACACCAGTATGGCGACGAAGGAGGCGAGGAGCGCGGTTTCCCTCGAATGGGGCAGCTTGCCCTGTTCGATGGTGTCGCGGATCTTCTTTTCCGTAGCCTCTTCGGTTTTCGAGTCCTTGTCGGTGGCGTCGGACATGTCTAGAGCATGATGCCGAAAAGTGTGCAGCGGTTTTCGGATGACATCGTGCTCTAACCCTTTGATTTAGAGCCGGATTCAGATTTTAGGTCAATTCGACCTGAAATCATCCGGCTCTAGGCGGCGTTCTGCGTCGAGGGAAGTTCGAATGCACCTTCGCGCGACAGCCGGATGGTGGTCGTCACGATGGTCTTGCGCGCCGCCATGATGTCGGCGGCAGGGACGCCGTCCGAACCCTGTCCGAGCTCGGCCTCGATCATGCGCCGCGACCGCGCGCCGATCGCCGACAGCACCGATTCGGCGAGTGCCGCCGAAGTTCCGCGCAGCGCCAGCGTGACAAGCTCGGTCGACAGTCCGTCGAACAAGAGCACACGCGCTTTCTGGGTAAGCAGCGGCAGGTCGTCGAAAGCGAAAAGCCGTGCCCGCACACCGTCGAGATCGGGTGTGCCGGCGGCTTCCAGATCCTGCAGGACCTCCTCGAGCTGCGGTTTTTCCAGCTCATTGAGCACGCTGGCGACGCGCGCCTGCCCTGCCGAAGTGTCCTTGGTCGAGGTGTCCGACAGCACGCCGGCGCGTAGCCGGTTCTCGACGATCCTGGTGGCGGCGGGCGGAACATTGGCCATGGTCACCATGCGCTTGATGATTTCGCCGCGCATCGGCTTCGTCAGCGTCAAAAGCACGCCTGCGGCCGCTTGCGGCGCCAGCTTCGACAGCACCATGGCCGCCGTCTGCGGATGTTCGCCGGCCAGGAAGGTGCCCAGTCGCGAGGCTTCGAGTTTTTCGAGATCGGGCCAGATCGGCGGCGGCCCTTCGGGTGCCGCCTCCGGCTTCTTGTTGCCCATGATCGCGCTCATCTCTTCGGGCGACAGCGACTCGTTGAGGATGGTGTCCATCCTGTCGGCGGAATCGAGCAGTCCCGCGCCTTCGGTGAACTCCGCCTCGAACTCGGCGACAATGCGCTCGAGATCGCTCTGCGGAATGGTCCTGAGCAGCCGGGCGCCCTCGATCAGCGCCTTCAGCTCTTCCTGCTTGAAGAATTTCAGCAGGCGGCTGGCGGATGGCTTGCCCATCGCCACCAATATGGCGGCCGCCTTCTGCGCGCGCGTGAGCGTCGTCAGCGGCGTCATGCTGCCCCTCGCCTCAGCTGCAACCGGCAAGTGCCGCGATCCACGTCTAGGCGCCCTTCGTGCCGGCGATGATTTCGGTCAGCCTGATGCCGAAGCGCGAGGGATCGCTTTCGAGCACGGTGATTTCGCCGCGCGCAATCTTGCGGCCGTTGACCACGACGTCGACCGGCTCGCCGATGCGGCGGTTGAGTGCCACCGTCGAGCCCTTCTGCAGCGCCATCAGATCGGCTACAGCCATTTCAGTGCTGCCGAGGATGATCTGGACATCGACGGGGATGTTCATGATGACGCTCGAATTGGCTCCCGCGGCGGCCCTGAACGCCGCATCGGGACGCTGCTCTTCTTCGTGCAGGACCCCGCGCAATTCCTCGATGGCGCGGTCGAGCTGCTCGTCCGGCTGGTCGAGCTCTGCTTCTACCTTGGTCTTGCGCATGCGTCGTCTCCAAAAGCTCAGGCGCGCCCGGCATCAGCCGGCATGAGCCCATCGATGAAATCCTGCCCGGCATCGAAGGGATGCGTGATTCGGACGGTGTAATTCTGCCCCAGCTTGCCGAACTCGCATACGAACAGCGTCTGCCCGCGTGCGCTGAGACGAGCCCGTGACTGCGCTGTCTCTTCGAAATCGATGACCTGCCCCATTTCGAGACCGGCCAGGTCGCCAAGCGTCAGCCGCGCCAGCGGCATGGTGGCTTCCAGCGCCACTGTCGAGCGCATCACCTCTTCCGAAAAACGTGCACGCCAACTGCCGCCGTGATCGTCTTCGGCGACGGGGGCGGTGCCATCGCGGCCGGCCAGCACGACGCGTTGCGGCATCGTCACCGTGATGGAGCCGCTGTCGACTGGCGTCGAGATGCCAAGGACGATGCGGATCGCGGCGCCGTCGCGCAGCACATGCTTTCTGGCTTCGATGCCGGACAGGGCCCGCGGCGCGGGCAGCCGGAGGTCGAGCGAACGCCGCCCCGACCCGTTGAGCGCCTGCGCCACCTCCTGGAACACCATGGTCGAGACATCGGCCTCGATCGGCGACAGGTCGCGCTCGATCGGCGACGCCGGCATGTCCGGATCGCCGCCGAACAGCGTGGAGACCATGATCGCGATCGCCGGAGCATCGATGACGAGCGTCATCGCGTCCGAGGACGCAGGCGAGCCGACGACGGTCATGGCGAAATTTTCGCCGGCGCGCGAGCGCGCCTCGGGAACACGGCTGACCTCGACGGCTCTGAGGTCGACGATCACGGGAATGCCGAGCTCGCCCGACAGTCCCTTCTGCAGCAACGGTACGGCGCGTTCGGCCATGGCGCGGCCGGCGTCGATCACCTGATCGGCCTCGCCGCTGTCGCCGACCAGGCGCTCGATGATCAGCGAGCGCGCTTGCACGGGGCTGCCTGGACTGGTCATGACCGTATCGGCACCGATCTGTCGTGCATTGCTCAAGCGGCCTTCTTTTCGGCGGCGCCGGTGGCCATAGTGCTCTGTTCGACCGCGTCGATGGTCGGCCGCTCATAGGACGAGATGGTCTTGCGGCCGAACTCGATCGCCACCTGCGGCAGTGCGCCGTTCATGTAGGCGAGCAACGTCTGCTTGACGATGATGTAGAGGCGGTTCTTCTTTTCGCGCACCGTCTTGATCTTGGTGGCGACTGGCCCGACCACGGCATAGGACAGGAAGATGCCGAGGAAGGTGCCGACAAGGGCGGCACCGATCAGGCCGCCGAGGATTTCCGGCGATTGATCAAGGGCACCCATCGCCTTGACCACGCCGAGCACGGCGGCGACGATGCCGAGCGCCGGCAGGCCGTCGCCGACCGCGACCAGCGCGTGATAGGCCTTCATCTTGTCGGACTTGATGGTCTGGATTTCCTCGTCCATCAGCGCCTCGATCTCGTGCGAGCGGGCATTGCCGATGATGATGATGCGGCAGTAGTCGCAGATGAAATTCATCAGGTCATGGTTCTTGAGCACGGTCGGAAAGGCCTGGAAGATCGCCGATTCTTCCGGATTGTCGATATGCGCCTCGACCTCGCTGCGCGATTTCGAGCGCAATTCGCGCATCAGGCTGTGCAGCACGCCGAGCGTTTCCAGATAGTCCTGTTCCTTCGGCACCGCCTGCTTGAAGGCTTCGAGGATGCCCTTGCCGGTATCCTTGACCGTCTTCATCGGGTTGGCGACCAGGAAGGTGCCCAAGGCAGCGCCGCAGATAACCACGGCTTCCCATGGCTGGACCAGCACGTGCAGATGCCCGCCCATGGCCATGAAGCCGCCAAGGACGCAGCCGAGCGTCACCACCAGTCCGATCAGAATGCCCACGGCAGGTCCTTCCGCATTTCACGTCAACGCAAGGGATAGTCCCCGTGCCTTGTGTGAGGCTTGAATCGGGGCGCATTACCCGATTCAGTTTCGCGCAAGGAAGTGAGGTTATCGTCGCGACATTAAGCTTCGGCCGGAGGCATGACGTTGCTCAATACCTTTACCAGCTACCAATTGATCACCAAGGACATCACCAAGTCTATCGCCCGCATCGGACAACAGCCGACGGTGGATCGCGATACCCAATATTATCTCGCCAACATCACCAAGGTGAAATCGATCGACGATTTCGTCAAAAATGACCGGCTGTTCAAATATGCCATGAAGGCCTACGGGCTGGAGGACATGGACTACGCCAAGGCCTTCATGGTCAAGGCGCTCAAGGAAGGTGTTTCCGACCCCAACAGTTTCGCCAACAAGCTGACCGACAAGCGCTATGCCGAGTTCGTCAGGGCCTTCAACTTCGCTGCCAACGGCGCCGATGCAACGATCTACAACAAGGCGCAGCAGCTGGTGACGAAGAACTACGCCATACAGGCGCAAATCGCCGGTCTCGACCCGAATTCGGACTATGTGAAGGGCGAGACGAAGTATTATCTCGCCAACATCACCAAGGTGAAGTCGGTCGACGACCTGATGTCGAACAGCCGGTTGTACACCTACGCGCTGGCCGCGTACGGCCTCGATTCGGCGACGGAGGACAAGGACCTCATCAAGCAGGTCCTGCAGGGTGGCGTGCGCGACCCCAACAGCGTCGCCAACAAGCAGACGAACCCGGCTTACGCGGGACTGGCCACGGCCCTCAACTTCGAGCAGTACGGCCAGAACGCCACCACCATCAATCCGGCGCAGCAGCCGACCGTCGACAAATACATGCGCCAGACGCTGGAGGAGGATGCTGGCCAGACCAATCAAGGCGTGCGGCTGGCGCTCTATTTCCAGCGCAAGGCGCCCACCATCACCAGCTGGTACGACGTGCTGGCCGACACGGCGCTTGCAAGCGTCGTGCGCACCGCGCTCGGGCTCCCCGATTCCTTCGCCACCGCCGACATCGACAAGCAGGCGCAGCTCTTCGGACAGAAGCTCAACATCTCGGATTTCTCCGACCCCGAGAAACTCGGCAAGTTCCTCACCCGCTTCACCAGCATGTACGAGATCAACAACCCGACCTCGCCGGCCGTGACGTCGGTCAGCGTGTTGTTTGCACAGCCGGTCACGGCTGGCATCTCCACCGATCTGATGATGGCCATGCAGAAACTGAAGTTCTGATCATGCGGGACAGTCTCTACGTCGCCCTTTCCTCGCAGATGGCGCTCGAGCGCCGGCTCGACACGATAGCCGACAATGTCGCCAATGCCGGGACCGTCGGCTTTCGCGCCACCGGTGTGAAATTCGAGGACGTGGTGTCGGGCACCGGCCAGAAATCGGTGTCCTTCGCCTCGTCGGGCAAGACCTATCTTTCGGGCGCCCATGGCTCCTTGACCGAGACCGGCAATCCGTTCGATTTCGCGATCCAGGGCGATGCCTGGTTCGCCATCGATACGCCAGCCGGCACCGTCATGACCCGCGACGGCCGTTTCTCGATGAACGAGAATGGCGAGCTGATGTCGATCGAAGGCCACCCGGTGCTCGACGCCGGCGGCGCGCCGATCCAGCTCGATCCCCGCAACGGTCCGCCCAAGGCCGGCGCCGACGGCTCGCTGCGCCAGAACGACCAGCTTGTCGGCTCGATCGGCCTCTACAATTTCGACCCGGGCGAGAACTTCGTGCGCTACGGCAATTCAGGCATCGTGCCGGCGCGCACGCCCGAGCCGGTCACCGACCGCTCCGACGTCGGCGTCGCGCAGGGTTTTGTCGAGGAATCCAACGTCAATCCGGTGCTGGAGATGACCCGGCTGATCATGGTCCAGCGTGCATTCGAGAACACCGCCGCGCTGATGCGGCAGACGGATTCCTCCACCGACGAGGCGATCAAGACGCTCGGCTCGAAGTCGTAGCATGTCGTCGAACCAGCCATCGATCCGCGCACCCGAAAGACAGTTCCAGCCGGCGCCGGAGGATCGGCTTGCCGCACTGGAGAGGATATGGCGGCGCTTCAGCAACGCCGATGGACTGGTCAAGCGTGGCGGTCTCGTCACCGAAGTCACGCCCACGCATTACAAAGTGCGCGGCCTTTCCGATTTCGCCAGGCTGGGCGACATCGTCGAACAGCGCGGCCAGGCCGGCGCGCGCCGCGGCGAGATCGTCAAGATCAGCCGCGACGAGGTTGTCGTTGCTCCCTTCGAACGCAGCGCCGATGCCGGTATTGGCGATGCCGTGTTCCGCAGGGGGCCGCTCGCGGTGCAGCCGCACGGCTCATGGCGCGGCCGCGCCATCGATGCGCTCACCCGGGCGATCGATGGCGGTCCGCCGCTGATCAGAGGCGACGACATTGCGGGCAGCGCCGCGACGCCCGGTGCCATGGCGCGGCAGCGCGTCGGCACCGCCTTCATGACCGGCGTCAGGGTCATCGACATCTTCACGCCGCTGTGTTTCGGCCAGCGCATGGGCGTCTTCGCGGGTTCCGGCGTCGGCAAGTCGACGCTGCTCGCCATGCTCGCCGGCGCCGACGCGTTCGACACCGTCGTCGTGGCGCTGATCGGCGAACGCGGCCGCGAGGTACGCGAATTCCTCGAGGACACGATCGGCGACAGCATGGCCAAGACGGTGGCCGTCGTCGCCACCAGCGACGAGAGCGCCATGATGCGCCGGCGTGCTCCCGACACCGCCATGCGCGTCGCCGAGCACTTTCGCGACCAGGGCCACCGCGTGCTTCTGGTGCTGGATTCGATCACCCGCTTCGCCCACGCGCTGCGCGAGGTGGCGACGGGAACCGGCGAGCCGCCGGTCGCGCGCGGCTATCCCGCCTCCGTTTTCACCGAACTGCCCAAGCTGCTCGAGCGCGCCGGACCAGGGGCCGAAGGTAAAGGCTCGATCACCGCCATCATTTCCGTGCTGGTCGATGGCGACGATCACAACGATCCGGTCGCCGATTCCGTACGCGGCATCCTCGACGGCCATGTCGTGCTCGACCGTGCGATCGCGGAGCAAGGCCGCTATCCGCCGGTCAACCCGCTGTCGTCCATTTCGCGACTGGCGGGCAAGGCCTGGAGCGCCGAACAGCGCGCGCTTGTGGCCCGGCTGAAGTCGATGATCTCCCGCTTCGAGGACACGCGCGACATTCGCCTGCTCGGCGCCTATCAGGGCGGCGTCGACGCCGAACTCGACATGGCCGTGCGCCAGGTGCCCCTGATCTACGAGGCGTTGACGCAATCGCCCAGGGACCGCCCATCGGCCGATCCGTTCTCCGATCTCGCCCGCCATCTCAAGGGAAAGCAGAATGCAGAACCAGGAGACTGAAGGCCAGTACGCCGAGCGCCTCCTGCGCGAGATGATCGCCGAGGCGAACGCCGCCGAGCAAGCCAGGGCTGAAGAGGCCAGGGCCGCCAAGACAGAGGCCGACCGCGCCAAAACCGAGGCCGTTCTGGCCAGGGCTGCCAAGCCAGCCTCGCCCAGGACCTCCCGGGCCGAGACCGCCGACGTGACGCAGGCCAGCCGGGACTCGCTCATCGACGGCCTGTTCCCGGTCACCGAATGGCCGCAGCCTCCAAAACCGCAATTTCCCAAGCTGGGCAAGAAGGCGGGCCGGCGCAGCGACTTCGTCATCGCCGCGCTCGGCATCACGCTTGGCCTGATCTGCGCGCTGTTTCCCTGGTACATCTTCTTCAACCAGGAACAGTTCGGCGTCCAGGCGATCAAGTTTGGCGGCACCGGCACCAATTCGGGGCGTGAGGGCGGCGGCGTGGTCGCCCAGCGCAGTGCACCACTGACGGCCAAGGACGTTCCCAACGCCGACATCGACCTGCTTGCCACCGGAACGGTGCAGGACGACGCCACGCCGGCCCGGGCGCCAGGCGAGCAGCCCTTTCCGGCAGACGTGTCGAAATTCCGCATGGTCCATGTCGCCAACGGCCGCGCCATGATCGAGGACGACACTGGCCTGTGGATGGTCCAGCGTGGCTCGACCCTGCCCGATTCCAGCAAAGTATCCTCGATCGAGCAGCGCAACGGCAAGTGGGTCATGCTCACCAGCACCAACCAGGTGATCGAGCTCTCCAGATAGGCCGCCGTGGTTCTGCCCATCCGGCTCCGATCAAGAAACGGGGCATGATGTCGTGCGAAAACCGCTTCACACGTTTCTGGCGGCCGTTCGCAAGGTCCGCGCAAGACTGGCGGCCTAGTCTTTGGGCACATGCCCGGAGATTCCCATGGAGCCCGTTTCCCTTTTCGATCTCGCCGCCAAGCAAGCGCAGTGGCTTTCCGTGCGTCAGTCGGCGATCGCCGGCAACATCGCCAACGCCAACACGCCGGGCTACACGGCAAACGATGTCGAGCCGTTCGAAAAAGTGCTCGACCGCACGGCGGTGTCGCTGCAGGCCACCGAGGCCGGCCATCTCGGCAACGCCGCGACCAATGCCGGCTTCACCATCAAGCCGCAGGAAGACGATGGTGTGGTCATGCCGTCCAAGAACAGCGTCGTGCTTGAAGACCAGCTTCTCAAGGCCGGCGAAGTGCGCCGCTCCTTCGAGCTCAACACGGCCATCGTCAAGGCTTTCCACTCGATGATGATGATGGCGGTGAAGAGCTGACCATGGACGCGTTGACCTCAGCCCTGAAAGTCGCGGCATCCGGCCTCGGCGCCCAGTCCGAGCGCCTGCGCGTGGTTTCCGAGAACCTCGCCAATGCCCAGTCGACCGGTACGACTCCCGGCGCCGACCCCTATCGCCGCAAGACCATCAGCTTCGTCTCGGAGCTCGACCGGGCCTCCGGCAGCTCGACGGTCGCGGTGAACTCGATCGACCGCGATCCGAGCGACTTTCCCGTCGAATTCCAACCCGGCAACGAGGCCGCCGACGCGAAGGGCTACGTCAAATTGCCCAATGTCAACGTGCTGATCGAAATGGCCGACATGACCGAGGCCAACCGCTCCTACGAGGCCAACCTGCAAGTCGTGAAGCAGGCGCGCGACCTCATCTCAATGACCATCGACCTGATGAGGAACCAATGATCGTGAACGGCATCGGCGCGCTTAACCTGAAGCCTGGGCTGGGCGACACGGCGACCGACCTGCTTCAAGGCGGTGTCGCACCCGCGACATCAGGCAATCTTGGCACCTCCTTCACCGAGGCGCTGAGCCAGGCGGCGTCGAAGACCGTCAACACGCTGCAGAATGCCGAACAGGTGTCGCTGCAGGCGCTCAAGGGCGATGCCGACACCCGCCAGGTCGTCGATGCCGTCATGAGCGCGCAGCAGGCGCTCCAGACCGCCGTCGCAATCCGCGACAAGGTTGTTTCGGCCTATCTCGAAGTCAGTCGCATGGGTATCTGAGGAGTTAGGCCATGAAAGCGCTCGCCATTGCCGCCACCGGCATGAATGCCCAGCAGACAAATCTGGAAGTCATCGCCAACAACATCGCCAACATCAACACCACCGGCTACAAGCGGGCGCGAGCCGAATTCTCGGACCTGCTCTACCAGGTCGACCGCACGCAAGGCGTGCCCAACCGCTCCAACGCCTCGCTGGTGCCGGAGGGCGTTTCGATCGGCCTCGGCGTCAAGACGACCGCGGTGCGCAACGTCCACACACAGGGCGAACTGACCAGCACCGGCAACAGTTTCGACATGGCGCTCACCGGCCGCGGCTGGTTCCAGATCGAGGGTGCCGATGGCGGCACGCTCTATACCCGCGCCGGCGCCTTCAACACCAACGCCACCGGTCAGCTGGTGACGGCGGACGGCGCCAGTGTCATCCCGGCCATCACGGTGCCGGTCAACGCCGTCGAAGTCATTGTCAACAAGACCGGCCAGGTCTTCGCCCGCATCGACGGCCAGACCAACCTGCAGACGCTCGGCCAGCTCCAGATCGTCAACTTCGCCAACGAGGCGGGGCTGGCGCCGCTCGGCGACAATCTGTTCCAGGAAACGACGGCGTCAGGCCCGGCCAATGTCGGCGTGCCCGGCGACCCCGGCTTCGCCACCGTCCAGCAAGGTTATCTCGAGGCTTCCAACGTCGACCCGGTCAAGGAAATCACCGAACTGATCTCGGCGCAGCGTGCCTATGAAATGAACTCCAAGGTCATCCAGGCCGCCGACGACATGGCCTCGGTTGTCTCCAAGAACATCAGGTAACGGACGATGGCCATGCCGATCTCCTGCTCCGCACTCCGCCGCGCCGCGCTTGCCTTTGCGCTGGTGGCCGGCGGCATGCCGGCTTTCGCCCAGGAGTCGGCAGGCCAGTCGGCAAGTCAATCGGCAACGCAGATCGCCAGCAGTCAGCCTGCCGGCGAGGTCGTGCTGATCCCCAACCGGGTCATCTATCCCGGCGAGACCATCGAGATCACCGCGCTGAAACAGGTGACCCTCATCCCGGGCAAGCACAAGCCCGATGCGGTGGCGACCCGCGCCGAGGAGTTGCAGGGCAAGATCGCCAAGCGCACGCTGCTGCCCGGCCGCTACATTCCTTCGACCGCCATCCGCGAGGCCTGGCTGGTCGAACAGGGTGCCGCCGTGCAGGTCTTCTTCATCGCCGGCGGACTGACGATATCGGCGACCGCCGTGACCTTGCAGCCAGGTTCGGCCGGCGACCTCATCAAGGTTCGCAACACCGACAGCGGCAAGATCCTTTCCGGCACTGTGATGGCCGACGGAACCATCCAGGTCAGCGCTTCATGATGCGCGCATTTACCCTTCTGCTTGCCGCCGCGCTCGGCCTGCAGCCGGCGCTGGCCGACGGCCTGACGCCCAAGGCCAAGCGCGAACTCGCCGCCAAGAATAGCGGCGTCTACGACGATCCGGAATATGATCCGGCCACCACCACCCGCATGTTCCGCGTGTCGTCCGGGCCAAGCTCGCTGCCACCGGGCCAGGTCGCCTCGCGCATCAAGGACATCGCCCAGCTGCAGAGCTCGCGTGACAACCAGCTCGTCGGCTACGGCCTGGTCATCGGGCTCGCCGGGTCTGGCGACAGCCTGCGCAATTCGCCGTTCACCGAGCAGTCGATCCGCGCCATGCTCGAAAATCTCGGCATCGCCACCGAGGGCGGCAGCGCGCGCGCCAAGAACGTCGCCGCCGTCATCGTCACCGCCAATATGCCCCCCTATGTGCAATCGGGCGCCCGCATCGATATCGACGTCTCCTCGATGGGCGACGCCACCTCGCTTTCAGGGGGCACGCTGATCATGACGCCGCTGAAGGCGGCGGACGGCGAGATCTATGCCGTCGGCCAGGGCGCGGTCATCGTTTCCGGCTTCACCGCCCAGGGTCAGGCCCAGCAAGTGACGCAGGGCGTGCCAACCGCCGGCCGGGTACCGAACGGCGCGATTGTCGAGCGATCGGTGAAGGCCGAATTCGACGACCAGCCGACGCTGACGCTGCAATTGCGCAATCCCGATTTTTCGACCGCCATCCGTATCGCCGACGCGGTCAACGATTACACCAGCCAGCGCTTTGGCATGCGCGTGGCGGCCGAGCGCGATTCCCGCACCGTACAGATCAGGAGGCCGAAGAGCATATCGGCGGCCCGCTTCTATGCCGAGATCGAGAATCTGGTGGTCGAGTCCGACACGCCGGCCCGCGTCGTCATCGACGAGCGCACCGGCACCATAGTCATCGGCAACGACGTCAAGATCTCGCGCGTCGCCATCAGCCACGGCACACTGACGGTGCGCATCACCGAAGCGCCGCGTGTCGTGCAGCCTGAACCTTTCTCCAAGGGCGAAACCGCCGTCGAGCCGTTCACCGCCATCGACGCCAGCCGGCCCAACGGCCGCGTCGCCGTGCTCGACGGGCCCGACCTGCAAACCCTCGTTTCCGGCCTCAACCGTCTCGGCGTCAAGCCGGACGGCATCATTGCCATCCTGCAAGGCATCAAGTCGGCCGGCGCCCTGCAAGCCGATCTGGTTCTCCAATAGGCGATGCCGATGATCCTTCCCCTCTCATCTCCTGAAAGGCGCCGCTCCCGCGCAATCCTGTTCGCGGCAGCAGCTCTCGCGGCCATGTCCTTTTCCGGCGGCGCGGACGCCGAGGACACCGTTCGCCAGGTTCTGCCCGGAGCGCAGCCCGCGATGGCGCCGCGACAATTGACGCGGGAAAAGGCGCCTGACCAAAGCGAGATCGAGCGCTTCTGCTCCAACATCGCCGACGCTGCCCGCGACCGCCGCTATGCCTTGCAGGCGGAAGAACTGAAGCAGCTCCAGGCCGGCATCGACCAGCGCATGAAGGCGCTGGACGAGAAGAAGGCCGAATACGAGACGTGGCTGAAGCGGCGCGAGGTCTTCCTGGCCCGGGCAGAGGACGGCGTCGTCAAGATCTATGCCGGCATGAAGCCCGATGCCGCCGCCGAACGCCTGGCGATCGTCAACGCAGACCTGGCCGCGGCCATCCTGATGAAGCTCGATTCGCGCAAGGCCAGTGTCATTCTCAACGAAATGGACCAGAAGGCGGCGGCGACGCTCACCGGCATCATGGCCAGCGCAGCACGAAGGGTAGATCCGTCATGATCCGCAGAGTGCTCATCCTGTGCGCGGTCGCAGCGCTGTCCGGCTGCGGAACCAACCTCAGGGAGGTCGGCAAGGAACCGGCGCTGTCGCCGGTCGGCTCCGGCATCGATGGCGGCAACACCGGCTCCCTCTACAAATACCCGGAGTCGCCATGCGCGCCGGTCAAGAAATTCTCGCTTTGGAACGATCGCCAGAGCCGGCTGTTCACAGACCCCCGGGCGCTGTCGCAGGGCGACATCCTGACCGTCAAGATCAGCATCAACGACCGCGCCAACTTCAAGAACCAGAACGACAGAAGCCGCACCGCCAACCGCAAGCTCGGTTTCGACATCAGCGCGCAATGGGACAAGCTCAGCACAGCCGGCAAGGGTTCAGGCGCGCTCAACTCGGCCACGGACACCACTGCTGACGGCGAGATCAAGCGATCGGAAACGCTGGAGCTCAATGTCGCGGCCATCGTCACCGACGTCCTGCCCAACGGCAATCTGATGATCACCGGTTCGCAGGAGGTGCGCGTCAACGCCGAACTCAGGGTGCTGACCATCGCCGGCATCGTGCGGCCGGCCGATATCGGTGCCGAGAACACGATCCCCTACGAGCGCATCGCCGAGGCGCGCATCTCGTACGGCGGACGCGGCCGCATCACCGAGATCCAGCAGCCGGCCTACGGCCAGCAGGTTCTCGACCAGGTTCTTCCGTTCTAGGGATTGGAGAACAGCGTGGCCAACGTCGAACAGCTTCAGCCTCGCAAGGGACCTTCCCTTGCCGTCCAGGGCGCCATGCTGCTGGTGGTGACGGCCACCGCCATCGGCATGGGCTGGCTGTCCGGCGGCTATCTCAAGGGCGTCGGAGGACCCGAGTCGGTACCGGTCGCGCCGGAGAACGAGGGCAAGGTCGCCCAGCCAGCCGCCGCGCAACAGCCGGGCACGGGGCCGACGCTCGTGGCACTGGCGCCGATCACCACCAACATCGCCTCGCCCGCCGACACCTGGATCAGGATGGAAGCATCCGTGGTCTATGACGCGCCGCAGCCGCCGGCGATGGCGGAGGACATCCAGCAGGACCTTCTGGCCTTCGTGCGCACCTTGAAGATGCACCAGATCGAAGGCGCCAGCGGTTACCAGCACCTGAAAGCCGATCTCGAGGAACGCGCCTCGATCCGCAGCCAGGGCCACGCCAAACAGGTACTCATCAGGACATTGCTGCTCGAATGAGGAAATTCCTTCTTGCCGCGGCGCTGATCGGCGCTGCCACCTCCGTCGCGGCGGCCCAGCAACTGGACCTTGGCGGCATCGGCAAGGCCGATGGCACCACCGTCGGCTACATCATCCAGATGTTCGGCCTGCTGACGGTGCTGTCGGTGGCGCCGGGCCTGCTGATCATGGTGACGAGCTTCACCCGCTTCGTCATCGCTTTCTCGATCCTGCGCGCCGGCATCGGCCTGCAATCGACGCCGGCTAACCTCATCCTCATTTCGCTGTCGCTGTTCATGACCTTCTATGTCATGGCGCCGACCTTCGATCAGGCCTGGAACACTGGCGTCAAGCCGCTGATGGACAACCAGATCAGCCAGACCGAGGCCTTCGAGAAGATCTCGGATCCGTTCCGAACCTTCATGCTGCACAATGTGCGCGACAAGGACTTCGACCTTTTCGCCGACCTCGCCCGCGAGCGCGGCCAGACCGTCTCGCGCGACACGGTCGACCTGCGCATCCTGGTGCCGGCCTTCATGATCTCCGAGATCCGGCGCGGCTTCGAAATCGGCTTCCTGATCGTGCTGCCATTCCTGGTCATCGACCTGATCGTCGCCACCATCACGATGGCGATGGGCATGATGATGCTGCCGCCCACCGTGGTGTCGCTGCCATTCAAGATCCTGTTCTTCGTCCTGATCGACGGCTGGAACCTGCTTGTCGGCAGCCTGGTGCGCTCCTTCACCTGATCGTTTCCGTCGCACGCCCCGGCAAAAGGCACCGTCTACCGACAAGGGTGGGCGGTGCGGGAACCATCATCGAATTCCCAGATTATTTTCGATTAACCGTCCGATTTAGGTCTTTGGTAGGAACTCGCCGCCATAGTCGCTCGCAGATGGCGGGTGATCTCTTTCGACGATCATTGGCATGATGCCGCTCCGTCATACCGGACAAGCCGGTATGTCAAAAAAACACCTGTAAAATCAAGGTACGAGTAGCCATGTCCAGCATCATGACGAACACCGCCGCGTTGACGGCGCTGCAGAGCCTCAACGCCACCAGCAAATCCCTCCAGGACACTCAGGCCCGCATCTCGACGGGCTATCGCGTCTCCCAGGCTTCCGACAACGCCGCCTACTGGTCGATCGCGACCACGATGCGCTCCGACAACCAGGCGATGTCCACCGTTTCGGACTCGCTCGGCCTCGGCGCCTCGAAGGTTGACACCGCCTACACCGGCATGAACAGCGCGATCACCACCATCAACACGATCCAGCAGAAGCTGACCGCGTCTTACGGCCAGACCGACGCCTCCAAGGAAAAGACCCAGGTCGAAATCAAGGCGCTTCAGGATCAGTTGAAGGCCTATGCCGATGGCGCCACCTTCTCCGGCACCAACATGCTTTCGCTGTCCACCGCTTCGGGCACGGCGGCCGACGTGAAGATCGTTTCGGCCTTCAACCGCGATTCCGCCGGTGCTGTTTCGATCTCGACGATCGACGTCAACGTCGAAGGCATCAAGCTCTATGACTCCGGTGCCGCGCCGACCGCCAAGGGCATTCTGGACACGGATCGCCTCGGCGCCACCGGCGCTGCGGTTACCTCGGCCTCGGCCCCGACGCTCGGCGCTGTCGCGGCGGCTACCGACACCTATTCGGTCGCCAGCCTGGCCATCTTCTCGGGTGGCACGGCCGCCAGCGATAGCCAGATATCGCAGATGATGACCGTCGTCGACGCCGCGCTCAAGGACATGACGACCGCGGCCACCAAGCTCGGCGCGGCCAAGAGCTCCATCGACCTGCAGAAGACCTTCACGTCGAGCCTGATGGACTCCATCGACCGCGGCGTTGGTCAGCTCGTCGATGCCGACATGAACAAGGAATCGACCCGCCTCCAGGCGCTGCAAGTCCAGCAGCAGCTCGGCGTCCAGGCGCTGTCGATCGCCAACGGCTCCTCGCAGTCGATCCTGTCGCTCTTCCGCTAATCCACTTCGCTCAAACTAGAGCGCAGTAAACAACGGGCCGCGCCAAAAGCGCGGCCCGTTTTGCGTTTGCTCCAGCCCCGCGCAACCCTCGGTCCTTAACTCTCAAAAGCGAGCCTTTAACAGGCCGTTAACCATAACGCGCTAGTCATGGTTAACCAATAGCTTACAACGGATTGGCGAATCGGCCGGTGGGCGCGACGGCAATCCATGGGCGGGCGAACGCTCGCGAGGGAAATGCCGGTTTTTGAGAAAGACCGGCCTGGGAAGAAGGAGCGAGTTTCTTGGCGAGCATCATGACAAACGCTGCGGCGTTGACAGCACTTCAAAGCCTCAACGCCACCAACAAATCGCTTCAACAGACACAGGCCCGTATCTCCACCGGTTACAAGGTCTCCGAGGCCTCCGACAACGCCGCCTACTGGTCGATCGCCACGACGATGCGCTCGGACAACCAGGCACTGTCGACCGTGCAGGACGCGCTCGGCCTCGGCGCCTCGAAGGTCGACACCGCCTACACCGGCATGAACAATGTCCTGACGACGATCGGCCAGATCAAGACCAAGCTGCTTTCCACCGTCGGCCAGACGGATGCCGCCAAGGCAAAGACGCAGACCGAAATCACGACGCTCCAGGCGCAGATGAAGTCCTTCGCCGATGCCGCTACGTTCTCCGGTTCGAATTTCCTTTCGGTGACGTCGAAGCAGGTCGCCGCGCCCAATGATGGCGTCCAGCCCGACGCCAAGATCGTCTCGTCCTTCAATCGTTCCTCGTCGGGCGCCATCTCGCTTGGAACGATTGACATCGACATCGAGAGCACCAAGCTGTTCGATTCCGGCCTCGCCACCGACGTCAAGAACCAAGGCACGCTCGATCGCCAGACCTCGGTCTATTCCACCGCGGCCGCCCAGAGCATGTACGACACGGCCTATGCCACCGCGATCGCGGGCGGAGCCACGGACATCGCAGCCAACACCGCCGGCCAGGCGGCGGTGACGGGCACCCCAACCAAGATCGACAACGTCTCCGCCTACAATCTCGACATCACGGCGGCCGGCGTCACCGACGACATCATCACCCAGATGATAGGCAAGATCGACAAGGTGATGAGCCAGTTGACCGACTCAGCCACGATCCTCGGGGCGGCCAAGAGCAGCATCGATCTGCAGAAGACCTTCACGCAGAGCCTGATGGACTCCATCGACCGCGGCGTCGGTCAGCTCGTCGATGCCGACATGAACAAGGAATCGACCCGCCTCCAGGCCCTGCAGGTGCAGCAGCAGCTCGGCATCCAGTCGCTGTCGATCGCCAACAGTTCCTCGCAGTCGATCCTGTCGCTGTTCAAGAACGGCTAGTTCCGCCCTAGCTGGCGGATATTTCCATTTCCAATTCAAGGGGCCGCGCCGCAAGCGCGGCCCGATTTCATTTTCGCACAAGCTTCGGGGGCTAGTGTTCCGGCGGACAGTCATGCTGGGAGTCGCTGAATCGTGCCGGAACAGATCCAGAGCATCATCTCGAATCTCCGCGGTTTTGGTGTGAGGCGCCTCGCCATGCTGGCGGGCATCGCCGTTCTGGTGATGGGCGTCATCGGCATCGCCTCGGTCTACCTCAACCGCCCCGCCTACGACACGCTCTATGTCGGGCTCGATCGCTCCGACGTGAACCAGATCGGCCTGGTGCTGGGCGAGGCCGGCATCGGCTTCGATGTCGGCGCCGACGGGACCTCCGTGCTGGTGCCGGCCGGCACCACGGCGCAGGCGCGCATGCTGCTCGCCGAAAAGGGCCTGCCGACCAGCACCAATGCCGGCTACGAGCTGTTCGACAATGTCGGCTCGCTCGGCCTCACCTCCTTCATGCAGCAGATTACCCGCGTGCGTGCGCTGGAAGGCGAGATCGCCCGCACCATCCAGTCGATATCAGGCATCAAGGCGGCACGTGTCCACATCGTCATGTCCGAGCGCGCCAATTTCCGCCGCGACGAGCAGCAGCCTTCCGCATCGGTCGTCATCCGCTATGCCGGCATCGATGCCGAGAAAAGCGCCCAGTCGATCCGCCATCTCGTCGCCGCCGCCGTGCCTGGCCTGTCGGCCGACAAGGTGACGGTGCTCGACTCCAACGGCAACCTGCTGGCCGCCGGGGATGATCCCTCCAACACCAGTGCCGCCCGCACGCTCGGTGTCGAGCAGACTGTCGAGGCACAGATCGGCGACAATATCCGCCGCGCACTCACCCCTTATCTCGGGCCCGACAACTTCCGCGCCAGCGTCAAGGCCGAGATCAACACCGACACCCGCCAGACGGAAGAGACCATCTTCGATCCGAATTCCCGCGTCGAGCGTTCGGTGCAATCGGTGCGCGCCAATGAGAACAACAACCAGAGGCAGGCCTCCACCCCCGCCAGCGTCGAGCAGAACCTGCCCGAGACCCAGGCGACGGCGACCGAAGGCCCGCAATCCTCCTCGCAGAACGACCGCAAGGAAGAGATCACCAACTACGAGATCAACTCCAAGAAGATCGCCACCGTCTCCAACGGCTACACCGTCACCAAGATGTCGATCGCCGTCGTCGTCAACCAGGACCGGCTGAAGGCGATCCTGGGCAAGGACGCGACGCCGGACCTGATAGCCAAGCGCGTCGCCGAGATCCAGAAGATGGTGGCGTCGGCCACCGGTTTCGACGACAAGCGCGGCGACGTCGTCGACGTCTCGGCGGTCGAGTTCATCGATGGGCTGGACGGCGAGGCGATCCCGCAGGCTGGAATGCTCGATTCGATCGGTCAGCATGTCGGCACGCTGATCAACGCCGGCGCCTTCATCGTCGTCGTGTTCCTGGTGGCCTTCTTCGGCCTGCGGCCGATGGCGGCGGCACTGACGGCAAGGGCGACACCCGCCATAGCGGGCCCCAATTTCGACGAGGTCCAGCGTTCGCTGCCGACACCGGAGGCAGCCGCCTCCGCCGACGCAGGGGTCGCCATCGGCGCCTTGCCGGGCGCGCGGCCCGGCGCCACCCCGCTCGATGATCTTCGCCAGAAGATCAGGCCGGCACCGCAGGAGCGGCTTGCCCGCATGGTCGACATCAACGAGGAGCGCACCGCGCAGATCCTGCGCAAATGGGCGGCCCAGGAAGTCGCGGCGTAAACCATGCCCTCCGCAGCCCTTTTCGATCTTCTCCCCGATTTCGGTCCGCGTGCGCCGCGCGTCAGCAAGGCTCAGGCCGTGACCGAGCACAGGCCGGAAGCATCCGAGCCGCAGGCCGATATCGGCACGCTGATCGCCGAGGCGGTCGCCCAGGCGGAGGCGACGCTCGCCGAACGGCTCTCGGCCGCCCATGACGCAGCGCTGGAAGCCGAGCGCCAGGCGCATGCCGAGGAAGCAAGGAGCTTTCTCGAAAGCTTCGGCGGCGATATCGGCAAGGCGGTCTCGTCGCGCATCGACGCCATGGAGGCGCGCGTGACGGATCTTGTCGCCGCAACGGTCGCCCGCATCATTGGCGGCGTGGTCAGCGACGATCTGCAGCGGCGCTCGCTTGAAGCGCTCGCCAGCGCGGTTCGCGAAGCCGTCGGCGACGGCGAAGCGGTGCGCGTCGCCGTCCGTGGGCCGCTGTCGCTGTTCGAAACGCTCAAGGCGTCGCTTGGCGCCCGCGCTGCAAATCTCGACTTCGTCGAGGCGCCCGGCTTCGACCTGACGGTCACCATTGACGAGGCCGTGTTCGAGACACGCATGGCCGAATGGTCGGCAACCCTCTCCGAGGTCCTGTCATGAGCGTCGCCGAAGCCGATCATGGCAAGCACGAGATCATCATCGTGCGCCGGGGTCATGACGACCATGACGAGGGCCACCATGGCGGAGTCTGGAAGATCGCCTTCGCCGACTTCATGACCGCGATGATGTGCTTCTTCCTGGTCATGTGGCTGATCAACGCCGCCAACGAGCAGACCAAGACGGCCGTGGCCAGCTACTTCAATCCCGTCAAGCTCGTCGACCGTGAGTCGAGCCGCAAGGGCCTTAAGGATCTCGGCAATGGGCCGCGCTCGGTCGGGCTGACTGCCGACGAGCCGCAGGACGCGACCATCAAGACCGGGCAGGATGGCAACGGCGCCGCGGGCTCGTCCAACCGCAAGCAGGACAAGCAGCAGGCACAGCAGCCGCAACAGACCGACGATCATCTCTTCGCCGACCCTTACGCGGTGCTGTCCGAGATCGCCACCGACACCGGCGTCATGCAGAATGTCAGCCAGAAGGGCGACGGCGGCGCGCAAAATGCCGGTCCCGCGACCGGCGCCTCCGGCGGCGCGTCCTACCGTGATCCCTTCGAGCCGGATTTCTGGTCGCAGCAGGTCGCCGCGCCCGTCGCCGAGGCAAGCGCCCAGCGCCCCAGGATCGACGGCGACCCGCTCAAGCCCGGCGACAAGGCCGCCGAGACACAGGTCGCCAAGGTCAAGGCCGTGCCGCCGGCACCGCCGGTCGAGGACGCACCGCTCGAGCCCCTGGCACAGGATGACATGGACGCCGCCATGGCCAAGGCCGGCGCAACCAAGGCCAGCGACGCCAAAGCCAGCGACGCAATGGCGGCCGATGGCAAGGCGATGGATGCGACCGTCGCGCGGCAAGAGGCTGCAAAGCCCGGGCCCGCGGAAAAGGCACCGACCGCCGCCGCGCTGAAAGCCGCCGCCGAGGTCAAGCGCCAGCTGGCCGATGCCTTCAAGCCTGGCGACAAGCTGCATGACGGCGTCTCCGTCGAAGCCACCGACAAAGGCGTCGTCATATCGATCACCGATCAGCTCGACTTCGGCATGTTCGAAATCGGATCGGCGCTGCCGCGCCGCGAGCTGGTGCTGGCGATGGAAAAGATCGGCCGCATCGTCAACAGCCAGAAGGGGACGATCAGCATCGATGGCCACACCGATGCGCGGCCCTTCCGCAGCGCCAGCTACGACAATTGGCGGCTATCGACGGCGCGGGCGCATTCCGCTTACTACATGCTCGTGCGCGGCGGCGTCGACGAAAGCCGCATTACCGAGGTTGCCGGCTTCGCGGACCGCCAGCCGAAGGATCCCGCCGATCCCATGTCGGCGGTCAATCGCCGCATCGAGATCCTGATGGCGACCGGCGGATGAAGCGGGCGACCGTCATCAGCCGCCTGATGGGCCTGTTGCTGCTGGCCGCCGGATATCCGTCCGCCGGCTTCGCCCAGGACACGCTGCAGCCTTACCAGCTCGTGCGCTCGCTGCAACTCATCCAGGACCGCATCGCCGCCGGCGATCACGCCGCGATGCCGATGCAGGCCAAGCTGCTCGAAATGACCGATGCGCGCCTGCGCGAAGCGGATGCGGAGGACTTCAAGGACGCCAGGAATTTTCGCGCGCTCCTGGTCTACGGCATGAGCGGCGGCAATCCGGTGACCGTCGAGGCGGCCGTCTCGCGCGCCGCCGCTGATCCGCCGAACCTTGCCATCGCCAGGGGCGTCATCGACTATCTCAACGGCCGCCCCGGCGAGGCGATCGAAGCGCTGACGCCGATCGATCCGATGATGCTCTCCGGCGATCTCGGCGCATTCCTTGCCCTGGTCAAAGGGTCGCTGCTTGCCGGAGATCAACCGGCGGTGGCGCTCACACTGCTCGACGAGGCCAGACTTCTCAGCCCCGGCACGCTGGTCGAGGAAGCCGCCTTGCGGCGTTCGGTCGGCATTGCCGCCGCGCAGGGCGATGCGGCGCGTTTCGCGCTTGCCTCCACCCAGTATGTCGAGCGCTATCTCTATTCGCCCTATGCCAGCCAGTTCGCGGATTCCTTCGTGTCCGGCGTCATTGCGCTGCACATGTCGATCAGCCAGGACAAGCTTGCCGACATCACCTCGATGATGGATCCCGAGCGGGAGAAAGTGATCTATCTGCGCATCGCCCGCCGTGCCGCGATCGACGGTCTTGGCGAATTGTCGGCCTTCGCCTCGGCGCGGGCCGTGCAGGGCCGCGACGGCAGCACCAACCATGGCGATCCGCGCGCCCTGCTCTACTCCAGCCTGTCCACCGTGACCTCGGGCACCATCGCAGATGTTCGCGCCAAGCTCGGCAAGATCGACCGCAGCAGGCTGTCGGACGGTGACCGCGCCCTGCTCGACGCCGCGCAGACCATCGCCGGTGAGGTGGTGGCGCCACCGGCTTCCCTTCCAGCCACCAGGGCAGCCGCGTCGCCCGAACCCGAAGCCACCGCCGTAAAGGCCGACGACGCTGCCGGGTTGCCGCCTGTCGAGGGTGCCGTCTCCGAGCAGCCCGCCATTGCGCCATCCGGCACAAAGGCCGCCGCGCCGGCTTCGGCGCCTGCAGCCGATTCAACGACGGTCCTGCCTGCATCGGCG
Source organism: Mesorhizobium sp. B2-3-5 (assembly GCF_006442395.1). Taxonomy (NCBI): domain Bacteria; kingdom Pseudomonadati; phylum Pseudomonadota; class Alphaproteobacteria; order Hyphomicrobiales; family Phyllobacteriaceae; genus Mesorhizobium; species Mesorhizobium sp. B2-3-5. The sequence goes on along the minus strand of NZ_VFVX01000006.1, from coordinate 161,048 downwards.
CCAGCCACCTCTGCCGGTCCCGGCACAACCGATCCGACCGACGCCGCCATGATGAAAACCCGTCGACAGCTCGACCTGATCGACCAGATGCTTGGAGCCGCCCCGAAATGACCCCCAGCCTCGGCCCGGCCCTGCCAGGATTTACCGCCGCGCGTACGACGGCGGAGCAGCCGGCCACGCCCGGAAAGACGGATGATGCTGGTTTCGGCAAGATGGTGCGCGGCGGCGCAACCCCGGCCCACTCGGAAAAGCAGCCGGCGGCCGAGGCCGGGTCGCGCGATCCGCGCTGGAGCAAACTTGCCGCCGGCCTTGCGGCGCAAGCCGGCGAGGACGAACCGATGCCGGCCGGCAAGACGAGAGCCGCGTCCGCCGGCTTGCCAGCCGCGAAATCGATGAAAGACGGCAAGGACGTTGGGACGAACAAGGACGCGGATGCTGAAACGCCGGCGACTGGCGCCGCGCCGTTCGACGACCATCTGCCGCTGCTGATGGCGTTTCATGAGCTGCGCCACTTCTCGACATCTGCCACGTCGGCCGATGCAAGCGAAACCGGGCAGGAGCCGCCGCCCGAGGGGCAAGTCGTGCCTAAGGCCTATCGGGCGAAATCCGCAGCCGGGCATGACGACCTCGAACCCATGTCGAAGCCCGAGCGGGCATCGCTCGTCGACGGGCCGCTGACGAAGCTCGACGGCCAGTCCGTCCGCGATACCGCCGCTGGCGCGCCAAGGCGTGAGAATGCGATCGCCGCTGGCCCGCTCTCCGAGACGAAGCCGGCCGAGGTGCCGGGCGCGGAGCCGAAACAAGCGGCGCCGCAGCCGAAGTCCATCGCCGACGTTCAGTCCTCGCTGCGGTCCGATCCAGGAAAACAGCTCCCGGCATCGGCGCGCATCGACGTCGTTTCCGAGCGCAGCTTCCCTGCTCCGCCGCAGGCTCCGATGAGCCAGGCAGCCCTCAACGTAATCAACGCGGTAGCGGCCGATGGCGGCCCGCGCCAAGCGCTTTCAACGGCCTCGGCGACCAGCCATCTGGCGGGCTCTGTTGCCGTTCCGACACATGTCTTGAAGATCGAGCTTCACCCGGCCGAGCTGGGCATGGTGACGGCCCATCTTCGCCTCTCGGGAGAACAACTTTCGATTGAACTGAAGCCCGAAACGCATGATGCCTACCGCCGCCTTTCCAGCGACAGCGAGGCGATCGTGAAATCGCTGCGCGGACTGGGATTCGAGGTGGATAAGGTCACCATCATGCAACCATCGGTAGCTGTTCCGGCGACAACCCGGACGGATGCAACCGCCTCCCTGACCACGGCACCTGGCCGTGACCAGTCATCGTTTCAGCCCGGAAACTCCGGCGGCGGCGGCAGTGGGACCGGTGGCCAGCAGTCAGGTCAGCAATCCGCAAGGGGGAGTCATGATGACGCGCAGGATTATGGCCGCGCCGCTTCGCCTTCTCGCGAGCGCGCTGGCGGCGATATTTTTATCTAGTCTCGCGAACGGTGCCATCGCCGCCACCAACCCTTGCGAGCCCGAGATCCTGCGCGCCGCCGACCGCTATGGCGTGCCCGCCGGCATCCTCTATGCCGTCGGCCTGACCGAAACCGGCAAGAAAGGCAGCCTTCAGCCTAACGCGTTGAATGTAGAAGGAAAAGCGATCTTCCCGAGAAGCCGCGCCGAGGCGCTCGCCACCTTCGCCAATGCGCAGCGCGAGGGCAAGACGCTGATCGATCTCGGCTGTATGCAGATCAATCACCACTACCATGCCTCGCATTTCCGCAGCGTCGAGGACATGCTCGATCCGCGCCAGAATGTCGACTACGCGGCGCGCTTCCTGGCCAGTCTCCATGCCCGCCATGAGACCTGGTCGATGGCCGTCGCCCGCTATCATGCCGGTCCCGACAACGACCCCGCGCAGAAGGTCTATGTCTGCCGGGTGATCGCCAACATGGTTGCCACCGGCTTTGGAAAATGGACCACCAACGCCCGCGCCTTCTGCAACCCATAAGCGCATTTTCTGCTTCTAATGGGCCGACTCGCTGCTTCGGACCCGCGCCTTGACTTGATCAAGACTTGCCACCCCGGGCTTATCTGGCTGTACGCTAATGCAACCGGTGCGATTCCAGACTCCCAAGAAACTAGTTACAAGAAATGATGGTGTTCAGGATTCCCGCCAGCCGTTACGCCTTTCCTCACGGGGCAGATGAGCTGATTCGGAGGCGGGGCCGATGATTGTTATCGTTGACGAGCGAGAGCTCGTAACAGAGGGATATAATTCACTTTTTGACCGCGAAGGCGTTGCCTGCGCCGGTTTCGCGCCCAATGAATTCGGCGAGTGGGTGAACTCGGCCGCCGATTCCGACCTGCGTTCGGTGCGGGCCTTCCTGATCGGCGACTGCCGTGACGGCGCCATCTCTCCGCGCCAGATCCGCGACCGCACCGGCGCCCCGGTCATTGCGCTCAGTGAGCAGCATTCGCTCGAAAACACGCTGCGGTTGTTCGAAAGCGGTGTCGACGACGTCATCCGCAAGCCCGTCCACATCCGCGAGATCCTCGCCCGCATCACCGCCATCCGCCGTCGCGCGAATGAGGATGTCGCCTACACCGAGATCGGCGCCATGCGCATCTTCATGGACGGCCGCGATCCGGAGATCGACGGCCAGCCGCTGCCCTTGCCGCGCCGCGAACGCCGCATCCTGGAATATCTGGCGAGCAACCGTGGCCGCCGCGTCACCAAGACCCAGGTCTTCAACGCCATTTACGGCATCTTCGACGAGGAGGTCGAGGAGAACGTGGTCGAAAGCCACATCAGCAAACTGCGCAAGAAACTGCGTGAGAAGCTGGGCACCGACCCGATCGATTCCAAACGCTTCCTCGGCTACCGGCTCGTGTTTTGATGCGGCACCGCGCCAGCCTCGCGCAAGACAGGACGCGTAGCCTCGCCGCCAGTGGCATGGATATTGCGGAGACATCTCGATGAGCCTCTACGGAATGATGCGGACCGGCGTTTCCGGCATGAACGCTCAGGCAAACCGCCTGTCGACGACAGCCGACAACATCGCCAACTCCGACACCACCGGCTACAAGCGCTCCTCCGCCGAATTCTCGACGCTGATCATGCCGTCCACCGGAGGCGCCTACAACTCCGGCGGCGTCACCACGACGATCCGGCAGGCGGTCAGCGATCCGGGCGTGCTTCAATACACGACCTCCGTTTCCGACCTTGCCGTCAGCGGCGATGGTTTTTTTGTCGTCCGAGACCCCGGCGGCACGCCTTTCCTGACCCGCGCCGGCGCCTTCGTTCCCGATGCGCAGGGCAGGCTGGTCAACGCGGCCGGCTTCCAGCTGATGGCCTACAGCTACGCCAACGGCGTGCCGGCGGCGACGGTCAACGGCTTCGAAGGGCTGGTCCCCGTCGTCATTTCCGACCAGGGGATGACGGCGACGCCAAGCACCCTGGGCAGCTACAGCGGCAATCTGCCGGCGGGTGCGACCCCGGTCGCGGTCGGCAACCTGCCCTCCACCAACTCGGCAGGCGCTCAGTACACCTCGAAATCCTCGATGGTCGCCTATGACAATGTCGGCAACAAGGTGCTGGTCGACGTCTATTTCACCAATACCGGGCCCGGCACCTGGGAAGTATCGGTCTTCGACCAGTCGAAGGCCACGCCTGGAACGTCCTTCCCCTATACTGGCGGCGCGCTGGGCTCGGCCAACCTGACCTTCGACACCACCACCGGCAAGATGACCGGCGCGACCACCGGCGTTTCATTCACCGTGCCGAACGGCGCCAGCCTCAATCTCGATCTGTCGAAGCTGACCCAGCTCGGCACGGGCTTCACGGTTTCCGACGCCCAGGTCAACGGCAACGCGCCGAGCACCATCGACAAGGTTCAGATCAGCAAGGACGGCACCATCTACGCGCAGTACAAAGACGGCTCCACCAAGGCGCTCTACAAGATTCCGCTGGCCGACGTGCAGAGCCCGGACCAGCTCAAGGCCCTTCCCGGCAACGTCTACGCGCAGGGCACCGATTCCGGCGCGGTCCGCGTCGGCTTTGCCAACGAAGGCAAACTCGGCTCCATCATCTCCGGCGCGCTCGAGAATTCCAACGTCGATATCGCCGAGGAACTGACCGACATGATCGCGGCGCAGCGCAGCTACACCGCCAATTCGAAAGTCTTCCAGACCGGTTCCGACCTGATGGACGTCCTTGTCAACCTGAAGAGATAAACCGGGCGCCGCCCGTGAAAGACCAGCATGTCGCTATCCTCCGCATTGAGCATCGCCCAATCGGCGCTTATGAATACCGCGCGGCAGACCAGCGTTGTCACGCGCAACGTCTCGGACGCTTCCAATCCGGACTATACGCGCCGCATCGCCGCGGTCACCAGCACGGCGCCTGGCGCCCGTTCGGTCGATATCCAGCGCGTCACCAACGACCTGCTGTTCCGGCAGAACCTCAGCGCCTTGTCCGCCTATAGCGGGCAGAACGCGCTCTACAGCGGCATGGATCAGCTCGACGTGTCGGTCAATGGCGTCGACAACGCCTCCTCGCCCTCGACCGCCATCGCCAACCTGCAGCAGGCGCTGCAGCTCTACGCCACTTCGCCGTCCAACCAGAATCTTGGCTCCGCCGTCATCGATGCGGCCAGACAGGTCGTGCGCGCCCTCAATGAGGGCTCCCAGGCCATACAGGCTTTCCGCACCCAGACGGACGGCCAGATCGACACGGCGGTCAAGGACCTCAATTCGCTGCTCAGCCAATTCCAGGACGCCAACCAGGCGGTCATTTCGGGAACCCGTTCCGGCACCGATGTTTCCGATGCGCTGGACCAGCGTGACGCGCTGCTGAAGAAGATCGCGGACTATGTCCCGGTCTCGACCTTCACCCGCGGCGACAATGACATGGTCATCACCACGGATGACGGCACGACGCTGTTCGAGACGATACCGCGCACGGTGAGCTTCACGCCATCCGCCGGCTATGCCGCCGGGGCCGCCGGCAACACCGTCTATATCGACAACGTGCCGGTCTCGGCGGGAACCGGTGGCAACACCAGCGCCAGCGGCAAGCTTGCCGGCCTGCTGCAGTTGCGTGACGGCGTCGCCTCGACCATGCAGAGCCAGCTCGACGAGACCGCGCGCGGCCTGATCACGGCCTTTGCCGAGACCGCGCCTTCCATGCCCAACGCCGCTGGTCTGTTCACCTGGTCCGGCGCGCCGGCCGTGCCGGCCGCGGGCACCCTGGTCAATGGCCTTGCGGGCACGATCAGCATCAATGCCGCGATGGATCCGAGCGCTGGCGGCAACCCGACCTTGCTGCGCGACGGCGGCGCCAACGGCGCGGCCTATGTCGCCAACACCAGCGGCGGCGCTTCCTATTCCAGCCTTCTGGTTGCCTATGGCAACCGGCTCGACCAGCCGATGACGTTCGACCCCGCCGCCGGGATTTCGGCGACGTCCAGCGTTTCCGACTATGCCGCCAATTCGATCGGCTGGCTCCAGGGCATGCGCCAGCAGGCCTCCACCGCCGCCGATGCCAAGCAAGCGCTGGCACAGCGCAGCGCCGAGGCTCTGTCCAATGCGACCGGTGTCAATGTCGACCAGGAAATGTCGCTGATGCTCGACCTCGAACACACCTATCAGGCGTCAGCCCGAATGATGAAAACCGTCGACGATATGATGACGGCCCTGTTGAACGCGGTGGGATAATCCATGACCTCAGTTTCCTCGGCCGCCATCTCCAATGCCATGCGCTATCAGCAGATGCGCATGCAGGCGGACCTCGTCAAAGCAACGAAGGAATCCTCGACCGGCAAGGTCGCCGATGTCGGCCTGGCACTGGGTGGACGCACCGCCCAGTCCGTCACCTTCTCGCGCGATCTCGACCGGCTGAACGTCATCATCGATTCCAACGCGCTGGTCGCCGCCAGGCTTTCATCGACGCAGACCTCGCTCGGCCAGCTCTCCGGCGTGGCGCAGACTTTCCTGTCCAGCCTCACCACCGCTTCATCGGGCGATAACTCCGACACGCTGACCCAATCGAGCGGCCAGACGACGATCCAGCAGCTTGCCTCGATCCTCAACACCAGCGTCAACGGCGAATACTTGTTCGCCGGCACCAACACCGACGTCAAGCCGATCAACGATTTCACCGCCGCCGGCTCAACCGCAAGGGCGGCCTTCGACGCCTCCTTCGTCGCGAAATTCGGCTTCACGCCCAATGATCCGGCCGCGGCCAATATCACCGCTACCCAGATGGACGATTTCATCACCAATGATGTCACGCCGCAGTTCCTCGGCGCGGGCTGGCAGGCCAACATGTCGAACGCCACCGACCAGCAGATCGTCAGCCGCATCGCGCTCAACGAGACCACCGCGACCTCGACCAGCGCCAACAACGACGGCATCAAGAAGCTCGCCATGGCGGCCGCAATGGTGTCCAGCCTGATGTCCACCAACATCAGCCAAGCGGCGAAAGACACGATCATCGGCCGCTCCGAGTCGCTGGTCGGCGAGGCGCTGAGCGGAATCGGCCAGGTCCAGTCCGAAACCGGCATCGTTCAGAAGCGCGTCTCCGACGCCAGCGACCGCATGAAGACGCAGGTCGACCTGTTCGAGCGCCACATTCTCGATCTCGAAGCGGTCGACCCCGCCGAAGCCGCGACGCGCGTCGCCGATCTGACGCAGCATATCGAGACGTCCTTTGCCCTGACAGCGCGCCTGCAGCAGCTCAGCCTGTTGAATTACCTGACCTGACAACTCCCAGCGGAACGGTAGAGCCGACGATGTACCAATTCTCCTACGCCGACATCCAGAGCACCTCTGTCACGGACGCCAAGGACCGTGAGCGTGAGCTGCTGACCCGCTCGATCGACATGCTCTCGGCGGCAGCGGTGGCCGGCCAGGATTCGATGGAGGCGGTGGAGGCGCTGCACTTCACCAACCGGGTCTGGACCGCCTTCGTCGAGGACCTCGGCTCCAGCGACAACGCGCTTCCCAAGGAATTGCGCGCCAACCTGATCTCCATCGGCCTGTGGCTGCTGCGCGAAGCGGAGGACATCCGCCAGGGGCGCACCAACAATTTCGAAGGGCTGATCGAAGTGTCCCAGATCATCCGCGACGGCATTCAATGACCAACACGCTGAAGATCTCGCTGAAGCCCAACGAGAAGATCTACATCAATGGCGCCGTCATCCGTGTCGACCGCAAGGTCACCGTCGAGCTGATGAACGACGTGCAGTTCCTGCTCGAGAGCCATGTAATCCAGGCCGACCAGGCATCGACACCGCTCAGGCAGCTCTATTTCATCGTGCAGGTCATGCTGATCAACCCTGCCGGCGCTGGCGAAGCACGCGAGATGTTCCGCCGCTCGCTGCCGCTGCTCATTGCAAGTTTCGAGGATGCCGAGATCTGCGGCGCCTTGAAGCAGATCGATCGCATGGTCGGCGAGGATCATATCTACGAGGCATTGAAGGCGATCCGTTCGCTTTATCCTCTCGAACGCCGCGCGCTTGGCGGCAATGACGATGTTCCGGGCGCCGCGCGCTCGCTGGCCGTGGGAGCACGCTACTGATGACCGTGGACATGACGACGACGATACCGGTTGGCGCCAACCAGACCACCACGCAGACATCCAAGACAGCTGTCGACTACAACTCGTTCCTGAAGCTTCTGATCGCCGAGATGAAGAACCAGGATCCGACCAAACCGATGGATTCGACGCAGTACGTCGCCCAGCTCGCCACCTTCTCGCAGGTCGAGCAGTCGGTGCAGACCAACACCAAGCTCGACCAGATCATGCAGTCTTCGGCGCTGTCGCAGGCCGACGCACTCATAGGCCGCAACATCACCTCGGCCGACGGCAAGACGTCAGGCACGGTGGCTTCGGTGACGCTTGGTAGCAACGGACTGATCGCAGTGCTGCAGGATGGCACCACGGTCCCGGTAGGCGCGGGCGTATCGATCAAGCCGGCGAGCTAGGCCAACCGCCCATATGAACGAGGCCGACGCTCTCGACATCGTCCAGTATGCGGTGTGGACGGTGCTGACCGCCTCCGCGCCCGTGGTGCTGGTCGCCATGGCGGTCGGCATCGGCATCGCCCTCATCCAGGCACTGACTCAGGTCCAGGAGATCACCTTGACCTTCGTGCCGAAGATCGTCGCCATCATGCTGGTGGTGGCGCTCACCGGCCCGTTCATCGGTGGCCAAATATCGGCCTTCGCCAACGTCATCTTCGAGCGCATCCAGAACGGGTTCTGAAACCCCTCGGGAAGGGTGCGGCGGCTTCAACTTGGAATGTTTGAAAACAGCGGTCCGCTTGCGGCGGCGCCCGTTCTGGCTAGATTGCCATATAGCCATTCCCGGCCAGGCGATCATTTTGTCCCGATGACTTCTCGCAAATCCCTGGACCAGCCAGGACCGACCGCCGGACCATGTGCGGCATAGCCGGCGTGTGGCGCAAGCGAAACCCTGTCTCCGGCGGCGATCTCGCCGCTGTCGGCCGCATGATGCAGGCGCTGGCGCATCGCGGCCCTGACGACCACGCCACGTGGAACGACAGCCGGCTGGCGCTGGGGCACCGGCGGCTCTCGATCATCGATCTCTCCGAGCATGCGCGTGAGCCGATGCTCACGGCCTGCGGCCAGGGTGTGCTGGTCTACAATGGCGAGGTCTACAACTACCGATCCTTGCGCGGGACACTTGAAGCCGAAGGCAGGCGGTTCCGAACGGTCTCGGACGCCGAGGTGGTTCTCGAAGCCCTGCACCATTGGGGCCCGGACAAGGCCATTCCGCTGTTCGACGGCATGTTTTCCCTCGCCTATTTCGATATGCGGGCCGCCACGCTCTGGCTGGCGCGCGACCGTCTCGGCATCAAGCCGATGTCGGTGGCCGAGACCGCCGAGCGAATCCTCTTCGCTTCCGAGGACAAGGCGATCCTTGCCTGCGACGACGTCGCCCGCGCCATCGATGCGCGCGAGATCACCCTGCGCCTTGCCTGGCAGAGCCGCGACTCCGGGTCCAGCCTGTTCGAGGGCATAGAGCGGCTGCCGCCGGCGGGCCTGTGGAAGATCACCGACGCCGGCATCGAGAAGCGCTGCTTCTGGCACGTCCTCGATGTGCTCGACGCGGCCCGCATCGTCGGCGACGACGCCACGGACGCCGAGCATATGACGACGCTGGAAAAATTGATCCAGGACAGCGTCGGGCTCCATTGCATTGCCGACACCAGCCTGGCCGCGGCCTGCAGCGGCGGCGTCGATTCCGGCCTCGTCACGACACTGGCGAAACGGTTCAGGCCGGAGATGTCGGCCTATGTCGTTGATCCGCGCATTGGCCACAGCGAAGCGGAGGATGCCGAACGCACCGCCAGCCATGCCGGCGTGACCTTGCACAGGATCCCTATTGACAAGGACCGCCTTCTGGAACTCTGGCCAAGGACGATCTGGCACCTGGAAAGCGATGGCTGGCATGCAAGCCATGCCTGTCTGCTGGCGCTTGCCGAGCAATGCCGGGCCGATGGCGTCAAGGTGCTTTTGACCGGGGAAGGCGCCGACGAGCTCTTTGGCGGTTATGATTGGCAGGAGGCCAGCATGAGGCTGTGGCGGCCCTGGTCATGGCCGGGACGCCTGTTTCGTTCGAAGCGTTACCTCGCCCGGCGGTTCGAACGCCAGAGATACGCCCCTTTCCGGACATCGATCGCGAATGCCCATGGCTGGGATCGCAACATCGTGCTCAGGGCGCTGTCGCCGGAACTGAATTTCCTTCAGGCCAAGATCTTCGACCGTTTGGAGCCGTTGCCGTCGCTCAGCGATCGCGCTTTCCTGGGCTGCTGCCTGCACGACATGTATGGGCACATGCAGGATCTGCTGAACCGGCATGACCGGCTCAGCATGGCGGCCTCCGTGGAACTCCGGGTGCCGTTCATCGAGAACCGGCTGATCGACTTCGCGATCCATCTGCCGAGACGGCACAAATACCGCCATAAGCAGGGCAAATGGCTTTTGAAGAAGGTCGCGGAAAAACACATTCCGCGTGAGAATGTTCATGCCCGCAAGAACGGGTTCCAGGTTTCCGCGAACTTTACCACCGGCACGCAAGGTCTGCTGCGCGGCGGCTTGCTGCGCGATGCCATGAAATGGCCGGCAGCTTCCTTGGACGACCTGATCGATCTGGCAAGGCGTGATCAGGCATCGCGGATGCGGCTGGTGGGTATGGAGCTTTTCCTGCGCCTGCATGCCGGCGGCCAGACTGCCGGCCATCTCACCGAAGCGCTGCGGGCCGCCGTCAATGAGGCGGGTTGAAAAGGCCTGGGGCGCAGACGCCAACGATAGCTTTGCGAGGCTGATGGCTGCGTGGCCCTTCGCTATCCCCTTGTTGGACCATGATCTTCCACGCAAGACGTTCGCCCTTTGCAGTGTGATGCCATAGTTTCGGCAAACGATCCGGGAAAGGGATCATCGCAAGGATCAGCAGGCCGTGGCAGGGACCCATCCATGATTGACGAAAAGCCGGAAAGCGAGAGCGTCTCGGCGCTGGCGCCCTTCCGGCATGGCATCTTCCGTGCCGTATGGGCCGCAAGCCTCGTCTCGAATTTCGGTGGTCTGATCCAGGGTGTCGGCGCTGCCTGGATGATGACCACCATCGCCACCTCGCCCTATCAGGTCGCCCTGGTCCAGGCCTCGACCACCTTGCCGATCATGCTGTTTGCGCTCGTTGCCGGCGCCATCGCCGACAGCTTCGACCGGCGCAAGGTGATGCTGGTCGCCCAGACCTTCATGCTGGTCGTCTCGGTGCTTCTGACCGTGTTCACTTACTACGGCCTGATCACGCCGTGGACACTTCTGGCCTTCACCTTCCTGATCGACAGCGGCACGGCATTGAACAGCCCATCCTGGCAGGCCTCGGTCGGCGACATCGTGCCCCGCAACAAGGTCCCCGCCGCGGTGGCGCTGAACTCCATGGGCTTCAACCTGACGCGCAGTGTCGGTCCGGCGATCGGCGGCATCATCGTCGCGGCCGCTGGTGCCGCGGCCGCCTTCGCGGCGAACGCGGTGAGCTATATCGGCCTCATCGTCGTGATGGCGCGCTGGAAGCCGGATGTGCCGGTATCGACCTTGCCGCGTGAATCGCTCGGCGCGGCCATGGGCGCCGGCCTGCGCTATGTCGCCATGTCGCCCAACATCGGTAAGGTGCTGGTCAGGGGCGCCGCCTTCGGCTTCAGCGCCGGCGCGGTTCTGGCGCTGTTGCCGCTGGTGGCGCGCGACGTCGTCAAGGGCGATGCGCTGACCTACGGCATCATGCTGGGCGCCTTCGGCATCGGCGCCGTTGGCGGCGCCTTGATCAGCGTGCGGCTGCGGCAGCTGCTCTCCAGCGAGACGATGGTGCGCTGCGCCTTCGCAGGCTTCGCGGTCTGCGCCTTCAATGCGGCGATCAGCCAGCATGCCTGGCAGACCTCGCTCGGCCTGCTGGTTGGCGGCGCCTGCTGGGTGATCGCGCTTTCGCATTTCAACGTCACCGTGCAGATGGCGACGCCGCGCTGGGTGGTCGGCCGGGTGCTGTCGGTCTACCAGACCGCGACCTTTGGCGGCATCGCGCTCGGCAGCTGGATCTGGGGCGTCGTCGCCGATGCCCAGGGCGCCGAGACGGCGCTGATCGCGGCCGCCATCGCCATGCTGGCCGGCGGCGCCATCGGCCTTGTGCTGCCGCTGCCGCAGCAGCAGGTGCTCAACCTCGATCCGCTCAATCGCTTCAAGGAGCCGCATCTGGCGCTCGACCTGAAGCCGCGCAGCGGTCCCATCGCCATCATGATCGAATATGTGATCCGGCATGAGGACGAGGCGGAATTCCTCGCCACCATGGCCGAGCGCGGCCGTATCCGCCGCCGCGATGGCGCCCGCAACTGGACACTGGCGCGCGACCTCGAAAATCCGATGATCTGGATCGAGCATTACCACACGCCGACCTGGCTCGAATATGTGCGCCACAATGGCCGCATGACCCAAGCCGACGCCATGGTCGGCGAACGCTTGCGGGCCCTGCACAGCGGCGACGGGCCGCCGCGCGTGCGTCGCGTGATCGAGCGGCCGACAACCGCCGGCACCGCGTTGGTGATGGCCAAGGGGCCGATCGAGCACTGATGCGCCGCGGAACTGATGTCAGTCGATCAGCCGGCTGACTGGATCATGTAGAGCTTGCGCGTGGTCTCCCGGATCCGCCATTCGCCTTTCCATCCCCGCGGCAGCACGAGGAGGTCGCCCGGCCCCAACTCGCGCCTCTCACCGTCGGCGCGGCTCACCTCCACCCGCCCCGAAATGATGTGGCATATTTCCGACGAACCCGATCGGTCGGCGGTGAAGCGGCCGGGCGTGCACTCCCAGATGCCGACATCGATGGTCCCGTCCGGGGACTGGAAGAGCGAGCGCACCGCCTCGACCTGATTGCCCTCGATGGACGTGGGCTTTGGGGAGAACACGCCGATGTCAGTCTTGGCGAGGTCGTGGAAGGTCGAAAGATCGATCAAGTCGGACTCCATGGATCAGAGCAATTCCGGGAAAAGTGCAACGGTTTTCCGCCCGGAATTGCGAAATGACAAAGACTTGGAATTGGTCAACGATTCCACCAACGCTGAACCGCCCTAATGGCCTGTGATGCCGTCGGCCAGGGCGGCAAGCCTGGAGGTGTGTGCCAGGCCGGCGGCTTCGCGGCGATCGGCGAGATGATAGAGCTGGTACATCGAATGCACGCCGAGCCAGCGGAACGGCTCCGGCTCCCAGCGCCGCACGGTGCGGTTGACCCAGGGCAGGCGCGTCAGCTCCGTGTCGCGGCCAAGGATCAGGTCGGCGAGCGTGCGCCCCGAAAGATTGGAGCTCGACACGCCAAGCCCGACATAGCCGCCGGCCCAGCCGATGCGGGTCGCGGGATCGAGGCCGACGGTCGTGCACCAGTCGCGCGGCACGCCGAGCACACCGCACCAGGCGTGCTCGATGCGGCAGCCCGCGGTCTGCGGCAGGAGCGTCGTCAGGATCTGATGCAACTGGTCGATCGTGGCCTGCTGCGTCTGCCCATTGACGTCGGTGCGCGAGCCATAGCGATAGGGCACGCCGCGCCCGCCCATGGTGATGCGGCCCTCGCGCGTGCGCTGGGCATAGCAATAAGCGTGTGCGGCATTGCCGAGAAGCTCGTGGCCCTCCCAGCCGATCTGGCGCCAAAGCTCCTCGGACAGCGGCTCGGTCACGATCTGCGCGCTGTTGAGCGCCAGCCAGGTCCGCTCCTCGCCGGGAATGCCGGCCGTGAAGCCCTCCGTCGCACGGATGATGGTTTCCGCGCGCACCGCGCCCCGGTCGGTCGTCACGCTGCCCTTGGCGATGGCGGTCACCGTTGTCTGTTCGTAGATCGGCACGCCCAGCCGCTCGACGGCGGCGGCAAGCCCGCGCACCAGCTTGGCCGGCTGCACGCGCGCCTGGCCATGGATGACGAAGCCGCCCATGACATTACGGATGTTGATGCGCGCCCGGGTCGCCTCGGCGTCGAGCAGCTCGATGCGTTCAGGGTCTGCGTCCCACGAGCGGATCGTCTCGCATTCCTCGCGCACGCGTTCCAGCTGCGCCGGATTGGTGGCAACCGTCAGATTGTCGACGCGGCGGATATCGGCTTCGATGCCCTCTTCCGTCGCCACCCGGATCACCTCATCGACGCAGCCGGCCATCGCCTTCTGCATGGCGGTGACGCCTTGCCGGGTCGAGGTCTTCAGATATTTCTCGCGCGACCAGCCGAAGCCGCCCGACAACCAGCCGCCATTGCGCCCCGATGCGCCGAAGCCGGCGAACTCGCGTTCGATAAGCACGATGCGCAGCGAGGGCTTCGCTTTCTTCAGGTAATAGGCCGTCCACAGCCCGGTATAGCCGGCACCGACGATCGCGACATCCGCCTCGATGTCGCCGGGCAAGGGTGGCCGGGGTGCGGGAACCCCGCCCAGATCCGCATACCAGAACGATATGTCGCCGTTGCGCTTGGCTTGCATGGAATGACTTTCGGATTGATTGGGATCAGGTCAGCGTTGCATCGGCCGTGCTGTCGTCGGCCAGAAGCTTGGCGTCGGCACCGTCGAAGCAGAGCTCCACCGTCTCCCCGAGGCCAAAGCTCTCGCCGGTCAGCGGCGAGCGCACGATCGCCGTGGAGCCGTCGGCGAGCCTGACTTCGTATTTCGATCCCGAGCCGAGATAGATGGCTTCCGCGATCGTCCCCGGCAGGCGGTTGGTGGTGCCCGCCGCGCTCTGGCCAGGCCGTCGGATGGCAAGCTTTTCGGGGCGCAGCAACATGACCGGGCTGGCCTCCCCGGCGATCCGCCGCGGCGCCGTCACCGTCTCGCCGGCGATGCGCAGCGCCGTGCTGGCGCCATCGCTCCGCGCCTCTCCGCGCAGCACGGTGGAGTCGCCGACGAAACGGCCGACGAACAGCGTCGCCGGTTCGTCGTAGAGCTCGCGGCCGGTACCGACCTGCTCGATCCGCCCCCGATTGAACACGGCGATGCGGTCGGACAGGACCAGCGCCTCTTCCTGGTCGTGCGTCACATAGACGAAGGTGGTGCCGAGTTCGCGGTGGATGCGCTTGATCTCGAGCTGGAGCCACTCGCGCAGCTTCTTGTCGAGCGCGCCAAGCGGCTCGTCCATCAGCAGCAGCGGCGGGTCGAAGACGATGGCGCGGGCCAGCGCCACGCGCTGCTGCTGGCCGCCCGACAGTTCGCTGGGATAGCGATGCGCGAAATCGCCCATCTTGACCATGTCGAGCGCCCTTGCCACGCGCGCCTTGCGCTGCGCCTGGTCGACACCGCGCAGGGTCAACGGATAGGCGACGTTACGGCCGACGCTCATATGCGGGAACAGCGCATAATGCTGGAAGACGACGCCGATATTGCGCTTGTGCGCCGGCACGCCGACCACGCTTTTTCCCCCGACCACCAGCTTGCCGCTGGTCACATCGGTAAAGCCGGCAACCACATTGAGCGTCGTGGTCTTGCCCGAACCGCTCGGGCCGAGCAGCGTCATGAACTCGCCGGGCTCGATTCGAAGCGAGATGCCGTCCAGCGCCTTGAAGCCGCCATAGGCCTTGCTGATCGACTCCAGATCGATCGCCGCACCCTTGCTCTCCTGTTCCCGCTTCATTGGCGTCCCTTCGGCTCACGGCCAAGAAGGAGCATGCCGCCACCGATCAGCATCGTGGTGGCGCACAGCAGGATGGTGCCGACGGCGGCGACCGTCGGGTCGGCGTCGCGGGTGATGGAGGAGAATATCTGCACGGGCAAGGTCTTCAGATAGGGGTTGGTGATGAACAGCGATACGACGATCTCGTCGAAGGAGGTGGCGAAGGCGAAGAGCAGGCCGGACAGCATGCCGGGCAGGATCAGCGGCATCGTCACGGTGCGGAACGTGGCGAGCGCACCGGCGCCAAGGCTTGCGGCGGCCGTTTCCAGGCGCCTGTCGAACACTTCGAGACTGGCCGAGACCGCGATCAGCACGAAGGGAAGCGCAAGGATGGTAT
Source organism: Mesorhizobium sp. B2-3-5 (assembly GCF_006442395.1). Classification (NCBI taxonomy): domain Bacteria; kingdom Pseudomonadati; phylum Pseudomonadota; class Alphaproteobacteria; order Hyphomicrobiales; family Phyllobacteriaceae; genus Mesorhizobium; species Mesorhizobium sp. B2-3-5. The sequence continues at coordinate 145,511 of NZ_VFVX01000006.1, read as the reverse complement.
GGGCGAGCACGAACCCCGCCAGCGTCCCGACCAGCCGCGCATCGAGATAGACGGCATAGATGCCGATGGCCAGGACGACGCCCGGCACCACCATCGGGGTCAGCATCAGCATCCGCAGGAGATTGGCGGGCCGCGCCTTCATGCGGTCCAAGCCGAAGGCGGCAAGCGTGCCGAGCACCGTAGCCAGCACCGCCACGATCGAGGCAACCTTCAGCGAATTCAGGAAGCTGGAGGACCAGTCCGGATTGGTGAGGAAATTCTGGTACCACTGCCAGGAGAACCCCTGCGGCGGGAAAGCGAGCGACTTGTTCCCGTTGAACGACATCGGCACGACGACCAGCGTCGGCGCCACCAGCCAGATCGCCACCAGCAGGCAGACGAGGCCGAGGATCGCACGGGTGAGCGGCTTCATTTCCATCAGCGTCGCTCCGCTTCCCGATAGCGCGAGCGCATCACCGGTGCCGCCAGCGCCAGAAGTACGAAGGTGGTGACCAGAAGCACCACGCCCATGGCGCCGCCCCGGCCCCATTGCAGCAGGCTGAGCACCTGGGTCTGAACCAGCGTCGACAGCATGGTCGAGCGCGGCCCGCCGAGCAGCGCCGGCGTGATATAGAAGCCCAGCGCCAGGATGAAGACGATGATCGCCCCGGCATAGACGCCCGGCAGCGACAGCGGCAGATAGACGGTGAAGAAGGCCCGGGAAGGTCGCGCGCCAAGACTCTGCGCCGCCCGCATCAGCCTGAGGTCGATGCCTTTCATCACCGAATAGAGCGGCAGGATCATGAAAGGCAGAAGCACCTGCGCCATGCCGATCACAACGCCGGTCTGCGTGCGGATCAGTCGGATGCCGTCAAAACCGGCCGACCTCAGCAACGAATTGATGACGCCCGAATCCTGCAGCAGGATCACCCAGGAGAGCGTGCGCACCACGCCGCTCACCCAGAACGGGATCAGCACGCACAGCACCAGGATCAGCCGCACGCGCGGCCCGACGGCGGTCATCAGATAGGCATAGGGATAGGCACAGGCCGCACAGACCACCGTGACCCAGGCCGAGATGACAAAGGTGCGCTGCAGCACCGTCAGATTGATGGGCGCGCCGAAGAACCAGATGTAGTTCTGCACGCCCCATTGCGGCTCCGACAGGCTGCGCAGCACGATGGTGAGCAGCGGGTAGCCGATCACGGCCACCAGCAGGAGCAGCGCCGGCAGCGTGAGCGCGTACGGCCTCCATGCCCAGCCCGCCCGGTTCGGGGCGGAAGGCGTCGTCGGGTCGAGCGCGCTCACGGGATTTGCCTCTCTCAGCCGGTCAGTTGCCGGCCATCAGCGCGGACCACTTCTCCTGCGCCACCGCGAAGTTCGGGACCCAGAACTTGAAGTTCTGCTTGTAGCCCTGCTTCTGGCGCTCGGGCGTGTTGGTCAGGAAGGCGGCGACGGAAGCGTCGACCTTGGGCTGCGCGTCGCTGTTGATCGGCGTATAGGACGTCTGCTCGGTCAGGACCTCCTGGGCATGCTTGCCGAGATAGGCATTGAGCAGCGCGTAGGATGCGTCCGTATCCTTGACGCCGACCGGGATCGTCATCTGGTCCATCACCACCAGCCAGTCCTGCCAGGCCGGCGCATATTTGGCGCCGTTCTTGACGGCGGTCATGGCGCGGCCGGTCCACATCATCAGCATATCGGCCTCGCCGGACTCCGCCAGCTGCTGCGATTCAGCCCCCGTCTTCCAGAAAATGGTATCGGGGCCGAGCTTGCGGACCACGTCGATGGCCTTGTCGATATCGGCCACGGTCATGGCCTTCGGGTCGCCGCCGGCGACCTTGAACGCCTGTTCCAGCAAGCCTCCGGTCGGGCTGCCGGAGCCGTCGATCCCGCGCACGCCCGGGAATTTCTGGGTATCGAAGAAGTCCGCCCAGCTCTTGGGCGGGTTATCCTTGTACTTTTCCTTGTTGTACATCAGCACGACGCCGTAGTTCATCGCCGGCACCGAGCATTCGCCGACTTGGCCTGCCGGAATCTTCGAGACGTCGAGCTTCGTCAGATCCAGCTTCTGGAACAGCTTGCCGCAATAGACGTAAGGCGGCAGATCGTCGGTGTCGACGACATCCCACGTGACATTGCCGGACTCGACCTGCGCCTGCAGCTTGGCGATCTCGGTCGGCCCGTCATTGAGCAGCTTGACCCCGGACTTGTCGACGAACTCCTTCAGCGCCGCCGCCTGGCCGTCCTGGTAGATGCCGCCGTAGGATACGAACGTCAGGGTCTTGCCCTTGAGCGACCCCTCCTTCACCTCGCCTGCCACCGGCTTGTCCTGCGCAAAGGCCGCGCCTGCCAGGACACCGAGCGCCAGAACGGCGCCAAGGCTTGCATATTTCGATTTCAACATGACACTAACTCTCCCATTCATGCCCGCGTTTTGTCGGACTACCTGGCCGCGAGCGGTTTCCAGGCCGTGTATTGATCGAGTTCGGCGCGCGCCGAGGTCGGCGGGGCGATAATCCACATCACTTCGGCTCGGCCACCGCCGATGTTCTCGCTGCGATGCGGCGTCGACGTCGTGTATTCGATGCTGTCGCCCTCTTCCAGGACATGGCGCGCCTCGCCGAGCGAGACCTCGACGATGCCGCGCAGCACGACGAGCATCTCATGCGCGTCGCCATGCGTGTATTGGTCGTGCCCGGTCGAGCCGCCTATGTCGAATTCGCCGACATAGACCTCCATGTCGCTCAGCGGCGGGCGCGAGAGCAGCATCTTGCGGCAGCCGTCGCTGGGCGGCAGGCTCGGCCGCTCGCTGCGCCGAAGCACGCCGCGGTTCTGCGCGGCACTTTCCTCGAACAGCATCGCGACGCTGACGCCAAGCGCCGAGGCTATCTGGTTGAGCGAGGCGGTGCTGGCGCCGGTCAGGCCGCGTTCGAGCTGGCTGATGAAGCTGGCGCTGGTGCCGGTCGCCTCCGCGAGATCGCGCAATGACAGCCTGCGGGCAAGGCGGAGGCTCTTGAGCCGCATGCCCAGCACCTGATGGGCATGTGTCGCGGCCGATGCGTCGAGCGTCGTTACCGAAGCCTGGCCGGAAGCCTTGCCCATGCCGTCTCCTCACCTCACTTAACAATCCGTACAGTACCACTGTACAGCTGGCAAGACGCGCATGAGGCCAGGACCGCGGCACTATTCGGCCAGGCTCGCAACCAGGAAGGATTTTTTCGCCGGAGCAGGATGTGTCTGCCGGACGGCAAGGGGACGAGCAGGAGAAACCCGCTACCCTTCGCCGGAAAGGTCCCGGCGCGCCTTTTCGAGCTCCTCGGCATAGCGCCGCATCAAATGGCCCTCGGTCAGCAGGCCGAGCACGATGTGGTCGGTGAAGTCCTCGACCACGGCCAGTTCTTCGGCGCCGGCGCGCTGGAACGTCTCGGCGGCGGCCTGCACGTTCATGCTTGGCACCAGAACGGCATCCTTGTACTGGGCCAGATCGCGCACCGGCACCTCCCCATCGGAGGGATCGCTGTGCAGTTCGGCCACGATCAGCACGCCGACATACTCATCACCCGGGTCGACGGCGATGACGCGCTGGGCAGAGCCGAGCGGGATTTCCTTGCGGAAGGCGGCAAGCGTCGTCGAGGCATCGATGGTCTTGATGTCTTTGCGCATCATCGAGCCGACGGTCAGGCTGCGCATCCAGCCGACGTCGTGGGCGCTGCGGATCGTCTCGCCGCGCAGATGGAAGCGCCATGTCGAGAACGAATAGCCGAAGGTTTCGCGCACCAGGATCGCCGCCATGATCGAGGCCGCCAGCACCACGCCGGTGAGCGTCAGGTCGCGGGTCGATTCCAGCGCCAGGAAGGTCATCGTCAGCGGGCCGCCGACAACACCGACGGCAAGCGACGTCATGCCGACGACGGCGGCGACGGCCGGGTCGATGCCGGTCGCCGGCGAGACGAGCGCCATCACGCCGGCGAACGCCTTGCCGAGCAGCGCGCCGAGGAACAGCGAGGCGAAGAACAAGCCGCCGCGAAAGCCGGAGCCCAGGGAAATGGCCGACGCGGCCAGCTTCAGCACGAAGACGCTGGCCACCACGGTCAGCCCGTAGTTCATGGCGAATTCGCGGTGCAGCGCGCCGTGGCCGCTGGACAGGACCTGTGGCGTAACCAGGCCCAGCAGGCCGACAATGACGCCGCCGATGGCCGGGCGCAGCGAGGCATCGATCGACAGTTTGGCAAAGCCGCGTTCGATCAGCGTTACCAGATGCATGATGGCGATCGAGGCAGCACCCCCAAGCAGTCCAAGCAGCAGGAACGGCACGTATTGGCTGGGCGTCAGTGCCGGCAGGCCGGCGAGCTCCAGCGGGAACGGCACGCCGCCGAACACTTCCGCGGTCAGCGAGGCCGAGATAGCGGCGGTCATGACAGGCGCGACGTTGGCGACCGAATAGATGCCGATGACCAGTTCGAAGCCGTAGAACGCGCCGGTCAGCGGCGCGTCGAAGGCGGCGGCGATGGCCCCGGCCGCGCCGCAGCCGACCAGGATGCGGACATCGTTGCGGCGCAGCCTGAAGATGCGCGCCAGCCGCGATGCCAGGCCGGAGCCGACCTGTGTATAGCCGGCTTCCAGCCCGACCGAGGCGCCGAAGCCGCTGGAGATCATCGTCTGGACGGCGATGATGAAGGTGTCGGTCAGCGACATGCGCCCGCCATAGAGCGCATTGGCCTCGATCGGATCGACGGGCGTGCGGAATCTGCGCTTTCTCAGCCAGATCACGCTCAAGCCGAGCACGATGCCGCCGATCGCCGGTATCAGCGCCTGCATCGGATTGGCGAGCGAAAACATGCCGGAAAGCCGGCCGCCGGGCTGAACGCCGAACATGAGTCCGTGCAGATCCTGCACGATCTGGCTCATCGCGGTGACCAGTATGCCCGCCATGATGCCGACCACGCCGGCCAGGATGACCACAGCGATGCCGCGCGCCTCGAGCAGCGGTATTGACCTCAGAAGCACCGCGCGCATCCGGCGGGCGTAGACTTCGCTGTGGGTTCTGGAAAGCACCGGGGCGGCTCGCCGATATGAAACGCAATGGAAGACCCGCCTGATACGCCGGGCGGCACGGCAAGACAACCACAATGCCGACATCAAAGGCGCCATTATGGCCGGGAGACCGGCTGATTTTGGTCTTTCCCGCCCCTTGAGCGTGAAGCAACCGGTTCCGCCGTCAGTCCGGGGTATCCTGATTGTTATTCGATCAGGTCGGCATAGGCTCGCCGGCCTCATAGAGCACGAGGTTACGCTCACCAATGCCGAGTGCCGGCCAGCTTGAACGCCACTCGGAGATATGTGGCGAGCGGAAATGCGCATCGAGTGCCGCCTTGTCGCGCCATACCTCGGTGACCCGGATCAGCCCTGCGTCGAGAACATCCCGCGCATAGGAATATTCCAGGCAGCCGTCCTCGCCACGGCTGCCCGAGATCATGCTCTCCATCGCGGACCTTGCCTCCTCGAACCTGTTGGGCGGCATGCGGATCGTGCCGATGACCAGCAGCATGGGGTCTTCCTTCTTGCGTTGCATTCGGTTCGGCCACTCTCCCACCCTCGCGCAAGCTTGGCCAGCTACCCTCGCCGGGCTGTCGCATGCCTGGCAGCCCATGGTTCGAGGACGAGAATGGCGATCAGCGAAAGCATCCAGCCCGGCGCAGTGGCCAAGAACGGCCGCGACATCTTCTTCGCGCTCGGCATCGTTATCATCCTGGCCGTGCTGTTCCTGCCGATCCCCGCCTTCCTCATCGACATCGGCCTCGCCTTCTCGATCGCGCTTTCGGTGCTGATCCTGATGGTGGCGCTGTGGATCCAGCGGCCGCTCGATTTCTCTTCCTTTCCGACCGTGTTGCTCATCGCCACAATGCTGCGGCTATCGCTCAACATCGCCACCACGCGCATGATCCTCTCGCACGGCAATGAGGGCACGCACGCCGCCGGCTATGTCATTGCCGGCTTCTCAAAGCTAGTCATGGCCAGCGACTTCGTCATCGGCCTGATCGTCTTCATGATCCTGATCGTGGTGAACTTCATCGTCATCACCAAGGGCGCCACCCGTATCGCCGAGGTCGGCGCCCGCTTCACCCTCGACGCCATCCCTGGCAAGCAGATGTCGATCGACGCCGATCTCTCCGCCGGCATGATCGACGAAAAGACGGCGCAGCTGCGCCGCCGCGAGCTGGAGGAGGAATCGTCCTTCTTCGGCTCGATGGACGGCGCCTCGAAATTCGTCCGCGGCGACGCCATCGCCGGCCTCATCATCACCGCCATCAACATCGTCGGCGGCATCGCCATCGGCTATATCAGGCACGGCATGGGCATGGGCGAAGCCGCCGACGTGTTCATCAAGCTGTCCGTCGGCGACGGTCTGGTCACCCAGATCCCGGCGCTGATCGTGTCGCTCGCCGCCGGCCTCCTAGTCTCCAAGGGCGGCACCCGCGGCTCCACCAACCAGGCCGTGTTCGGCCAGCTCGGCGCCCATCCGCGCGCCCTCTACGTGGCGGCGGCGCTGCTGGTGCTGCTGGGCCTCATGCCTGGCCTGCCATTGTTCCCCTTCTTCGCGCTCGCCGGCGGCATGGCCGGCCTCGGCTACGTCATCCCGATGCGCCACAACCGCGCCGTCGCCGAAGCCGAGGCGCTGAAGAGCCAGGAGAAGGCGACCAAGGCCGAGGAAGAGAAGAACTCGGTCAAGGCCTCGCTCGCCACCGCCGAGATCGAGCTGCTGATCGGCAAGCAGCTTTCGACACGGCTGCTGGTCTCGCATCAGGAACTGGTCTTCCGCATGGCCAAGATGCGCAAGAAATTCGCCCAGCAATACGGTTTCGTCGTGCCGGAAGTGCGCGTTGCCGACGATTTCGCCATCCCGCCGAAAAGCTACCAGATCAAGGTGCACGGCACGGTGGTCGCCGAATATTCGATGCGCGTCGGCGAGATCATGGTGCTGCTCGGCAACCGCGACTTGCCCGAGATCCCGGGCGAAGAGATCCGCGAGCCGGCCTTCGGCATGCGCGCCTATTCCGTCATGGAAACCTTCGCCGAGGATTTGAAGCGCGAGAACTTCACCTTCGCCGACAACATGTCGGTGCTGCTCACCCATCTCTCGGAAGTCATCCGCAACAACCTGCCGCAGCTTCTATCCTACAAGGACATGAAGGCGCTGCTCGAACGCCAGGATCAGGAATACCGCAAGCTCGCCGACGAGATCTGCACCACGCACATCTCCTACCCAGGGCTGCAGGCGGTGCTGAAGCTGCTTCTTGCCGAGCGCGTCTCGATCCGCAACCTGCACCTGATCATCGAGGCGATCGCCGAGATCGCGCCGCATGTGCGCCGCACCGAGCAGATCGTCGAGCATGTCCGTATCCGCATGGCCCAGCAGATCTGCGGCGACCTGTCCGAGGGCGGCGTGCTCAAGGTGCTGCGTCTCGGCAACCGCTGGGACCTCGCTTTCCACCAGAGCCTCAAGCGCGACGCCAAGGGCGAGGTGCGCGAATTCGACATCGATCCGCGCCAGTTGGAAGAATTCGGCCAGGACGCCACCAAGGCGATCAAGAAGCACCTGGAAGCCGGCGAACGTTTCGTCTTGGTCACCGCGCCGGACGCCCGCCCCTATGTGCGCATGATCATCGAGCGCCTGTTCACCACGCTACCGGTGCTCTCCCATGTCGAAATCGCCAAAGGCGTCGAGATCAGGGTGCTCGGAACCATATCGTGAGCGTTCTCTCGCAAGCGGTCGTCATCGCGGCATTCCTCGCCTTCTGCCGCATCGGCGCCTGCTTCATGCTGATGCCGGGCCTGTCCAGCGCGCGCGTCCCGATGCAGGTCAGGCTGTTCGTGGCGGTGGCCGCCACCGGCGGCCTGCTCGCCTTCCTGTGGGACCGCATCTTTCCCTTCGTCGATCCGCGCCCTCAGATCCTGGTGCCGATGATCATTTCGGAACTCCTGGTCGGCGGTCTGATCGGCGCCATGACCAGGCTCTACATGGAAGCGCTGCGCTTCATGGGTTCGGCCATCGCCATGCTGATCGGCTATGGCGGCTCGGGCGGACCGGCGATCGAGGAGCCGGAACCGCAGGCCGCCCTCGCCGCCATCATCTCGTTCTCGGCGCTCTTGATGCTGTTCGTCTTCGACTTCGACCATGAGATCGTGCGCGCCCTCGTGACCTCCTACACGGTCGCGCCGGTCAACGTTTTCTTCAACCCCCAGGCAGCCCTCGTCGACATCACCGACACGGTGTCGGACACCTTCTTCCTGGTCATCCGCCTCGGCAGCCCGTTTGTCGCCTATGCCATTCTGGTCAATCTGACGATCGGCTTCGTCAACAAGCTGACCCCGCAGATCCCAATCTATTTCATCTCCCAGCCTTTCGTCATCGCCGGCGGCATGATCATCTTCTATTTCGCCGTCGGCACCATGCTGTCGCTGTTCGTCGACGGCTTCGTCGACCTGACGCTGGCGAGGTGACATGAGCACGCGCAAGGATCGCCTCAAGAAACTGGTCAAGGTGCAGGAGCAGCTGAAGGCGCTGCACGAAACCCGTCACGCCACCCTCCTGGCCGCCGCCAACGCCGCCGCGGCAGAAGCCAGGGAATTGATCGGACACTTCGACCAGGACAATTCGCTTTCCGGCCTGTTCCCCGATCTCTATCATCGCCGCATCGCCCAGGCGGTGGTGCGCCAGGAGAAGAGCCTGGAGGGCGCCAGGCAGGAAGCCGGCCTCATCGCCGCTGCAACCGCCCGCGCTAACATGGTCGAACGCGCCTACAAGGACGTGCGCAACCGCGACGAGCGCGAACGCTCCGACCGCGAACGCCTCGACCTGATCGCGCAGAAGCGGGGCCACGAAGCCGACGAATAGGCCGGGCATGGGCCCGCAAGCCTGCCACAAGCTTGTTGAGGCATGGTCTGGCTAAGGAAACCCGGCAAAAGGCGGACTTTCTTGGCGATTTCTCCACCCAGCGACATCGTTATGGATGTCGCCCGCGCAGTTGATCCGACGGATATCGAGGCTGCCCGCGCCGCGCTGACCAAGCGTGCCGGCGGTGCCGCAGGCACGTTCTCGGTCGACACCGCGGCATCGGTCGACGCCGGCTCGATCCTGTCGCGCGCCTCCGCCGAACACGCCGCCGGGACCGATCCGGCCAAGAAGTTCAAGAAGTTCGAGGCCATGGTGCTGCAGACCTTCATCCAGAACATGCTGCCCAAGGACACCGAGGGCGTCTATGGCACGGGTCTCGCCGGAGACATGTGGAAATCGCAGCTCGCCGAGCGGGTCGCCGACGTCATGGCCGATCGCGGCGGCATCGGCATCGCCAAGTCGCTGCTCGCCGACCATTATCTCGACGGCAAGCGCAAGGTGCCGATCGGACCGGTTTCAAACGGACCGGAAAAGACCGAGATCGATCAGCAAACCCGTCTGTCCACCTCGCTCGTCCAGGAATTGCAGCGCAAGGCCGCCAGGTCGATGACCGGCGACGAGACAACCATAAAAACAGACATCAAGGTCTAGACTGGGAAACACCATGGCCGACTCATCCGAATTCACCGCCAACCTGCCAGCGCGCGCGATTGCGTCGGAAGCGCCGATCCCGTTCGCGCGGCCCGGAAACCTTGCCGCCATCATCGGCCGCATCGAGGAGGTGGTCGAGGAAGAAACCGCCGGCATCCGCAGCGATACCAGCTATGACCTCAAGGCCTCGAATGCCCGCAAGAGCCGCTATCTCTACGAATTGACGCGCGCCATGAAAGGCGGCAGCGAAGCCGAATTCCTCGAACAGCACCGCGAGGGTCTGACCCGGCTGCGGCAGAAGCTGGCCCGCAACGAGGCGGCGATCCTGGCGCATCTGAGCGCCGTCAACGAAGTCGCCAGCCTGCTGCGCAGCGCCATCCAGCGCGCCGAAACCGACGGCACCTATTCCGCCGGCGAGTTCGGCAGGCTGAAAGGTTAGAGCGCGACAATGTCGGGCCCGGTCTCCGAATGATCAAGGTCATCGCCATCGCGGTCTGGGTGTGCGTCGCCACGCTCGGCGCGGTATTTTATTCGTTCCAGGCCGCCGGCGAACGCGGCGTCGGCGAGAAACCCAAGCCGATGCTGGGCGGGCTGGATTACGTCAAGACCGACATCATTTCGGTGCCGCTGATCCACGATGCCAGGATCGACGGCTACTTCCTGGCCAAGCTCGTCTACACGGTCGAGCCGGAGCAGATAAAGAAGCTGTCGGTCCCGGCCGAGGCCCTGATCACCGACCAAGTATACACCTACCTCTACGCCAATCCCCAGATCGACTTCACCAAGAAGGCGACGATCGACCTCGATGCCTTTCGCGCCGCCATCCGCGACACCGTCAATACTCGTGTCGGCGCGAACCTGGTGCATGAGGTTCTGGTCGACCAGGTCAATTTCCTGAGCAAGGACGAGATCCGCGACAATTGGCTGCGCCGCCGGCAGGAATCCGGCACAGCCGCGCCCGAGACGGCCAAGCCGGTCAGCGCGCATTGACGCCATCCGGCACGGCCACGCACCGAGGGTCCCGGCTATTCGCCCGGTGCGGCGATGGAACCAGCCCCTGCAATTCGCGTTGACGTAAACGTCAATCCAAAGCTATATGCGGCAGCGATTGTGATCGCCACAGATGCGGCATGGGCTTCGGCCGGACCGAAGCGCCGTTGCGCGACAGATGCAACCAGACAAGCAGATGCAACCAGACAGGCAGATGCAACCAGACAGGGAGAACAGCGTGAGCGTTCAGGAGATTGCCGAGAAGATCAAGTCGCGCGTGGCCAGCAGCGGGTTCGATCGTTCCGTGAAATTCGACACCGGCAGCGACGGCGTCATCGTCATCGACGGCGCAACTGTCTCGACCACCGACGCCCCCACCGACTGCACCATCAAGCTCTCGCTCGACGATCTCGATTCGCTGATATCAGGCGACCTGAACCCGACCATGGCGTTCATGACCGGCAAGATAAAAGTCGAGGGCGACATGACGGTCGCCATGGCGCTCAGCCAGTTGATCGGCTGAGCACACAGCCGCCGATCGCTTCACCGATCACGCAAAAACGCCGCCTCTTCAGGCGGCGTTTTGTTCGGGTTTGGATGGATGTTTCAGGCCGCCAGCGTCGGCGCCTGGGCTTTCAGCTTGCGGCCGGAGGCCTTCAGCGTACCCCGCGCGCCGTCAAGCGCGCCCTCCACCAGCTCCAGCGCCAACAAGCGGTGCCGCTCGTAGGGCCCCGGCATGGCAAGCGAGCCGGTCTTGGCAGCCGAAAAGCCGAAGCGTCCATAGTAAGGCGCATCGCCGACCAGCAGGATCGCCGCATGGCCCAGCCGCGCCGCCTCGGCGATGGCATGGCGCATCAGCACCGAGCCGATGCCGGCATTCTTGAGCGACGGATCGACGGCAAGCGGGCCAAGCAGCAGCGCTGCCGGGCCGGCCTCGCCAAGCGTCACATCCCACAGCCGCACCGTGCCCATGACAGAGCCGGATGCATCGCGCGCAACGAAAGCCAGGCCTTCGGAAGGCCGGCGGCCGCGCCGCAGTTTTTCGGATGACTTTGTCTTGCGCTTCGGCCCCATGGCGTCGTCGAGCAGCGCCTCGCGGGCCGCGACGTCATCAGCGGTTTCGGCAACGACGACAATGGCGCGGGCACTCTCCCCCATCGAGGGGGAGATGTCGCCAAAGGTGACAGAGGGGGTCGCCGCGCGTGAAGCGCTGGCCCCATACGGTCCAAGAGAGGTCGAGGCAGCTGAGACGACCCCCTCTGGCCACTGCGTGGCCATCTCCCCCTCAAGGGGGGAGATTCCGTGCGCGGCGTCCTCAACGATGAAATTTGCAATGTCCATTTCCGCAATCCTTCACGAGCGGAGATCTGTTCCACAAGCGAACCCGGGCGGGCGACAGGCGCCCACCTGGGATGATCTGACCGGCTCTTTCGAACCGTCAGATCACGTAGGATCGGAGAGGCTCGAAGCCGTTGAACGCGACCGCCGAATAGGTGGTCGTGTAGGCGCCGGTGCCTTCGATCAGCACCTCGTCGCCGATGGTCAGCGACAAAGGCAGCGGGTACGGCGTCTTCTCGTACATCACGTCGGCCGAATCGCAGGTCGGGCCGGCGAGCACGCAAGGCGCGGTCTCGCCGCCGTCATGCGCGGTGACGATCGGGTAGCGGATCGCCTCGTCCATCGTCTCGGCCAGACCGCCGAACTTGCCGATGTCGAGGAACACCCAGCGCACATTGTCGTTGTCGGCCTTCTTCGAGATCAGCACGACTTCCGACTTGATGACGCCGGCATTGCCGACCATGCCGCGGCCCGGCTCGATGATGGTCTCGGGAAGCGCATTGCCGAAATGCTTGCGCAGCGCCGAGAAGATCGCCTGGCCATAGGCCTGCGCCACGGGCACGTCCTTCAGATAACGGGTCGGGAAACCCCCGCCCATATTGACCATCTTGAGTACGATGCCTTCGTCGGCCAGCGTCGAAAACACCGTCTTGGCGTCGGCGAGCGCACGGTCCCAGGCGGTCAGGTCGGTCTGCTGCGAGCCGACATGGAACGACACGCCATAGGCGTCGAGGCCGAGGCCCTTGGCATGGCGCAGCACGTCGACGGCCATGGCCGGCACGCAGCCGAACTTGCGCGACAGCGGCCATTCGGCACCCTCGCCGTCGGTCAGCACGCGGCAGAACACACGCGCGCCGGGAGCGGCGCGGGCGATCTTCTCGACTTCCTCAACGCAGTCGACCGCGAACAGGCGGATGCCGAGCTGATAGGCGCGGGCGATGTCACGCTCCTTCTTGATGGTGTTGCCGAAGGAGATGCGGTCCGCCGGCGCACCGGCGTCCATCGCCATCTCGACTTCGGCAACGGATGCGGTGTCGAAGGACGAGCCCATCGCAGCAAGCAGGCGCAGGATCTCCGGCGCCGGGTTTGCTTTCACCGCATAGTAGATCTTGGAATCGGGCAGCGCCTTCTCGAAGGCGCGGAAATTGTCACGCACGACATCGAGGTCGACGACGAGGCAGGGGCCGGTCGGACGTCGGGTGGCGAGGAAGTCGAGGATGCGCTGGGTAGCCATCGGGTATCTCCATCACGCCTTTCGGCGCGCACAAGGGTGCGGACGCGGGCTGTCGGCCTCGCGAACACGCGGTCAAACAAAGGCGGGACGGAAAATCCATGGAACCAGCCGGTGGAGACCCCGGAACCATGAAACGCCGTCTCGCGGCGATGAACCTAGCCTTGCCCGGCTTCGGTTCGCTTTGTCTGCCTTGGCTTGGATTGGGAGAACCCCGTTCCGCACTGCCGGCAATGAAGGTGTGCCTCTTCAGTAACCCCGGTCTTTGGACAACCGGCAGAGAACCAGAAAGGCCCGCACCGTCGTTGCTTCAAGGTGTCCTCGGTCTGGCGGTTGGCCGCTAAACCGACTGGAGGGGTTAGCTCCAGTTACCTTACCGATTGCCCTCACCATTCGAGGATCGGCGGACACCCACAGGCACGTGCGACTTTGGGCAAGCGCGATATATGGCCGGTGGCCGTCACAATCAATAAAAATCTTATCGCAGGTTGTAAAATTTCCGGCATCGAACAATGTTGGCGCAAACGCATCCGGATATCGAAGATGACAGGCACGCACGGCCCTCTGAATGCCTTTCTCGATCTTCGCCAGATGCCGGTGGCGCATGCCGAGCTTGGCCCGCTCGCCGGACTGCGGCTGGCCGTCAAGGACATCTACGACGTTGCCGGCTACCGCACCGGCTGCGGCAATTTGCGGAAATTCGCCGAAAGCCCTGCCGCCTCGCGCACCGCCCCCGCCATCCAGATGATTCTCGACGCCGGCGCGCGCTTCGTCGGCAAGACCCAGACCGACGAGCTTGCCTTCGCGCTATTCGGCCAGAACGCGCATTTTCCGTTTCCGGTGAACCCTGCCGCGCCCGACCGCGTCACCGGCGGTTCGTCATCGGGGTCGGCATCGGCGGTGGCGGGCAGGCTGGCCGACATCGCCACCGGCTCCGACACCGGCGGCTCGATCCGCGCGCCGGCGAGTTTTTGCGGGCTGATCGGGCTGCGCACCACGCATGGCCGCATCTCTCTCGACGGCACGATGAAGCTGGCGCCGAGCTTCGACACATTCGGCTGGTTCGCGGATGACATCGAGACCTACGAAACCGTCGGCAAGCTTCTGCTCGGCCGCGACCCGCACCAGCACACGCTGGACCGCCCGCTGACGCTCGCCTGGCTGGACGAGATGGTCGCCCGGCCGGCGCTAGAAGAATATGCCGGGATGACGGCGCTGGCGAGCGCGGTCTTCGGCGCGCCGGCGACGCCGACGACGCGCTTCAGCTCTTCCCCGGATGAACTCTACTGGTGCTTTCGCCGGCTGCAGGCCAAGGAAGCCTGGGCGGTGCATGGCGAATGGATCACCAGCGGCGAGCGCGACCTCGGCCCCGGCGTCGAGGAGCGATTCGGCTTTGGCCGTGCCGTCGATGACCGCACGGCGCAGGCCGAGAGGGTGCGCCGGCTGACCTTCCGCGACGAACTCAGCGCCCTGCTCGGCGAGGATGGGTTCCTCATCCTGCCGACGGTGCCGGGGCCGGCGCCCTACGTGGACAGCACACCCGAGCAGTTCCAGGCCTATCGCGAGCGGGCGCTGCATCTTCTGTGCCTCGCCGGCCTGTCGGGCTTTCCACAGATCACCTTGCCTATCGGTTCGGTCGCCGGCGCTCCGTTCGGCCTGTCGCTGCTAGGCCCTTCCGGCAGCGACATTGCCCTGATACGGCTCGGCCGAAAACTTCTAATGCATGTCGCGCAAAAGTGACCTCGGTTTTGCGATGACGACATGCATCAAACAAAAACTCAAAGCGCGTCGCATGAATCTGCTTCGACGCGACGCGCTTTGGATGCCGCACGAAAGGCCTGATCCATGGACACACTGACCCGCATGCGCGCCTTCATCGATGTGGTCGAGGCCGAGGGCTTTTCGGCGGCGGCGCGCAAGATCGGCCGCTCCAAGGCGCTGTTGTCGAAATATGTGCGCGAGCTGGAGGACGAGCTCGGCGCGCTGCTCTTGAACCGCACCACGCGTCAGTTCTCGATGACCGAGGCCGGTCATACCTATTACCGGCGCGCCTCGGAGATCGTGCGCGAAGTCGATAGCCTGGCCGACGCGGTGCGCGAATCCTCCGGCGATGTGCGCGGCCGGATCAAGCTGTCGGCGCCACGCACCTTCGCCGACGCGCCGGTCGGCCAGTCGCTGATCGATTTTGCCAAGCAGCACCCCGACATCGTGCTCGACATCCAGCTCGACGACCGCTTCGTCGACCTGGTCGAGGAAGGCTTCGATCTCGCGGTGCGCATATCGCGTCTGGAGAACTCGTCGCTGATCGCCAGACGGCTGGCGCCATTCTCCATAAAACTCTGCGCGTCGCCGGAGCTGATCGCCAAGCATGGCATGCCGACACGGCCGCAGGATCTCGGCCACATGCCTTGCATCGTCGACACCAATGGCCGCGGATTGAACAACTGGGCGTTCAAGGGCGACAACAACGATCAGTTGAGCGTCGCCGTATCTGGTCCTATCGAGGTCAACAGCCCGATGGCGGCGCGCGCCGCCGCCATGTCGGGGCTCGGATTTTGCATCCTGCCGGATTTCATCGCCGCGCCCGATCTCAAGAGCGGCCAGTTGGTGACGGTGCTTGACGACCGCATCCTGTCCGGCGGCGGCATCTTCGCCGTCTACCCGCACCGCCGCTATTTGCCGGCCAAGGTCCGTGTTTTCGTCGACTTCCTGGTGCAGTGGTTCAGGACGCGTGAGATTGCTTGACCCGTTTCAATCGTCTCGCGGTCCCAATTTCGCCCCCTTTGTGGTAACTGTCGGCATCTCTCCGAAGCCAAGGGAATCGCGACCGGGAATGCACCTGAAACGGCACGCAATCATGCTGGCTTCGGCCTTGGCGGCGACCCTTGCCGCCACGGGGCCGGCTTATGTGCATCCGCACGTCTTCGCCGAGGCGCGGCTCGACGTGATCCTGTCTCCGGATCACCAAAGCGTGAAAGCGCTGCGCCATCTCTGGCGCTTCGACGACCTGTTTTCGAGTACGGTGATGATGGAGTTCGACAAGAACTCCGACCTGAAGCTTGACGACAAGGAGCTGAAGGAGGTCGCCGACACCGTTCATGCCTCTCTGGCCGAATTCAATTATTTCCAGCTCGTCACGCAGAACGGCAAGGACGTGACGATGGTGCCGCCTCCACATCTGATGGCCAATTTCGACAACGACCAATTGATCATCCTGTTCGAGTCCGAACCCAAGGCGCCGATCAAGCTGACCGGCAAGATCGACATCGGCGTCTACGACCCGACCTTCTATACGGCGATCGACTTTACCGAGGATTCCAACATCACGGTCGAAGGCCTGCCGTCGAACTGTGCCAGCAAGGTCATTCGGCCGGATCCGGACGAAGCCATCAAGGAAAACCAGAAGACCCTGACGGATGCCTTCTTCAACGACCCGACAGGCACCAACATGAGCAAGATCTTTGCCACCAAGCTCGAACTGAACTGCCAACCAGAAGGATGAACCCGGTGACGAAACCGTCCCTGCGTTTGGCATTCGGCCTGTTTGCCGTCACTTTTGTCGCGATTGCATACGCCAATGCCGCGCATGCCCAGAGTTCGCTCGGCATCGGCGTCAATGACGGCATGGCGCCCAGCACCGGTCCGTTCGCCCACATCCTGATGTGGATCAATCTGAGGCAACAGGAATTCTATCGTGCGCTGGCAACGGCCATGAAGGCGATGCGCCAGGACGGCAGCAAGATCTGGATACTCGTTGGCCTGTCCTTCGCCTACGGCATCTTTCACGCCGCCGGCCCCGGCCACGGCAAGGCGGTGATCTCGTCCTACATGGTGGCCAATGAAGTGGCGCTGCGGCGCGGCATCCTGTTGTCCTTCGTCTCGGCCCTGCTGCAGGGCCTGACCGCGGTTGCGGTGATGGCGGTCGCCTATTTCGTCCTGCGCGGCACGGCCGTCTCGATGACCGACGCGGCCTGGTTCATGGAGATCATGAGCTTTGTCTTCGTCACCCTGTTCGGCGCCTGGCTGCTGTGGCGCAAGCTCGGTCCTTCCATCACGCGCCTGTTCGGCGGGGCACCCGCCTACAGCCTGTCGGCGGCCCATGCCGGCCATTCCCATGCGAGCCGTTCCCATGCGAACCATTCCCATGCTGCTCATTCGGCGCATGCTCATTCGCATGCGCTGCACGTGCATGAAGACCACGACCATGCACATGGCCATTCGCACGACCATCACCACCATGGCGCGCATGACCATGACCACGGTGCGCACGATCATGCGCATCATGGCCACGCGGCCGGCGAAGTCTGCGAAACCTGCGGCCACTCGCATGCGCCCGATCCGGCGCTGCTGTCGGGCGACCGTTTCGACTGGCGCACGGCCTGGACGGCGGTGGCGGCGGTCGGCATCCGCCCCTGCTCCGGCGCGCTGATCGTGCTGAGCTTCGCGCTGCTCAACGGGCTCTGGCTCGGTGGCCTGCTGTCGGTGCTGGCGATGTCGATTGGAACCGCAATCACAGTGTCCGCGCTGGCGACGGTCGCGGTGACCGCCAAGAACTGGGCGGTCTATTTCGCCGGCGACGGCCGCATGGGCAACCGCATCCATTCGGTCGTCGAGATCGGCGGCGCCGCCTTCGTCTTCCTGTTCGGGCTGTTATTGCTTTCAGCGAGCCTGACGGGCAGCGTCTAGGCCTATCCGATCCCGATCGAACGTGATGGGCGCCCGCAGACCGTTAACCGGGAATCTTGCCGCCGAGTTCATCCTCGATATGGGCGCGGATGATCTCGTCGAAACTCTTCTCGGCGACGAAGCCGAGTTCTTGTGACCGCCGCGCCTCGAACCGGGTCGGCCAGCCCTTGACGATCGCCCAGATCGTCTCGTCCGGCTCCTCGCGGATCAGCTTCACCGCCTTCGCGCCGGCAATGCGCTCCAGCGCCTCGATCTGCTCGCCGACGGTGACGGCCACACCAGGCATCGTCAGATTGCGGCGCGGCCCGACGGCGGTGCCGTCGATCTGCGCCGCATGGATCAGGAAGTTCACCGCCGAGCGCGGGCTGGCATGGGTGTGCACGACCGAGCGCGGCACCGGCAGGATCGCCTCCTGGCCGCTTAGCGGCTCGCGGATGATGCCCGAGAAGAAGCTGGAGGCCGCCTTGTTGGGCTTGCCTGGCCGCACACAGATCGTCGGCAGCCGGATGCCGATGCCGTCGAAGAAACCGCGCCTGGTATAGTCGGCCAGCAGCGCCTCGCTCATCTGCTTCTGCGTGCCGTAGGAGGTCAGCGGCGTCGGATGGAAGTCATCGGGGATGACATCCGGGAACGGCGCGCCGAACACGGCGATCGACGAGGTGAAGACGATGCGCGGCGCAAAGCCCGCCAGCCGGATGGCATCGAACAGCACCCGCGTGCCGTCGAGATTGACGCGGTAGCCGAGATCGAAATTGGCTTCCGCCTCGCCGGACACGATGCCCGCGAGGTGGAAAACGACGTCGGGGCGCGACGCGACCAGGCCTTCGGCGGCGCCCGCCTCGGCGAGATCACCGGTATGGATATGGATGCTGACACCGTCGATGGCCGGCGCCCGCGGCGGCACGATGTCGTGCAATTCGAGCGCGGTGACCTTCTTGCCGCGCAGCGTGCCGTCCTTGGCCAACCGGGCGATGAGCTTGCGGCCGACCATACCCGCGGCGCCGGTGATCAGAATGCGCACGTCAAACTCCCCTATTTGCCCTTGTTCTTGCGCTGGCTGCGGGCCCGCAGCCAGAAAACCGTAAAGAACGCCAGCACGAAGACGACGCCGAAAATGCCCGCGAGCACTGTCGAAAGCTTGCCGAGTGCCAGCATCACGGCCGGCAGATAAAAGGCCGCCGTGCCGAACAGAAGTATGATCAACAGCGCGGCGATGGCCGAATTCCTGGTGTCTCGGTCCATTAGGCTGCACCAGGGCGGTGGGCGTTCGTCAAGCTGGCTTCCAAGGCAGTGGAACTCCTGAGACAGGACCGGTCATTGACCGGGCCTAGTGGTGGTGGCCTTGATGCGGGGCGGCATCGTGCTCATACTCATGATCGTCGCCGTCATCGGCGCATTGGCCGAACTCCGGTTCCACGGTGGCATGGCTGATGGCGTGCTCGCTGGCAAGCCGCTTCTTGATGGCGCTGACCGCCTGGTGCGCGTCGACGCCCTCGTCGAGGCAGGCATGTAGCGTCGCCATGTTGCTGGCGCCATCGAGCGACCAGATGTGCATATGGTGCACTTCACGCACGCCCTGGATGGTCTTTTCGAGGTCCCTGGCGATGAGATCCCGGTCGAGGCTCGGCGGCACGCCTTCGATCAGCACGTGGGCCGCGGCACGCATCAGCGACCATGCCGTCGACAGGATCAGCAGCGAGACGAGCACCGACAGGATCGGGTCGATCGGCGTCCAGCCGGTCGCAAGGATGACCACCGCCGCCACGATCGCCGCGGCCGAGCCGAGCAGGTCGCCAAGCACATGCAATATGGCGCCGCGCATGTTGAGGCTCTCGCGGTCGCCGCCATGCAGCACCAGGAAGGAGCCGATATTGACCAGCAGGCCGAGCACCGCCACGACCAGCATCGGTCCGCCGAGCACCGGCGACGGCCTCTGCAGGCGCTCCCACGCCTCATAGACGATCCAGAGCGCGATAACGAAGATGGCGATGCCGTTGGTATAGGCGACCAGCGTCTTCACCCGGCCGAAGCCGTAGGTGAGCTGGCGGGTCGCTGGCCGGTCCGCGAGATGAAACGCGTACCAGGCAAGACCGAGCGCGATCGCATCGGCAAGCATGTGGCCTGCATCGGCCAGCAGCGCCAGCGACCCGGTGAAGAGACCGCCAAGCGCTTCCGCCACCATGAAGCCCGCCGTCAGGCAGGCCGCGATCAGAACGCGCTTCTTGTCGGTCGAGCCATGCACATGACCGGCCCCGTGATCATGCCCGCTATGGCCGTGGGAATGGGCATGCGCCAATGGCAGACTCCTGAGCGGTTGTTATTACGCAGTCCAGGACTGAAAACCGCTGCTCGCTTTCTGAATTGCGTCAGGCGCCGAACTGCGCGCGAAAATCCTCGAGCCGTCGCTTCTGCTGGCCGGCGCCGTCGAAATTGGCCGGATCGAGCCACGCCTCATAGGCTTTGCGAAGGGCCGGCCACTCCTTGTCGATGATCGAATACCACGCGGTATCGCGGTTTTCACCCTTGACGATGAGATGCTGGCGGAAAATGCCCTCGAACTTGAAGCCGAAGCGTTCAGCGGCCCGCTTCGACGGCTCGTTGCGGTCGTTGCATTTCCATTCGTAGCGCCGGTAGCCGAGCTCGTCGAAGATGTATTTCATGAACAGGAACTGCGCTTCCGTCGCCGCCGGCTTTCGTGAAATCAGTGGGCCCCAATAGATATTGCCGATCTCGATGACGCCGTAGGCGGGATCGATGCGCATCAGCGTCTGGCGGCCTGCGACCTTGCCGCTGGCCTTGTCGATGACGGTGAAGAACAGCGGATCCTCACTGGCTTCGACCTTGTCCAGCCAAGGCTGGAAGGCGGCGCGGGTTTCCGGCGGATAGTCCGGCAGCCAGGCGAAGCGGCCGTCGATGTCGGAAACCGAGGACGCCTCATAGAGGCCATCGCCGTGCTTTGCGGCACTCAACGGTTCGAGCCTGACAGTGCGGCCCTCCAGCACCTTGCGCTCCGGGCGCGGACGCGGTTGCCAATCCTTGAGATTTTCCGACACCGAAAGCTCCAATCCGTTTGACTTTTGCCCGATGAGGCTCACAAAAACGCAACCCCATGGTAAGAACCACACGGACGGGAAAAATGCTCCACACGATTTCGGCCTTCGATCGTCTTGGCGAGGAAAACGCCTTTGCCGTACTGGCGCGCGCGACGGCGCTGGCGAGCCAGGGCCGCGACATCGTCAACCTCGGCATCGGGCAGCCCGACTTCAAGACGCCGCAGCACATCGTCGAAGCCGCGATCAAGGCGCTGCGTGATGGCCACCATGGCTACACGCCGGCCAACGGGCTGCTGGCGACCCGCGAAGCGGTGGTGCGGCGCACGCTGACCACCACCGGCGTCGAGGTTTCGCCCGAAGCGGTAATGGTCCTGCCCGGCGGCAAGCCGACCATGTTCGCCGCCATCCTGATGTTCGGCGAACCCGGCGCCGAGATCCTCTATCCCGACCCCGGCTTTCCCATCTACCGTTCGATGATCGAGTTTACCGGTGCGGCCCCCATTCCGGTGCCGATGCGCGAGGAGAACGGCTTTGCCTTCTCCGCCGAGGAGACGCTGGCGCTCATCACCCCCAGGACCAGGCTGCTGATCCTCAACTCACCGGCCAACCCGACCGGCGGCGTCACCCCGCGCGCCGAGATCGAAAAGCTGGTCAAGGGGCTGGAAAAGCATCCGGACGTCGCGATCCTCTCCGACGAGATCTACGATGTCATGACCTATGACGGCGAGACGCATTGCTCGCTGCTCGGCTACCCCGAAATCCGCGACCGGCTGATCGTGCTCAACGGTTGGTCCAAGACCTGGGCGATGACCGGCTGGCGCATGGGCTGGTCGATCTGGCCGAACGGCGACAAGGGTGCCCATCTCTATGACAAGGTGCGCAAGCTGGCGGTCAATTGCTGGTCCTGCGTCAACGCGCCGAGCCAGTTCGCGGGCATCGCGGCCATCGACGGCCCGCAGGACGACGTCGACAAGATGATGCGTGCTTTCGACCGGCGCCGGAAGGTCGTCGTCGAAGGGTTGAACGCCTTGCCCAATGTTTCCTGCATCACGCCCAAGGGCGCGTTCTATGCCTTCCCCAACGTGTCGAAGACCGGCTGGAAGGCAAAGAAGCTCGCCTCCGCTTTGCTCGACGATGCCGGCGTGGCGCTGATCGGCGGTCCCGATTTCGGCATTCTTGGCGAAGGCTATGTCAGGCTCTCCTACGCCAACTCCGAGGAGAACATTTTGCGCGCGCTGGACAGGATCGGAGCGTTCCTGGCCAAGTGAGACAGAAGGCTGGCCGGTCTCCTCGTCGAGACAGGTTACGGCCGGCCGCCGCAACGGTGTCATGAGCGTCCGGAGGCGCTTGGCCAAGGCTGGGCGGGCATGCCGAAAACGGCTACGACTTCCCCGGATCAGGACAAAATGAGGGACCCCGGATGTTCTATGCAATCCTCGCCTATCACGTGGAAGACGCGATCAAGGCGCTGACGCCGCAGGAAGATGCGGCGCTGATGGCCGAGTTGCTGAAGATAAACACCCGGCTTCACGAGGAAGGCACGCTTGGACCCTCCGCGCGTCTGGGGGCAACACAGGATGCCTGCACCCTGCGCGGTCCGGGCGACGGCGTGATCCTCGACGGCCCTTTCGCCGAGACCAAGGAACAGTTGCTTGGCCTCTATGTCGTCGACTGCGCCATGAGAGGCGACGCCATCGCGATCGCCCGCGACCTTCGCCGCGTCAATCCTACAGCCGTTTACGAGATCAGGCCCATTTTGCTCTTCAAGCCCGGCGTGCCGCTGGCGGGCAAATGAGCGGACTGCGAAAGCCCCGCCGGCATCCGCTGCTCACCCGCGCCCGACAAACGGCATCTTGGTCGCCATCACGGTCATGAACAGCACATTGGCGTCAAGCGGCAGGCTGGCCATGTGGAGGACGGCGTTCGCGACATGCTGGACATCCATCACCGCTTCGGCGGCGATGGAGCCATTGGCCTGCGGCACGCCGACCGTCATCGGCTGCGCCATGTCGGTCAGCGCGTTGCCGATGTCGATCTGGCCGCAGGCAATGTCATAGGGGCGGCCATCGAGCGCCAGCGTCTTGGTCAGCCCGGTGATCGCATGCTTGGTGGCCGTATAAGGCACCGAGCCCGGGCGCGGGGCATAGGCCGACACCGAGCCGTTGTTGATGATGCGGCCGCCCATTGGCCGCTGCTTGCGCATGGCGCCGAAGGCGGCACGCGCGCACAGGAACGAACCGGTGAGGTTGACCCCGACGATCTCGTCCCACACCTCGACCGGGATCTCGTCGATCGGCGTCGACTTGTAGCCCATGCCGGCATTGTTGAAGAGCAGGTCGACGCGGCCAAACGCTTCCGCCACCGTCTCGAACAGATCGTCGACCTCGCCAGCCTTGCTGATGTCGCAGGCAACCGCCAGCGCCCTTGCCTCCGTCGGCCCGGCCTCGGCGATCGCGGCGTCCAGCACCGATTTGCGCCGACCGCAGAACACCGTGTTCCAGCCCGCCTTGAGCAGGGCCGTGGCGACGCTTTTGCCGATGCCCGTGCCGGCGCCGGTGACGATGGCGGTTTTCTGCTCGGTCATCGCTGTCCTCCGAATGTATGTCGCCCAAAAAGCGCGTAGCGGTTTTGGGACAATGGCATGCGTAAGACAAGAGCCAAGCGTGCGGCGCGTTCCCTGAAGCACCCAAAAAGGTGCCGGTTTTGCTGATTGGGAACGGACTTCGGGGGGATGATCGGGGCCAGTTTTCGACGAAGCTGCCCGCCGACAAAAAGGGCGGTCATTGGCGACCGCCCTGATCTGAACCGGGCTTGGGAGGAGGAAAAGCCGATCCGACTGTGTAGAATGATGCGCTTCCTGAGTTAATGAAAGGTTAACGCCGGAAACGTGGCCTGTGCCGTTTTGGCCTACCAGCGGGGATTGGGCGAGGTGCCCGCGTTGGCCGCCGGCACCTTGGCCGCTGAAACCGTCGCCTCGACATGGTCGACCAGCGCGTCCGGCAGGCCCAGCCGTCCGGCGAGCAGGTCGAGATAGCCGCGCTCGGCGCGTGTGTCGGGATCGATGGTCAGGCGCGAGGCGGTGTAAAGTTCGAGCTTCTGCGCGTCGGTATGGGCGCCGGCCACCAGTGTATCGAGATCGAGCGGCTTCTCCAGTTCGGCCATCAGGAATTTCTCGGCGTCGGCGCCAATCCCTGCAAGGCTGAGCTTGCCGGCGATCTTCTTGCGCTCTTCGTCGTCGACATGGCCATCGGCCTTGGCGGCCGAGATCATCGCCCGCACCAGCGTCAGCGTGAATTCATCCTCGCCTTGCGGCGCCTGCGACGGATGGAAGGCCGTGTCCTTGGGCGGCGGCAGCAATTCCGGTTCCCCGGCGGCTGGCGCTTGCTCCGGCGCGTTGCCGGCCTTGTAGTTCTGGTAGGCCTTGTAGGCGAGGCCGCCGATCGCGGCGAGCCCGCCGAGCTTCACGGCCGCACCCGTCACTTCGCGGCCGGCACCCGTCCCAAGCAGCACCGCCGCCAGCGCGCCTGCGGCCAACGGGTTGTCCTTGGCCATCTGCACCGCCTGCCCGGCCTTGTCGCGGACAGTGCCGCTGGTGCCGGGAATTTGCGAGCCGAGCAGATCGTCGAGAAGCTTCTTGGGATCGAACATTCAAGGACTCCAGCATGGGCCCGGCCGAACGGGCAGGTTTCGAACGCCGAAGACGTAGGTCCCGAAGCTTGACATTGCAATGACAGGCAGCCGCTTTGCCGCGCCTCCGGTGCCGCGATCAAGATCCGATATGCGGTCCCTTGCCGCGCGCCTCGGCGAGCGCCACCTGCCGCTGGCGCTCCGCGTAGCGCTTGCGGTCTTCGTCCGAACGGGCGTCGAAGCAATGCGGGCAGGAAACGCCCGTGACATATTTCGGCGACGTCAGGTCGCTTGCCGTCAGCGGGTGGCGGCAGGCACGACACAGTTCCGCTTCGCCCTCCGCGAGGCCGTGCGATACGGAAACCCGCTCGTCGAAGACGAAGCACTCGCCCTGCCACAGGCTCTGCTCCGCCGGAACCTCCTC
Organism: Mesorhizobium sp. B2-3-5; assembly: GCF_006442395.1. Lineage (NCBI taxonomy): Bacteria > Pseudomonadati > Pseudomonadota > Alphaproteobacteria > Hyphomicrobiales > Phyllobacteriaceae > Mesorhizobium > Mesorhizobium sp. B2-3-5. Next base: position 120,633 of record NZ_VFVX01000006.1, on the reverse strand, counting down.
GAGGTATTTGAGGATACCGCCCTTGAGGTGGAAGACGTCCTCGAAGCCGAGCGACCTGACATAGGCGGTCGCCTTTTCGCAGCGAATGCCGCCGGTGCAGAACATCGCCACCTTGCGGCCTTCGAGCTGCGCCCGGTGCGCTTCCACCCAGGCCGGGAATTCGCGAAAGCTCGCGGTCGCCGGATCGACCGCCCCCTTGAAGGTGCCGATGGAGACCTCATAGGCGTTGCGCGTGTCGACGACGATCGTGCCGGGCTCGGAAATCAGGGCGTTCCAGTCGGCGGGCGCCACATAGGTGCCTGCACTCGCCGCCGGGTCGATATCCTCGACGCCCATGGTGACGATCTCGCGCTTCAACCGCACCTTCATGCGGTGGAACGGCATAGCCGCAGCCACGCTGTACTTGACCTCGAGGCCAGCCAGTCCATCGATAGTTTCGATATACTCGATGAGCTCGGCGATCGCGGCTTCGCTGCCGGCAACGGTGCCGTTGATCCCTTCATGCGCCAGGAGCAGCGTGCCCTTGATACCGCGTCCGCAGCAGAAGGCCGCGAGCGGCGCGCGCAGCTCGCCGAACGCGTCCAGCCGGGCAAACCGGTAGAGCGCGGCGACGCGGACAGGCTGGGATGGCGCGGATGGTGTCATTGTCCGCAGCAACTAGACGCTCATGGCAACCGATTCAAGGCGACGCCGTTCATCAGCCCGTCATTGTGTGTGATGGTAATGGCCGGCATGATCACCCCAGGACGCGTGACACCGCGACACGCTTCGTTTCATGGACAGAAAAACACTCGTCTGCTAATCGGTTGAATTGCCCACGATATGGAGAGACAAATGCCCAGCAAGACCGAGAAACTCCTGTCGCTCCTCAATGGCCAGCCGGTCATTCCGGTCCTCAAGATCGCCGATGTGGCCGACGCCGTGCCGCTGGCCCGCGCCCTGGCGCGTGGCGGCCTGCCGGCGATCGAGATTACCCTGAGAACCGCCGACGCTCTGGAAGCGATCCGGCAGGTAGCGGCTGAGGTCGAGGAGGCCATCGTCGGCGCCGGCACCATTCTGGACGCCAGGCAATTCGACGAAGCGGCGTCCGCAGGCTCGCGTTTCATCGTCAGCCCAGGCATCACGCGCGAGCTTCTGGCGGCGGCCGCTGACAGCGAGGTCCCTCTGCTGCCCGGCGCCATCACGCCCGGCGAGATCATGGCCGCGCGCGAGGCGGGCCTGCGCTTCCTGAAATTCTTCCCGGCCGAGCAGTCCGGCGGCATTGCTTCGCTGAAGGCCTTCGCCTCGCCGCTGGCGGACGTCAAATTCTGCCCGACCGGCGGCATCACCGGCAAGAACGCGGCCGACTACCTCAGCCTGCCTAATGTCATCTGCGTCGGCGGCTCCTGGGTCGCGCCCGACGATATGGTCAAGGCGGGCAAATGGGATGAAATCGAGGCGCTGGCGCGCGCGGCGAGCAAGCTCAGGAATAGCTAATGCATGCCCGCCCGAAGGTGACATCGGTTTTGGGACAACGACATGCATAAAAGACCCAAAGCGCGTCGCATGAACCCGGTTCGACGCGCCGCGCTTTAGGCGCATGAAAAACCCGGCCGGCTTTCGCCGACCGGGTCAGTTGTTTGGACATGGTCAGTTACAGACCCTGACCTTCTCGACCACCTTGTGGTGATGCCGCCAATGCGTGACCACCCTGGTCCGGCAGTGATGCTTGCCGTTCTTGACGATCACTGTTTCAGCCTGCGACGGAACGATCGCGGCTGACGCGGCCGCCAGGGCCAGAACCGATGCCAATAGAATCTTCTTCATGAATATCCCCAGGTTGGAACGTACGCGCTCTAACCCGTAAACAGAGAGGCCGTTCCGGGTTCACGAGAAGTTCAGGCGCACGTGATTCCACTGGGTGCGGTCCTGTCGCAGCCGGTCATCGCTTCAACCCCCGGCGCACCCATCGGTGCCCTCGCCGATGAGGCCGCAAGCGCTTCGAAACTCCACATGCATCGCGCTTTTGGACAGCAAAAAGCCGCGCGGGTCGCCCAGCGCGGCTTCGGATTCCGGTGCCTTGGTTACTTCGTCTGGAAGCGAGCGACCGACAGGAACTTGACGGCGTTGCCGGTGAAGCGATTGGCATCGGCCATCTGGTTGCCCGACTGGAAGCCGGCTGTATAGACCTCGCTCGGCGGCGTATGCACGATGTTGTAGGCATAGCCCGGCGCCGTCGTCGCGCTGGAAACGGTGGTGACATTCTCGCCGCTGGTCAGCGCCCAGCGGGCGGCTTGCGGTGCGGCGGCGACCACCACGGCCTTGGGGCCAGGCTTCTGGTCGCGGGCGGTGGCCCTGGCTTCCTTGCGGGTCGTCTTCACGCCGGCGCCGATCGCGGCGACCGGATCGGAACCGGCCGGGCGGGCGGCGACAGCCTGGCGCGGCGATGCGGTATTGACGTCAGACGGATCGTTGAAGGCCGAGCGCGGCTCTTCGGACAGCGACGCAACCTGATATTCGTCAGCATTGCCGACCCGGGCATTGGCCTCGTCAAGCACGGCCTTGACTGCATCCGGCTTGCTCGGCTCAGGCCGCGCCGTCGGCAGTACCGAGAATGCATCGGTCGCCGTCTTGCCGCGATCAGCGGTTTCAGCCAGCGCCATCAGCACGTCCTTGCCGGGCGGCGGTGCGAGATCCGCCGGCAGCGAGTGTTCCGGACGCCATGTCGGCAAGGGGATATTGTTGGCGGCAACCTGCGCCGGATCGGCTGCCGCAGCGGCCGCCATGGCAGCAGGGTCAGCCTTGCCGAAAGGCATATTCGCCGGCGCCTGCGCGGTCGCCACGGCCTGTTCGGTGGTCGCCGTCGCATCCGCCATGGCGAACGGAACATTCGCGGGCGGCTGCGCGCCGACATCGGCCTTCGGCCGCGGCGCGAAATCGGGCAGCGGAATCTCCTTGGCCGGCAGCGCGGCAATGATCGTTTCCGGCGTATCCTTCTCCGGCTCCGGAGCCTGCTCGTCGGCGACCTGCGGAATGTTGGCGCGCTGTGCGTTCTCGGGCGCCACGATGGCGATGCCCGGGAGGTTGCTGCTCTTGGCGGTCGCGGCCGGCTTCAGGTCTCTAGCCTTGGGCGCAGGGGCAGCCGAAGCGGTCTCGACATCGGCGCTATCGTCGGCTTCATCGGAGCCGCCGCCGCCAAACAAGGCAGAGAGGAACCCACCGGACCTCTTGCCGCCGCCGGCACTCGCAAGCTCGACGTTGGGCGTACCAGCACCTTTGCGTGCCTTATAGGAGGCCAGCGCCTGTTCGTAGCCAGGTAGCGGCCGGCCATCGCTCGGCACATGCAGCGTCTTGCCGTTCGGGAACAGGCTGACCAGTTCCTGGCGGCTGATGCCGGGCCAGTGGCGCACATTGCCGACATCCATATGGACGAACGGCGAACCCGAGGTCGGATAATAGCCGACGCCACCGCCCTGCATCTTCAGGCCGATGTTGCGCAGCTTCTTCAGCGGGACGCCGGGAATGTAGAAATCCATTGCCTTGCCGAGCATATGCTGGCTCTTCTCGGCGACGCCCTTGCTGCGGCTGCGCAGCATCGAGTTTGTCGATGGCGAACGATAACCGCAGACGACCTGGATATAGTCGGTGGCGCCGCTTTCCCGATACGCCTCCCAGACCAGGTCCAGCAGACGCGGGTCCATCTTGGTCGGCTCGTTGCGACGCCAGTCGCGCAGGATGATGTTGATCTTCCTCAGGCCTTCCGGATCGTAGCGGCCATTGCGCTTGTAGACGATCTCGGCCTTCTCATGCGTGTGGAGATGATAGAGCTTCAGCGAGCGAACTTCGGCCTGGGCGCCCGTGGCAGCCGCGGCAACAAACCCAAAAGCGACAACCACCGCCGCCAGCCATCTCGGCCAGACGCTCAAGTGATTATGACGCCCGTTTGTGAGTCGTTCGATTCTGTTCAAATCAAAAGGCCTTGCAGGCTGCCGTTTGTCCCCGGATTTGCCCAAACGGACGTGTCGTTTTCACATCCGAATATCGATCCTAATGGTTAATCATCACTTATTGAAGTCGAAATGCGGTAACACCATGGCGATTTCCCGTCAAAAATTGTTCACAAAGTTTCTTGGTAAACCGCTGGTTTAGATCACGTTTCCGGCTTTCGCCGAAACACGATCTGTTACCGTTAGCCTTAATGCGTGAACAACGTCCCATCGAGCGTCGCCTCCAGCCCGCCCTGATGCGGCAGCGACACTCCATCAAGCGATATCCTGACGGGGGAAACTTGTCCCGGCCTTGCGCGGGAGCAATTTCAGGAAAAGCGCGAAGCCATCTTCCTGGAATTGTTTCATAAGCAAAGGAGAGCGGTTCTGCTTCCGTGAACCGATGACCTCTAGGACGCGAGCCGGTCGACGCGGCCTGTTTCCGGATCGATGCCGTATTCCTTGAGCTTGCGGTAAAGCGTCGAGCGGCCGATGCCGAGACGCCGGGCGACCTCGCTCATCTGGCCGTTATAGTGGTCGATGGCGAGCGTGATCATCTCGAATTCGACATCGGCCAGCGCCCGCACATTGCCGCGTTCGTCGAGCGCCCGCAGCGTGCCGAATCTGGGCTGAAACATGGCCGGCGGATCAGGCTCGGCCGCCGGAACGGCGTCGCCGACCAGGACCTCCTCATCGCGCGGCCCCGCGGGCGATGGAACGGGAGGCGCGGCATCGTCCGTTTCGAGATTGACGGTGCCTTCAACCTGCGCGCGGATCTGCGGAAAATCATCGATCGTCAGCACGTCGCCTTCACACAGCACCGAGGCGCGGAAGACGGCGTTCTCCAGCTGCCGGATGTTGCCGGGCCAATCATAGGCCTGCAGCACGGCAAGCGCTGCCGCCGAAATGCCTTGCAGGCGACGCCGAGGGTCGGCCGGCGCCACCTTTTCCATGAAATGCGTGACCAGGTGGGGAATGTCGTCGCGGCGGTCGCGCAGTGGCGGCACGAAGATCGGATAGACGTTCAGTCGGTAAAACAGGTCCTCGCGGAACTTGCCGTCCTTGACCTGCTGCAGCAGGTTTCGGTGCGTCGCCGAAATCAGCCTTATGTCGACCTTGACGGTCGAGCGGCCGCCGACCGGGTCGACCTCGCCTTCCTGGACGGCGCGCAGCAGTTTCACTTGCACGTCGAGCGGCAGGTCGCCGATCTCGTCGAGGAACAGCGTGCCGGAATGCGCCTCGACGAATTTGCCGGTGTGCTTGTCGGTGGCGCCGGTGAACGAGCCTTTCTCGTGGCCGAACAGGATGCTCTCGACCAGATTATCGGGGATGGCGCCGCAATTGACGGTGACGAAGGGTTTCGAGCGGCGGTCGCCGCTGCCCTGGATGGCACGCGCCACCAATTCCTTGCCGACGCCGGATTCGCCTTCGATCAGGATCGGGATGTTTGAGGCAGCCGCTTTCTGGCCGAGGCGTATCACCCTGTCCATGGCCGGACTGTGGGTGATCATGTCCCTGAAGGTCAGCAGCCCGCCGCGTTTGCGCGACGTGCGCTTGACCTCGCCCTCGACCGCCTCGACCTTGAGCGCATTGGAGATCGAAGCTTGCAGCCGGTCGGGCGAAGCCGGCTTGACGACGAAGTCGAAGGCGCCGTGGCGCATCGCCGAAACCACGGTTTCGATGCCGCCCTGCGCGGTCTGGACGATGACTGGCACGCGGATGTCGCGTTCGCGCATCGCCTTCAGCACGCCGATGCCGTCGAGTCCGGGCATGACCAGGTCGAGAATAATCACCGAGACGTCGCGGGCACCGGGCCCGTCAAGCACGTCGAGGCCGGCGACACCGCCGTCGACGACGATGGCCGTGTGGCCGAAGCGCGTCACCGCTGCTTCGAGCAGCCGGCGCTGCACGGGATCGTCATCGACTATGAGTATGGAACCTGTCATGACTGTCTTGGCTTGCCCGCGCCCGAAATCCCATGGATCATCTTGGCACAGGGTTCTAAAGAAGGTTTCAAAAAACCCGGTGAACGAATTCCTTAGGATTTGACCGGCTTCTCCATTCCCCCCGATTCTGGCCCCTTGATTCTGACCTCGTAATTCACAAAAGGTATTGTCGATGCGCATGATGTTTGGTCGGCGGCTTGCGGCACCGGCGTCCGGTCAGGGCGCGGCCGAGCTTGGCGATCTGCCGGAATGGAACCTTGCCGACCTCTATGCCGGCATGGACGCGCCGGACCTGAAGCATGACATCGCCAGGGCCGCCGCCGACGCGGTCGCTTTCGAAACGCGCTGGAAGGGTACGCTCGCCGCCGAGGCCGGGCGCGGCAGCGCCGGCAGGCTGGGCGAGGCGCTGGTTGCCTACGAAGCACTGGAAGAGCTGATCGGCCGCATCGTCTCCTATGCCGGCCTGGTCTATGCCGGCAACACCGCCGACCCGCAGCGCGCCAAGCTCTATGGCGACGTCCAGGAGAAGATGACCGACGCCAGCGCGCATCTTCTGTTCTTCGCGCTCGAACTGAACCTGATCGACGACGACGCGATCGAAGACGCGCTCGTTGCCGACCCGGCCTTCGGCCACTACCGGCCCTGGGTGCTCGACCTGCGCATGGACAAACCTTACCAGCTCGAGGATCGCGTCGAGCAGCTTTTCCACGAGAAGTCGATCACCGGGCGCGGCGCCTGGAACCGCCTGTTCGACGAGACGATGACCGACCTCCGTTTCGGCGTCGATGGCGAGGAGCTGACACTGGAGCCTGCGCTGAACCGCCTGCAGGACGCCGATGGCGAGGTACGCCGCCGGGCCTCCGAGGCGCTGGCCCAGACCTTCCGCAAGCATCTGCGCACCTTCACGCTGATCACCAACACGCTGGCCAAGGACAAGGAAATCTCCGACCGCTGGCGCGGCTTCGAGGACATCGCCGATTCACGTCACCTTGCCAACCGGGTCGAGCGCGGCGTGGTCGATGCGCTCGCCACCGCGGTGCGCGAGGCCTATCCGCGCCTGTCGCACCGCTATTACGCGATGAAAGCGCGCTGGCTCGGCATGGAGGTGATGAACCACTGGGACCGCAACGCGCCTTTGCCGGAGACGCCGCAGGCGGTGATCGGCTGGGACGAGGCCAGGAACACGGTGCTCTCGGCTTACCATCGCTTCTCGCCCGAGATGGCCGAGATCGCACGCACCTTCTTTGACCGCAAGTGGATCGACGCGCCGGTGCGCCCGGGCAAGTCGCCAGGCGCCTTCGCGCACCCGACCGTGCCGTCGGCCCACCCCTACGTGCTGCTCAACTACATGGGCAAGCCGCGCGACGTGATGACGCTGGCGCACGAGCTTGGCCATGGCGTGCACCAGGTGCTGGCCGCCGGCCAGGGGGCACTGATGGCCTCGACGCCGCTGACGCTGGCCGAGACGGCGTCCGTCTTCGGCGAGATGCTGACCTTTCGTTCGCTGCTCGAGCGGACCACAGATAGGCGTGAGCGCAAGGCCATGCTCGCCCAGAAGGTCGAGGACATGATCAACACGGTGGTGCGCCAGATCGCCTTCTATGAATTCGAGCGCAAGGTGCATGCCGAACGCCGCAACGGCGAACTGACATCCGACAGGCTCGGCCAGTTCTGGTTGGAAGTGCAGGCCGAAAGTCTCGGGCCCGCGATCAAGCTGCGCGAGGGCTACGAGGTGTTCTGGACCTACATTCCGCACTTCATCCACTCGCCCTTCTACGTCTACGCCTATGCTTTCGGCGACTGCCTGGTGAACTCGCTCTACGCCGTCTACCAGAACGCCGAGCGCGGCTTCCAGGACAAGTATTTCGAGATGTTGCGCGCCGGCGGCACCAAGCATCACTCCGAGCTTCTGGCGCCTTTCGGGCTCGACGCCACCGACCCCGCCTTCTGGCAGATCGGACTTGGTGTGATCGGCGGGCTGATCGACGAACTGGAAGCGCTCGACGGCTGATATGTCTCTCGTCCGCGAAGAACAATTTTCGCCGGAATGCATGTTGAGACTGCATTATTCTTGCCCTAAATATTTGTTCTTGAAGAACTCTCCAGGGAAGTTTTCGGATAGCTTTCCATAAGCTCTATGATAGCCTTCGCCGCAAGCTCAGCCGGAGCGCGTGCGGATCGGCGGGGAAAATCTCAGCCGGCCGTGGCGCTCAGGCGAACGCGACAACGGCCGTTGGCCATCGGCAAGCAAAAGCCGATCGCCGGCAGCTCGACCGAAGCCGGCTGTTCCGCGAACCGCGGAACCACCATCGAGTAGTCGCGCCGAAAGTCATGGCCTCATGCCACGGCAGACGGACCTGACTGGAGAGAGACAATGAGCACTTTTTTCTACGTGGTCCTGGCGTTCCTGGTAGGCGTGTTGGTTGGCTGGTTCCTCTGGGGCCGTCTGCGCGGTGAGCTCGACAGCCTGCGCGGCGAACTCAATGCATGTGGCAAGACGCGCGCCGATCTCGAGCGCCAGTTGCGCGAGGCGCAGGCTTCCTCGGGAACCGGCGCGGCGAAGGCCAGTCAGTCGCCGGCAGCCCCGGTGTCGGCGTCGGCTGCTGCCAAATCCGCTCCGGCGGCGGCCAAGGCTGCGCCTGTCAAACCGGCCGCGAAGGCCGCGCCAGCGAAAGCGACCACAGCCAAATCGGCCACGCCGAAGCCATCCGCTCCAGCCAAACCGGCCGCGAGCAAGCCCGCGGTCTCCCCAGCTTCGGCGACAAAGAGTTCGGCCGCGCCCAGGCCGGCAGCCGCCAAGAAGGCTGCACCGGCGGCAGCCAAGCCGGCCACGGCAAAGCCCGACAATCTGCGCCGGTTGATCGGCATCGGCCCGGTCAACGAGAAGCTGCTCAGGGGACAAGGCGTGACCAGCTTCGCCCAGATCGCAGCCTGGACGGCGGCCGACATCGAGCGGATCGAACATGCCCTGCAATTCGGTGGCCGCGTCGAACGCGAGCGCTGGGTCGAACAGGCCAAGCTGCTGGCCGCCGGCGACGAGAAGGAATTCGCCCGGCGCTTCCCCAGCGCGGGAACTTCCAGCAATACCTGAACGGCCAAGGCAAGCGCAGCAACCGGCGACGCCACGGGCGCCGCCGGTTTTCTTTGCCGGCAGGGCAGGTCGCCTATAGGTCGGCTTTGAGGGACAGGGCGCCGTTCCCTCGATTGCGCGCGGCCGGCCTCCCATATAGAGCGATCGTCGGCCTTATCGATCTCGGTTCCCATGTCCCTGCCCGCCGCCATTTTCCGCAACGACGACAGCGCGCGCCAGCTCGTTTTCGACCGGCCGGCCGACATCATCGTGGCGCATGGCGCCCGGGATTTCGCGCCGGCGCTGCAGGCCGCGCAAGCCGCGCACGACGCCGGCAAATGGGTGGCCGGCTATTTCTCCTACGAGGCGGGTTACCTGCTCGAGCCGAAACTTGTGCCCCTGCTGCCGGGGAGGCGCCGCGCGCCGCTGGTCTGCCTTGGCGTCTTCGATGCGCCGGTCGAGGAGGCGGTGCCTGCGCGCACGGCAGCGGCGACCAATGGTCCAATCTTCGATGCAAGGGCGGCCTGGTCGTTCGACGACTATGAGAAGCGCTTTACGCGGCTGCACCAGCACATCAGGCAAGGCGATTGCTACCAGGGCAATCTGACCTTTCCGGTGCAAGCGCAATGGTCGGGCGATCCGCTGGCAGCCTTCGACGCGCTGATCGAACGCCAGCCAGTGAAATATGGCGCGCTGGTCGCAATGGGGAACCCGATCGTGCTGTCGCGCTCGCCCGAACTCTTCTTCGAGATCGACGCGCAAGGCATGATCGAGACCCATCCGATGAAGGGCACCGCGCCGCGCGGTGCGACCAAAGCCGAAGACGAACGGCAGAAGAACTTCCTGCGCAACGACGAGAAGAACCAGGCCGAGAACCGGATGATCGTCGATCTCCTGCGCAACGACATCTCGCTGATCAGCGAGGTCGGCACGCTGGAGGTGCCGGAACTGTTCCGCATCGAGAGCTACCCGACCGTCCACCAGATGGTCAGCGACGTCAGGGCGAAGCTGCTGCCGGGGCTGTCGATTCGCCAGATATTCGCGGCGTTGTTTCCCTGCGGCTCGATCACCGGTGCGCCGAAGATCCGCGCCATGGAAATCCTGTACGATCTGGAAGGCACGCCGCGCGACGTCTATTGCGGCGCCATCGGCTGGATCGCTCCCGGGGGCACGATGCGCTTTTCAGTGGCGATCCGCACCATCTCGCTCTTTGCCAATGGCGAGGCCGTCTACAATGTCGGCGGCGGCATCGTTTTCGATTCGGTCGCCGAAGAGGAGTATCAGGAGTGTCTGCTCAAAGCCCGCTTCGCGACGGGGACACCGCCGATTTCGAGCTGATCGAGACCATGCGCTGGGAACCCGGGACCGGTTTCCTGCGCTTCGATCGCCACCTTGCGCGCCTCTACGGCTCGGCGGCGGAGCTCGGCTTTGCCTGCGATCCGCAAAGGATCGCGGAAGTGTTGAGCGACGCCCTCGATGGCGCCCGTGGCGCCATGCGCACCCGGCTTGCCTTGTCGCGCAACGGCGACGCGATCGCCTCGGCGCAGCCCTATGAACCGCTCGCCGCCGACAAGATCTGGATGCTGCGGCTGGCGCGAACGAGGCTCGATTCGAGCAACACGCTGCTGCGCCACAAGACCAGCCGGCGCCAGCTCTACATCCATGCCCGCTCCGAATATCTCGTCACCCAGGCCGACGAGGTGATCCTTGCCAATGAACGCGGCGAAATCTGCGAGGGCACCATCACCAATATCTTCGCCGATTTCGGCGACGGCGTGCTGGCAACACCCCGGCTCGACTGTGGCTTGCTGCCTGGCGTACTGCGCGAAGCGCTTCTGGATGAAGGCCGGGCCGAGGAAGCAATCTACAGCTACGATGATCTGACGTTGGCCAAGGCGTTGTTCGTCGGCAATTCGCTGCGCGGCCTGATCCCGGCGAGGCTGGCCTGACAGGCGGCCCGGAGAATGTGACAGTCGAAAATGAGTCTTCGCCAACCCACCCATACGCCCTATGACGGCTCCTCGAAACTCTTCACCATCGGGCTGAAGCCGCTCGACCCCGCGGACTGGATCGAGATCGACGACCATCTGCCAGCGTATCTCGCCGAGAAGCGCCGGCTTTACGCCGAAATTCCGGAGCGGGTCTTCGTCGAGGAGAACGGCACGCGCGACGCCCAGCAGGAAGTGCTCGACCTGCTCGGCGCATACCTGCCTCAGAGATTTCCGGGCACCTATAGGCGCACCGATGCGGGCATCGAAATTGTGGGCGCCACGAAGCAACCTGCCCTGCCTTCCGGTATCAGCAGCGCGCCGCTCGTCGAAGCCTCCCTGCTGGTTCAGGAAGACCTGATCCTGATGCGCCGCGACGACAGCGGCTGGCGGCTCGCCGCGGGTTCGCTGTGCTTCCCTTCGTCCTGGTCGCTCAATGAAAAATTTGGCAAGCCGCTGCAGCAGATCCACGCGCCGGTGCCGGGCTTCGGCCCGGGCACCAGGCCGGCGGAGCTGATCAACCGCATGTTCGACGGCCTGCAGGGGCAAGCCGTCGAACGCTACAACTGGTCGATCCAGTCGGGCGATGCGCTCTACCATCCGCTGTCCAATGTCGAGCGCATCGACCGCGCCACGAACCGGCCGACACGCTTCCCCGACGGTGACGTCAAGGCGCACGCCTTCATCCGCGTCGAACGCCAGACGCTGCGCAAGCTGCCCTTTTCGCGCGACATCCTGTTCACCATCCGAATCCATCTCGACCCGCTCGCCGTGCTGGCGCGGCACCCCGACCGGGCGACGCTCGCAGTGTCCTTTGCCGCCCAGATCAAAGAGCTCGATCTTACCCAACTCGACTACAAGGGCCTGACACCGGACCGCGACCGGCTGGTGTCGGTCCTTAACCACATGGCCATGGATGGCTAGCCGCGGGTTGGCGCTTTTCGCTGGTTTATGACAATGATCTGTGATGTAGCGCATGGCCGTTGGCGAAAATGCCTGGCTTTTTTTGCACGTGTCTGAAGGAGTGCTCGATAAAATGGCGAATGAAAACTGGCCTGTTTACGGTGAGATCACCGGCCCTGTGGTGATGATCGGCTTCGGTTCGATCGGACGGGGAACGCTGCCTCTCATCGAACGCCATTTCAAGTTCGACAAGTCGCGCATGACGGTCATCGACCCACGCGATACCGATCGCAAGCTGCTCGACGAGCGCGGCATCGCCTTCGTCCAGGAAGCGGTGACCGAGAAGAACTACAAGAAGCTTTTGACGCCGCTTCTGACCAATGGCGGCGGCCAGGGCTTTTGCGTCAACCTGTCGGTCGATACCGGTTCGGTGGACCTGATGCGGCTCTGCCGCAAACTTGGCATGCTCTACATCGACACCGTCGTCGAGCCATGGCTCGGCTTCTATTTCGATGCCAAGGCCGACAATGCCAGCCGCACCAACTATGCGCTGCGCGAAGCACTGATCAAGGAAAAGCACGACAAGCCGGGTGGCGCCACCGCCGTCTCCACCTGCGGTGCCAACCCGGGCATGGTCTCGTGGTTCGTCAAGCAGGCGCTGGTCAACCTCGCCACCGACCTTGGCATGGACTTCTCGGAGCCGGCACAGGACGACCGTGAGGGCTGGGCCAAGCTGATGAAGAAGACGGGCGTCAAGGGCATCCACATTGCCGAGCGGGACACCCAGCGCACCAAGAAGCCGAAGCCGATGGATGTGTTCTGGAACACCTGGTCGGTCGAGGGCTTCATCTCGGAGGGTTTGCAGCCGGCCGAACTCGGCTGGGGCACGCACGAGAAATGGATGCCCAAGAACGGCAAGAAGCACAAGCATGGCTCCAAGGCCGCGATCTATCTGGAGCAGCCCGGGGCCAACACCCGCGTGCGCTCGTGGTGCCCGACGCCTGGCCCGCAATACGGGTTGCTGGTGACGCATAACGAGGCGATCTCGATCGCCGATTTCTTCACCGTGCGCTCCAAGAAGGGCAAGGTTCAATACCGCCCCACCTGCCACTATGCCTACCATCCCTGCAACGACGCGATGCTGTCGCTGGACGAGATGTTCGGCGCCGCCGGCAAGCCTCAGCCGGTGCACCACGTGCTCGACGAGAACGAACTGGTCGACGGTGTCGACGAGCTCGGCGTCCTGCTCTACGGCCACGACAAGAATGCCTACTGGTACGGCTCGCAACTGTCGCTCGCCGAGGCGCGCAAGCTGGCGCCTTATCAGAATGCCACCGGCATGCAAGTCACCTCGGCGGTCCTGGCCGGCATGGTCTGGGCGCTCGATAATCCCCAGGCCGGCATCGTCGAGACCGACGAGATGGATTACAGGCGCTGCCTGGACGTGCAGTTGCCTTATCTCGGGCCGGTCAAGGGTTACTACACCGACTGGACGCCGCTCGACCGGCGCCCGGGCCTCTTCCCCGAGGATCTCGACCGTAGCGACCCGTGGCAATTCCGCAACATCCTCGTCCGATAGCGTCGCGCGCACCCTGCGCCATTGCCTTGCAATCGCCCGGAAATCGGGCGATTGAAGAGATGCGGCCTGGGCAGCGTGCGTCTTGTGGGACGCACGCCCGCTCCAGCACTTTGGACGTTCGCATCATGCTTTCCAAAATCGGATCCGATCTTTGGGCTGATGCGTTTGGAGAGGATTTCACATGACTATTGCGCGCAAAGTTCTTTCGATGGGCGTGGCGGGCGCCATTGCCACGATGCTCGCGGCCTGTACCACCAGCGGTCCCGACGCGCCGCCGATGGCAGCCGCGCCAAAGGGCGTCGAAGGGTCGTGGATCGATGCCAAGGGCACCGGCCTGTCGACCTTCAACGGCGGAAAGTTCACGACCGTCGCCACCGATACCGGCCAGAAGCTTGCCGATGGCAGCTACACGATGACCGGCCCAACGTCGGTGCAGATCAACGGCACCTCACTGATCCGCCAGACCGGCGTCAGCTTCAACTGCCTGCTGGTGTCCACCAGCCAGCTGAACTGCACCAGTTCAGCCGGCCAGAACTTCGTGCTGACACGGCGCGTCTGAACCAGCAGACATCGGACTCATCGGGGACGGCGGCCACTGGCCGCCGTCCTTTTTTTGCGTTTGCAAATACCCCGGGTTTTGCGTTTGCAAATACCCCGGGTTTTGCGCTTGCAAATACCCCGGGGTTTGCGCTTGCAAATACCCCCGGTTTTGCGCTTGCCTCAGCCGGAACACGATGGGAACATGGTCAAAACGCTGGCTGTTATATCCCAGTCAAGCAAGCGCGTTAAACGCCTCTGATCAGCCTACCGGGAGACGAAGATGAAGAAGCTTGCCGCCATTGCCGCCCTTTCGGCATCGACGCTTGGCCTGTCGGCCGGCGCATCCTTTGCCGACTACACACTGAACATCCTGCACATCAATGATTGGCACAGCCGCATCGAAGGCAACAACAAATATGAAACGACCTGCTCGGCCGACGAAGAGACCAAGGGCGAGTGCATCGGCGGCGCGGGCCGGCTGATCACCGCGATCGCCCAGGAACGCAAGAAGCTCCAGGGCCAGAACGTGCTGTTGCTCAGCGCCGGCGACAATTTCCAAGGCTCGCTGTTTTATACGACCTACAAGGGCAAGGTCGAAGGCGAGTTTCTCAACGACATGAAGTTCGACGCCATGGCGCTCGGCAACCACGAGTTCGACGACGGCGAAGCGGCGCTGGCGCCGTTCCTCGACATGATCAAATTCCCCGTGCTTGGCGCCAATGTGAAAGCCAACGCGCAGTCCAAGCTCGGCGACCGCGTCAAGCCATCGATCGTCGTGGAAGTCGGCGGCCAGAAGATCGGCATCATTGGTGCCGTCACCAACGACACGCCCGAACTCGCCTCCCCCGGCCCCAACATCGCAATAGAGGACGACGTCAAGTCGATCACGGCGGAGGTCGAGAAGCTGCAGGCGCAAGGCATCAACAAGATCATCGCCGTGACCCATATCGGCTATAACAGGGAGCGTGACATCATTGCCAAGATTCCCGGCATCGATGTCGTTGTCGGCGGCCACAGCCACACGCTTCTGTCCAACACCGACCCGAAGGCCGCGGGGCCTTATCCGACGATGGTCGACAATCCCGGCGGCTACAAGGTGCCGGTGGTGCAGGCGGCGTCCTATTCGAAATATCTCGGCGAGTTCAAGGTGGTGTTCGACGACAATGGCGTCGTCAAATCGGCCAGCGGCGATCCGGTCTATCTCGATAAGTCGATCCCGCCGGATCCCGCCGTGCTCGCACGCATCAAGGAACTCGGCGCACCGATCGAGGCCCTGAAGAACAAGGAAGTGGCCGAGACCACCGATGTCGTCGACGGCAGCCGCGAGAGCTGCCGCGCCCGCGAATGCACGATGGGCAACCTCGTCTCCGACGCCATCCTCGATCGCGTCAAGGGACAAGGCGTCGAGATCGCCATCTCCAACGGCGGCGGCTTGCGCGCCTCGATCGACAAGGGCACCGTCACCATGGGCGAGGTGCTGACCGTTCTGCCGTTCCAGAACACGCTGGCGACCTTCCAGATCTCCGGCAAGGATCTGGTCGCGGGGCTGGAAAACGGCCTCAGCCAGATCGAGGACGGCGCCGGGCGCTTCCCGCAGGTGGCGGGCCTCAAATATTCCTTCGACAAGTCGGTCGCGCCCAATGCCGGCCGCGTCAAGTCGGTGGAGGTGATGGAAAACGGCGCCTGGACGCCGATCAAGCCCGACAAGGACTATCTGGTCGCCACCAACAATTACGTGCGCCAGGGCGGCGACGGCTACAAGGTCTTCGCCGACAAGGCCAGGAACGCCTACGACTATGGCCCCGGCCTCGAACAGGTCGTTGCCGACTATCTCGCAGCCCATCGGCCCTACACGCCCAAGCTCGACGGCCGCATCACCGAGATCGCCGCGACGACAGCGGCAGCTCCCGCTGCTCCGGCAACCGAACCTGCCAAGCCGGCCGAGGCGGCTCCCGCGGCCCCGGCACCAGCGGATGCCGCCAAGCCGGCAGAACCGGCCAAGCCCGCCGAGGCCGCGCCTGCAATGCCGGAACCGCCCGCCAATTCAGGCGAAATCGCCAACACGCCACCTGCCATATCGACGGAGGGAGCGCCGCCCCCGCCTGCTCCGCCCGCACCCGCCCCGACGACGCCGGCGCCTGCCGAACCGGCAAAGCCAACCGAGACCGCCCCGGCCGCGAAAGTTCCTGCCGAATCCGCGCCAATATCCACACCATCAGAACCGGCAAAGCCGGCTGAGGCCGCGCCAGCCGAGAGCAGCCATGTCATCGTTGCCGGCGATACCTACTGGGACTTGGCAAAGAAGGCCTATGGCGACGCGACCAAATGGAAAGTCATCTATGAAGCCAACCAGGGTCAAAGGCCGCACCGGCTTATGCCCGGTGCCACGCTGACCATCCCGGCGAAGTAGCGTCACTTCGCCTTTCCCACGGACACCCGCGGGAACCGGGCGGGTGTTCTGTTTTCGGCTGGAAACGCGGTAAGGTGCGGCCAGACGCGGCATTGAAAACCGGCGGGCCATCGCTAGTTTCACGCCGTGTCCGGAGAACCCTTATGACGCTAACCACCGCTGTCGATCACAAAGCCGCCAGGCCGGTTGGCCTGACGGCAGGGCACGCGCCCGCCGGAGCCGGCAAGGTCGGCGTCATGCTGATCAATCTTGGCACGCCCGACGGCACCGGTTTCAAGCCGATGTGGCGCTATCTCAGGGAATTCCTGTCCGATCCGCGCGTCATCGAGCTCAACAGGGCGGTCTGGTATCCGATCCTCTACGGCCTGGTGCTCACCACGCGGCCGAAGAAATCGGGCGCCAATTATGCCCGGATCTGGAACCAGGAGAAGAACGAGTCGCCGCTGCGCACCTACACGCGCGCCCAGTCCGAAAAGCTGGCCGAGGCACTGCGCGACCTGCCCAATGTCGTCGTCGATTGGGCGATGCGCTACGGCAACCCCTCGACTGCGAGCGTCGCCCAAAGGCTGCTCGCGCAGGGCTGCGACCGCATCCTGACCTTTCCGCTCTATCCGCAATATTCGGCGACGACGACGGCCACCGCCAATGACCAGTTGTTTCGCGCCTTGATGAAGATGCGGGCGGCACCGGCCATCCGCAGCGTGCCGCCCTATTATGCCGAGCCTGTCTACATCGAGGCGCTCGCCTCCTCGATCGAACGGCATCTGGCAACACTCGATTTCGAACCGGAAATCGTCATCACCTCCTATCACGGCATCCCGAAACCCTATTCCGACAAGGGCGACCCCTATCAGGCGCATTGCCTGGAAACGACACGGCTGCTGCGCGAGAAGCTCGGCTGGGACGAGAAGAAGCTGATCACAACCTTCCAGTCCCGCTTCGGCGCCCAGGAGTGGCTGCAGCCCTATACCGACAAGACCGTGGAGAAACTGGGCAAGGACGGCGTCAAGTCGATAGCCATCGTCAATCCCGGCTTTTCCGTCGACTGCATCGAGACGTTGGATGAAATCGGCCGCGAAGCCGCCGAGACCTTCCACCACGCCGGCGGCAAGAACTTCGCCCATATCCCTTGCCTCAACGACAGCGCCGAAGGGATGGCGGTGATCGAGGCGATGGCGCGGCGCGAACTGTCCGGCTGGGTCTGAGACCGGAACAACGGCCTCTCCGCAGCGTTGAGCCGCGCTTCCGGAGAATTCGATGGCCCGCAAACTCGACCTCAGCACTGGCCGGCCTGTCTGGTCCGCCTATCGGGCACCCAGCGTGCCGACTTCGGCGCTGACCCGCGACACCAAAGCGGATGTGCTCATCATCGGCATGGGCATCAGCGGCGCCATGATGGCCGAAGCGCTGACGGCGGACGGCCACTCCGCCATCTGCATTGACCGGCGCGGACCGCTGAAAGGTTCGACCGCGGCAACCACCGCACTGGTGCAGTTCGAAATCGACCAGCCGCTTTCAATTCTATCGAAGACGATTGGCAAGGCCTCCGCCGAGCAGGCCTGGCGGCGCTCGCGGCTCGCCGTTTCCAATCTTGCCGCCCGCATCGCCGAACTTGGCATCAACTGCGCCCTAAGCCGCAGCCAATCGCTCTATCTGGCCGGCACCATGCTCGGCCCTTCGCAACTCCGGGGCGAGGCCGAGGCGCGGCGCGAGGCCGGCATCGACGCGACCTACCTCACATCAGCGCCGTTGGCGCAGACATTCGGCATCGATCGCGATGGCGCCATCCACAGCCACGGCAACATCGCGCTCGATCCATGCAAACTGACGGCCGGGCTGTTTCTCAAGGCACTGGAACGCAAGGCGCGCTTCCACGCGCCCGTCGAAGCGACAAGGATCGAGGACGGCGCCGACGAGGTGGTCGTGGCCACGAAAGACGGCCCGATCATCACGGCACGGCAAATGGTGCTGGCCACCGGCTATGAACTGATCGACATCGTGCCGGCGGCGGCCCACCGGATCATCTCGACCTGGGCCATCGCGACCTGCCCGCAACCGCGAAAGCTCTGGCCCCGGGCAGCCTTCGTCTGGGAAGCGTCCGACCCATACCTCTATGTCAGGACGACGGCCGACGGCAGGGTCATCTGCGGTGGCGAGGACGAGGATTTTGTCGACGAAACGCGGCGTGACGAGCTGATCGCCGACAAGAGCGCGCGCATCGCCGCAAAACTTGGCCGGCTGTTTCCGCATCTCGACGTCAGGCCTGAATTCGCCTGGACCGGCTCCTTCGGCACGACGACCACCGGCCTGCCCTATATCGGCGCCATTCCCAGGCACCCTCGTATCCACGCGGTGATGGGTTACGGCGGCAACGGCATCACCTTCTCGCGCATCGCCTCCGAGATCGTCTCCGCCTCGATCCGCGGGCTGGACGACATGGATGCAGGACTATTTGCCTTCAACCGTTGAGCGCAACCCGCAAACAATCCCTCATCACCTGATTGTAACGTTGCTGAAACACACTTAAGTCTTTGGTGAAGCCGGCTGCGCGGGAATGGCTCTCGCGGCCTGCCTCTGAGGGAGAGCCAAATGGATTTCAGTGGTTTCGATATTGCGGTCGTTGTTTTGGTCGCGCTTGTCGTGCTTGTGCTGTTCAAAGGCATCAAGACAATTCCGCAAGGCTACAACTATACCGTCGAACGTTTTGGCCGTTACACCAAGACACTGACACCTGGCCTCAACCTGATCACACCGTTCGTCGACCGCATCGGCGCCAAGTTGAACATGATGGAGCAGGTGCTTGACGTTCCGAGCCAGGAGATCATCACCCGCGACAACGCCATCGTCGGCGTCGACGGCATCGCCTTTTTCCAGATCCTCAATGCGGCGCAGGCGGCCTACCAGGTTTCGGGCCTGCAGAACGCCATCCTCAACCTGACGATGACCAACATCCGTACCGTCATGGGTTCGATGGACCTCGACGAGTTGCTGTCCAACCGCGACGCCATCAACGAGCGCCTGCTGCGTGTCGTCGACGAGGCGGCGCATCCGTGGGGTATCAAGATCACCCGCGTCGAGATCAAGGACATCAATCCGCCGGCAAACCTGATCGAATCGATGGGCCGCCAGATGACCGCCGAGCGCAACAAGCGGGCGCAGATCCTCGCCGCCGAGGGCCTCAAGCAGTCGCAGATCCTCGAAGCCGAAGGCCGCAAGGAAGCCGCCTTCCGCGACGCCGAGGCGCGCGAGCGCTCGGCCGAGGCCGAAGCTCGCGCCACCCAAGTGGTGTCGGAAGCCATTTCCAAGGGCGACGTGCAAGCGTTGAACTACTTCGTCGCCCAGAAATACACCGAAGCACTGACCAGGATCGGTTCGGCCACCAACAGCAAGGTGGTGCTGATGCCGCTCGAAGCCTCGTCGCTGATCGGCACACTCGGCGGCATTGGCGAGATCGCCAAGGAAGTCTTCCGCGGCGAAGGCACGGCCGGCGCGCAGCGGCAGGCAGCACGTCCGCCTGTTGTCAGGCCCTCCGACAACTAAGATCGGGCCACTGTCATGATCGACCATATCGTTTCGGAACTCGGCCCGTGGAACTGGATGGTTCTGGGCTTCGTGCTGCTGGTGGTGGAGGTTGTCGCGCCGGGCTTCTTCATGCTCTGGATCGGCATCGCCGCTCTGATCGTCGGCGCGGCGTCGCTGCTGATCTGGGATGCCGCCATCTGGAGCTGGCAGGTCCAGGTGCTCGTCTTCCTCGTGCTGTCGCTGGTTTCAGCCTTCGTCGGCAAGAAACTGATGGGCGGACGCGACCAGCCGACCGACCAGCCGCTTCTCAATCGCCGAGGCGCGCAGCTGGTCGGCAGGATGGCGACGCTCGCCGAGCCGATCAAGGACGGCCGTGGCCGCATCAAGCTTGGCGATACGTTGTGGCGCGTCTCCGGCCCGGACCTGCCGGCTGGCACGCAGGTGCGCGTCACCGCAGCCGCCGATACCGATCTGGAGCTGACCGTGGAGCGGGTCTGAGTTTCAGACAGCGCCAACGCCCTAAGGTGTTGAGATTCAGGTCAGGCCGAGTCGAGAAGGATGGCTTTCGAGAACCGGAGCGGAGCGTGCTTGAAGTACGTGAGCACCGGAAGCGCAGAAAGCCGTCTTTCGCAGGCCGGCCTCACCCGAATATCAATACCTTAAGCTGCGCCGATGCGCAGTAGGTCATGGAAGTGCACCACGCCCAGCGGCATGTTGTCTTTCGTTACCACCAGCGCGCCGACATTGTGCTCGTTGAGGAGCGCGATTGCCGTACCGGCAAGCGTCTGAGGGTCGACCGTCTTGGGCGTGCGCGTCATCACATCGTCGACGACGACGTCGGCGAGATTACGATGCAGGTTGCGCGCAACGTCGCCGTCGGTGATGATCCCTGCCAATTCGCCGCTCGCGTCGACGATCAGGACGCAGCCGACCTTCTTCTGCGACAGCGTCATCACCGCTTCCGGCATCTTGGTGCCGAGCGGAGCCAGCGGAATCTGGTCGCCGACCCGCATGATCTCGGAAACCACGGTCAGGTTGGCGCCCAATTGGCCGCCGGGATGGAAGGTGCGGAAATGATCCGGCGTGAAACCGCGCGCCTCGAGCAGCGCGATCGCCAGCGCATCGCCCATGACCAACTGCAGCAGCGTCGACGTCGTCGGCGCCAATCCGTGCGGACAGGCCTCAGGCGTACGCGGCAAAAGCAGCACGATGTCGGCCGCGCGCGCCAGCGCCGATGTCTCGCCGGAGGTGATGGCGATGAGCGGGATGGAGAATCGCCTGGAATAAGTGACGATGCCCATCATCTCCTTGCTCTCGCCCGACCATGATATGGCGATGATCGCGTCGTCCTTGGCGATCATGCCGAGATCGCCATGGTTGGCCTCGACGGGATGGACGAAGAAGGCTGGCGTGCCGGTCGAAGCCAGCGTCGCCGCGATCTTGGAGCCGATATGGCCGCTTTTGCCGATACCGGTGACGATCAGTCGGCCATCGATCTTCGAGATCATGTCGACGGCCTGCGCGAAAGGCGCGGCCAGTCCGTTCTCGAGCGCTTCGGCCAGGGCGGCGATTCCCGCCTGCTCGGTTGCCACCGTTCTCAGCGCCGAATCGATCGACGCTTGCCTGTCCAGTGGCTTCTTATCGAGGGATCTCGCATGCATGGATGATGCGATTAGCGCTTTGCCATCCGCCTGTCCAACAGAAACGGCGCTGAGACCAGACCGGAAAGGCCTCGCGCGCAGAGCGCGAGCCTGCGAACAGCGGCGCTTTAGCCGACCGAGCAACCGCTGCCTCAACCCTCCGTTAACCATCCCCATTTACGGTTCGGTAAGTATGGCGCGCGGGCGCCGCGCAAGCAGTGGTGGCAATGTCCGGGGCCCAGCCAGAAAAATCAAGAGGACGACAGGGCAAGGCGGCATGTGCCTTGTTGCTGGCGACCAGCATGCTCGCCTTGCTGCGCCCGGCTCCGCTCCATGCCCAGGAAACGGAGCTGCGCGGCGAGGTTTCCGAATCGGCGATCCTGTCCGATCGGCAACGCAAGGCAAGGCGGTTGGTCCTCGCTGCCCAGGGCCAGCAACAACCGGCCAATGCGGCGCAGGACGACACGCAGCCGCGCGCCTATTTGCCGGCCAGCGCCGGCGCCGTCCCTGACGGCACGGACACCGATGCCGCCACAGGCAGCATTTTCGATCCGCCGCAGGCGAACGACGACACGTCCACCGACAATCCGACGCCTCCCAAGCCCCGCCGCCGCCCATCGACTGCCGGGCAGACCGCGGCGGATAAGGACAAGACCAAGGCCGGCGCCAAGGCGGCCGACAAGTCGAAGAAAAAGAAGACGACCACCGCAACCACTGACACCACCGGGGCCGTGACCGATGGCAGCGACACCGCCGCGACGGACCAGGAAGCGGCCAACCGCCGCGCCCTCACCATCGACAGCGCCGAGCGGCAGAAGCTCGACCCCGGCGCCGAGCGCACCGCCGCCATCGAACGCCTGAACAAGAAGGCCGAGGACGATCCGTTCGCCGCTACCGGTGTCAGATGGGGGTCCTTCACCATCCGGCCGACGATCGAACAGGGCCTGACCGCCACGACCAACGGCGATTCGAGCAGTGCCGGCACATCGGCGCTGCTGTCGGAGACGGCGCTGCGCTTTTCAGCGGTCTCCGACTGGCGCGAAAACTCCGCCACCATCGACGGCTACGGCCTGTTCCGCGAGACCGTGTCGGGTTACCCGGTTCACAATGGGCAAGGCCGCATCGAAGGCCAGTTCAATATCGACCTCGACAATGAACTGCGCGCCATCGCCAAGCTCGGCTACGAAGCCGTGCCGGAAACGGCCTCATCACCCAACGCCATTGCCGGCGTCAGCACCCAGCCGCTGCGGCAGACGATCGACGGCAGCCTCGGCATCGAGAAGGCCGTCGGCAAGATGCAGTACACGTTGACCGGCGCGGTCTCGCACGACTTCTATGGCGACGCGAAACTTTCGGACGGCACCTCGCTGTCGCAGAAGGATCAGGACTCGACGCTCTACACGGCGACCCTGCGCACTGGCTACGAAATCTCCCCGGCCCTCACCCCGTTCACGGAAGTCGAGCTCGGCCGCCGGATCTATGATCAGCACATCGACAATGAAGGTTTCGAGCGCTCCTCGACGCGCTTCGGCGCCCGCGCCGGCCTGCAACTCGACATGGGTGAGAAGCTGTCGGGTGAATTCTCGGCCGGTTGGCTGCGGGAAGCGCTCGACGACAAGAGCCTGGAGCCTATTTCAGGCGCGACCGTCAACGCCGATCTCAAATGGTCGCCAGAGCGCGGAACCACGATCGGCCTGACCGGCAAGACCACTGTCGAGACCACGACCACACCAGGTGAAAGCGGCGATATCCTCTACTCCGGCCGCTTGACGGCCGAGCGGCATATCCGGGCCAACCTTACCGGCAATGCGGCACTCGGCCTCGATTGGCGAGACTATATCGGCATCGATGGCCATGACAGGATCCTGAGCGCCGAGGCCGGCCTGACCTGGTGGCTGAACCGCTATGCCGGCCTCACCAGCCGGGTGAGAACCGAAAAGCTGACCAGCAACCTGCCCGGCCGCGACTACACCGCCAACAGCATCTATCTCGGCGTGAAAGTGCAACGCTGAGGACGTTTTGAGGTTCATCATCCTGGGGCGTAGCAAGGAGCGAAGCGACGCGGCGCAGACCCGAGGATGACGAAGGCGCGGGGCCTGCGGTCGGCCAAACTCGCCCCGCGACCTAAAAAGCAGCGCCGCGCCGCTCCGAGGGCTTCATCTCGTCGAGAAGTGTGCGGATGACGCCGGCCATGCTATGGTTCATGTCGCTGCGCCACAGCGCGAAAGCAACATTGGCCTCCACAAAACCTTCCGGCGAGCCGCAGTCGAAAGTGCGGCCCTGATAGTGATAGCCATAGAAGGACTGCTGCTTCTCCAGCTTCAGCATCGCGTCGGTGAGCTGGATTTCGTTCCCCGCGCCCTTTTCCTGGCCTTCGAGTATCTTGAAAATCTCCGGCTGCAGGATGTAGCGGCCGTTGATGTAAAGGTTGGACGGCGCGGTGCCGGTCTTCGGCTTCTCCACCATCTCGGTGATGCGGAAGCCGTGATGCCTATCCTCGCCGCGGCCGACAATGCCGTATTTGTGGGTCTCCGCCGGGTCACATTCCTGCACGGCGATGATGTTGTTGCCGGTTTCCTCGTAGAGTTCGACCATCGACTTCATGCAGCTCTTTTCCGACTGCATGATCATGTCGGGCAACAACAGCGCGAACGGCTCGTCGCCGACCAGTTCGCGCGCGCACCAGACCGCGTGGCCAAGGCCGAGCGGCACCTGCTGGCGGGTGAAGCTGGTCTGCCCAGGTGCCGGCTGCAGCCGCTGCAGGCGGGCAAGCTGCTCGTCCTTGCCACGCTGGGCCAGCGTGTCATAGAGCTCGAACTGGATATCGAAATGATCCTCGATGACCGCCTTGTTGCGGCCGGTCACGAAGATGAAATGCTCGATGCCGGCTTCGCGGGCCTCATCGACAACATACTGGATGACCGGCCTGTCGACGACGGTCAGCATCTCCTTGGGAACAGCCTTGGTGGCTGGGAGAAACCGCGTACCGAGGCCGGCGACTGGGAAAACTGCCTTGCGAACTCTCTTCATGCTTTCAATTATCCATGTGATGGCCGGCTCCGCAATCCCGTCAGTCGACATTTTCACGCCGGAATTGAGGATTACTTGCACAACCGAGGGGAGCTTCCACCGGTAAAGCATCAAGGTGTCTTTTCGTTCCAGACGACGCCTATGGTAAACCAATTCCTAACCCGGTTCGGCGATGAATGGTCTTTCCTGAGATAGAGAAGGAGGAAAACATGTCCGTTCGCAATGCCGCAAAACGTTTCACCAGCGTCATGACGGCGGCCAGCCTCTCGCTTGCGCTGCTGATGCCCGCCGGGCCGGCCCTCGCCGACGCCGGTTTCCGGCAGTGGGTCGCCAGCTTCCGTGCCACCGCCGTGGCGGGCGGCGTTTCCGGGTCTGTCTATGACCAGGCTTTCCGGGGCATCAACGAGCCCGATCCGGTGGTGCTGGAAAAGGCCCGCACGCAACCGGAATTCACCGCGCCCGCCTGGGATTATTTCGACAACCGCGTGCATGACCAGTCGGTGGCCAATGGCCAGGCGATGGCGAAAAAGTGGAAGCCGTGGCTGGACAGGATCGAGGCGAGGTTTGGTGTCGACCGCTACGTCCTCCTGGCGATATGGTCGATGGAATCCAACTATGGCGAGATCCTCAAGCGCGACGACATCATGCGCAATGTCATCCGCTCACTGGCGACTTTGGGCTATGGCGACCCGAAGCGGTCGAAATATGCCCGCACGCAGCTGGTCGCGGCCCTGAAAATCCTGCAGACCGGCGACATCGACGAAAGCCACCTGATGGGCTCGTGGGCCGGCGCCATGGGCCAGACCCAGTTCATCCCAACCAGTTACCAGCACTACGCCGTCGACATGGACGGCAACGGCAAGCGCGATATCTGGAATTCCATCCCCGATGCGCTGGCGACCGCGGCCAATCTGTTGAAGAAGAACGGCTGGCAAGCCGGCAAGACCTGGGGCTACGAAGTCACGCTGCCGGCCGGCAAATTGCCCGGCGGAGCGAAGACGCTGGCGCAGTGGGAGACGCTCGGCGTCGTCAGGGCCAGCGGCAAGCCGTTCAGGAACCTCACGGACAAGGCGACACTGAAGGTGCCGGACGGCCGTGGCGGACCGGCCTTCTTGATGATCAGGAATTTTTCGGTCATCAAGGCCTACAACAACGCCGACAAATATGCCCTCGCCGTCGGCCTTCTCGCCGACGAGATCGCCGGTGGCAGCGGCCTGGTCCAGGACTGGAACCGGCCCTTCACCAAGCTCAGCTTCGAGGAAAGGCAGGAGTTGCAGAAGCGGCTTTCGCAGCACGGGCTCTATGATGGCAAATTCGACGGCAAGATCGGGGACGGCTCCAAGAGCGCCATCATGGCCTATCAGGCAAAGGTCGGCTTGACCCAGGACGGCTATCCGAGCATGGAAGTGCTTAAATGGCTCAGGCAAAAATAGAGCCGGCCACGGCCCCGCGCGCGTTTCTGGCGCACGCATCGGCTGCCGGGGAACTTTGAACTTGCGCCCGGCCCTGAAACCGGCTCCGGTTTGCGGGATCAGGGGCAAGGGGATGGAGGAGTGATTGGTTTCGGCCGCGCGTATCGCGATCCTTGTTCGTCGCACGCCGATCCTGATTCTGGCGATCGTCCTGCTGGCGATCGGCGCCGCCGGCGCCTTCCATGCGCCGGCCCTGGCGCAGGAGCAGCAGGATCGCGGCTGGTCGTTGCGCGACCTTCTGTTTCCACGCCGCAGCGAGCGGGTCGAGCCGCCGCTCGACGTCCAAAAGGCAAGACCGAAACCCAAGGCCAGAAAACCCCGAGCGCCCCGCCCGCCCACGGAACCTGAAACCCCGATGGTCGAAAAAACGCCGGACGCCCGCACCGTCCTGGTGGTTGGCGACTTCATGGCTGCAGGCCTCGCCGAGGGTCTGGACACCGCTTTCGCTGACAATCCCGGCGTCAACATCGTGGCGCGAAGCAATGGCTCCTCCGGCTTCGTGCGCGATGATTTCTACAACTGGCCGGAACGGATCAAATCCCTGATCGAGACCGAGAAACCGGCCGTGGTGGTCGTCATGCTGGGCTCCAACGACCGCCAGCAGATGAAGGTCGGGGACGTTCGCGAGCAGCCCAGGTCGGAGAACTGGACCAAGGAATATGAGCGCCGCACAGATTCACTCGGCAAGGCCATCGCCGCCGCCAAGGTGCCTTTCCTGTGGGTCGGCATGCCGGCCTTCCGGCTGCCGAAGATGACCTCCGACATGCTGGCCTTCAATGACATCTATCACAAGGCTGCTGAAAGCAATGGCGGCGAGTTCGTCGACGTCTGGGATGGGTTCGTCGATGAGAACGGCGCCTTCGTCACCAGCGGTCCCGACATGAACGGCCAGCCCGTGCGGCTGCGTGCCGATGACGGCATCAACGTGTCGAAGGCCGGCAAGCGCAAGCTCGCCTTCTACACCGAAAAGCCGCTGATGAAGATCCTGGGCCTGGCCGCGCCCGGCGGCGTGACCCCGGCAGCAGTGTCGGCGGGCGCGCCCGTCGAGGCACCGGGCCCAGCGGCCGCACCGATCGTGATAGACCGCACGGCACCGATGCTGCTCAGCGACCCGGCGTTCGACGGCGGCACCGAACTGCTCGGCGCGGCTCCTCCGCCGAAAGCCGATCCGGCTCTCCCCGGTGAAAGACTGATGATCGAGGGCAAGGCGCCGGAGGCTTCGCCGGGGCGCGCCGATGATTTCTCCTGGCCGCCCAAGGCAAATCCGGCGGCCACGGCTGCGGCGGCCGATACCACGACGTCGGTCACCCCTTAGAGCAATTCCAGGAAAAGTGTGAAACGATTTTCCGTCCGGAATTGCGTCAAAACAAGGAGCTAGAGCAGATTGCCGTTTCTGTGAAACGGTGAACTGCTCTAGCGGGGCAGGACGCTCGACCCCATCAGCGCCTCGTCGATCGAGCGCGCCGCCTGGCGGCCTTCGCGGATCGCCCAGACGACCAGCGACTGGCCGCGGCGCACGTCACCAGCCGCATAGAGCCGGTCGACGCTGGTCCTGTAGTCGCGGTCATTGGCTTCGACATTCCTGGAGCGGCGGCTGTCGGTGACGATCTTCATCTCACCCTCCAGCTCCTTCGCCACGCCGGCCACCGCCGGGCCGGCAAAGCCGATGGCGATGAAGGCGAGATCGGCGCGGATGACGAATTCGGTGCCGGGGATCGGCTTGCGCTTCTCGTCGACCTCGCAGCACTTGACGCCCGTGAGTTGGCCTTCCTCGCCGATGAATTCGAGCGTCGCCACCTGGAACTCGCGCTCGGCGCCCTCGGCCTGCGAGGACGAGGTGCGCATCTTGGTCGCCCAGTACGGCCAGACAGCGAGCTTGTCTTCCTTCTCGGGCGGCTGCGGACGGATGTCGAGCTGGGTGACGCGCACCGCGCCCTGACGAAAAGCGGTGCCGACGCAGTCGGAGGCGGTATCGCCGCCACCGACGACAACGACATGCTGGCCGCTGGCGATGATCGGATGCGACGGCCACGCAACCGACTGGATCGGCTCGCCGCCGACGCGGCGGTTCTGCTGCACCAGATAAGGCATGGCGTCGTGCACGCCGCCGAGATCGTCGCCCGGAATATTGGCCGCGCGCGGCGTCTCAGACCCGCCGCAATAGAGCACGGCATCATGCTCGGCCAGCAGTTCGGCGACCGGCTTGTCGACACCGACATTGACGCCGCAATGGAAGGTCACGCCCTCGCCCTGCATCTGTTCGATGCGCCGGTCGATATAGTGCTTCTCGATCTTGAAGTCGGGAATGCCATAGCGCATCAGTCCGCCCGGCCGGCTCTCGCGCTCATAGACATGCACGTCGTGGCCGGCGCGGCCCAACTGCTGGGCGGCGGCCATGCCGGCGGGGCCGGAGCCGATGATTGCGACCCGCTTGCCGGTCTTCTTCTCCGGCGGATAGGGCCTGATATGGCCGGTCTCGTAGGCCTTGTCGGCGATCGCCTGTTCCACTGTCTTGATGGCGACCGGAATGTCCTCAAGGTTCAGCGTGCAGGCTTCCTCGCAGGGCGCCGGGCAGATGCGGCCGGTGAATTCCGGGAAATTGTTCGTCGAATGCAGGTTGCGGATCGCATTGTCCCAGTCCCTGTTATAGACGAGGTCGTTCCAATCGGGGATCTGGTTGTGGATCGGGCAGCCGGTCGGTCCGTGACAGTACGGAATGCCGCAATCCATGCAGCGCGCGGCCTGTTTCTCGACCTCCTTGTCCGACATCGGCAGCGTAAATTCACGGAAATGCCGGATGCGGTCGGAGGCAGGCTGGTACTTGTGCACCTGCCGGTCGATTTCGAGAAAGCCTGTTACCTTGCCCATAGTCCAGTTCCTGCTGTCCAGATGGTGCGGTTTTCGCCGCACCCGTTAACCTCTTGAGGCAGCCATGGCAACCTTGCGCCCGAGGTCAAACTGTCGATGAAGGTGGCCGGGAAGCCTGGGCTCCCCGGCAATTGCAAAAGTCTATTCGGCCGCGACGCCCATGCGCATGCGTTCCATCTCGATCAGCGCGCGGCGGTATTCGACCGGCATGATCTTGCGGAATTTCGGCCGGAACGTCGCCCAGTCGTCGAGGATCTCGCGGCCGCGCACCGAACCCGTAAAGTGGACGTGGTTCGAGATCAGCTGGTAGAGCCGCTCCTCGTCATGGCTGGTCATGTCGCCGGAAACGTCGACGCGCCCTTTGTGATCGAGGTCGCCGCCATGGTGCAGCAGCTTTTCCATCAGGTCGTCTTCTTCCGGAACCGGCTCCAGTTCGACCATGGCCATGTTGCAGCGCTCGGCGAAATCGCCGGCCTCGTCAAGCACATAGGCGACGCCGCCCGACATGCCGGCGGCGAAGTTGCGGCCGGTCTTGCCGATGACGACGACGACACCGCCGGTCATGTATTCGCAGCCATGGTCGCCGACGCCTTCGACAACCGCCGCGACACCCGAATTGCGCACCGCGAAACGCTCGCCGGCGACGCCGGCGAAATAGGCCTCGCCCTCGGTCGCGCCATAGAGCACCGTATTGCCGACGATGATGGAGTCGGCCGCGACGATCTTGGCCTCTTCCGGCGGGCGGATGACAATGCGCCCGCCCGACAGACCCTTGCCGACATAGTCGTTGCCGGCGCCGACGAGATCGAACGACACGCCGCGCGCCAGGAAGGCGCCGAATGACTGGCCGGCCGTGCCGGTCAGCTTCACCTGGATCGTGTCCTCACGCAGACCCTTGTGCTTGAAACGCTTGGCGACTTCACCCGACAGCATGGCGCCGGTCGAGCGGTCGACATTGCGGATGTCCACCTCGATCTTGACCGGCTGCTTGGCCTCCAGCGCCGGCTTGGCGAGTTCGATCAGCTTGCGGTCGAGCACGTCGTGGATCGGGTGCTTCTGCCGTTCGGTCCAGTGCACCGCTTCATGCGGCGCATCGGGCTTGTAGAACATCTTCGAGAAGTCGAGCCCGCGCGCCTTCCAATGCTGGATCACGTCGCGCTTTTCCAGAAGGTCGCTGTCGCCGATGATCTGGTCGAGATGGGTGTAGCCCATTTCGGCGAGCAGCCCCCTCACCTCTTCCGCCACATAGAAGAAGAAGTTGATGACATGCTCGGGCGTGCCCTTGAAGCGCTTGCGCAGCACCGGGTCCTGCGTCGCCACGCCGACCGGACAGGTGTTGAGGTGGCACTTGCGCATCATGATGCAGCCGGCCGCGATCAACGGCGCGGTCGAGAAGCCGAACTCGTCGGCGCCGAGCAGCGCGCCGATGATGACGTCGCGCCCAGTGCGCAGGCCGCCATCGACCTGCAGCGCCACGCGTGAGCGCAGACCGTTCAGCACCAGCGTCTGGTGCGTTTCGGCAAGGCCCATTTCCCACGGGCTGCCGGCATGCTTGAGCGAGGTCAGCGGCGATGCACCCGTGCCGCCATCATAGCCCGAGATGGTGATGTGATCGGCACGCGCCTTGGCGACACCCGCCGCGACCGTGCCGACGCCGACTTCCGACACCAGCTTGACCGACACGTCGGCCGCCGGATTGACATTCTTCAGATCGTAGATCAGCTGCGCCAGATCCTCGATCGAATAGATGTCGTGGTGCGGCGGCGGTGAGATCAGGCCGACGCCCGGCGTCGAATGCCGGACCTTGGCGATGGTCGCGTCGACCTTGTGGCCGGGCAATTGCCCGCCCTCGCCGGGCTTGGCGCCCTGTGCGACCTTGATCTGCATCACATCCGAGTTGACCAGATACTCCGCGGTCACGCCGAACCGGCCGGAAGCGACCTGCTTGATCGCCGAGCGCTCCGGGTTCTTGCCGCCGCCGGGCAGCGGCAGGTAGCGATCGGCCTCTTCGCCGCCCTCGCCGGTGTTCGACTTGCCGCCGATCTGGTTCATGGCACGCGCCAGCGTGGTGTGCGCCTCCCTGGAGATCGAGCCGAACGACATCGCTCCGGTGGAGAAGCGCTTGACGATCTCGGCCGCCGGCATGACGTCGTCCAGCGCGGCCTTCTTGCGGCCCGTCTCGTCGGCCAGCTTGATCTTGAACAGGCCACGGATGGTCTGCGCGCGCGCCGTCTCGCTGTCGATCTGCGCCGAATAGTCCTTGAACGTCTCCCATGAACCCTGGCGCACCGCATGCTGCAGGGTGGCGACCGCGTCGGGCGACCACATATGCGCTTCGCCGCGCATGCGGAACATATATTCGCCGCCGACCTCCAGGCTATTGCGCAGCACCGGATCGTTGCCGAAACCATCCGTGTGACGGCTGAGCGTCTCGGCCGAAATCTCATCCAGCCCGACGCCTTCGATCAGGGTCGCCGTGCCGGTGAAATACTGCCGCACGAAATCCGACTTCAACCCGATGGCGTCGAATATCTGCGCGCCGCAATAGGACTGGTAGGTGGAAATGCCCATCTTGGACATCACTTTGAGGATGCCCTTGCCGATCGACTTGATGTAGCGCGACACGACCTCGTATTCGTCGACTTCTTCCGGCAGCTCGCCGCGCTTGTGCATGTCGAGCAGCGTGTCGAAGGCGAGATAGGGATTGATCGCCTCGGCGCCATAGCCGGCGAGACAGCAGAAATGATGCACTTCGCGCGGCTCGCCGGATTCCACGACGAGACCGACCGCGGTGCGCAGTCCCTTGCGGATCAGGTGGTGGTGCACCGCGGCCGTCGCCAGCAATGCCGGAATGGCGATGCGGTCCGGCCCGACCTGGCGGTCGGACAGGATGATGATGTTGTAGCCGCCGGCGACAGCTGCTTCCGCCCGTTCACACAGGCGGTCGATGGCGCCCTGCATGCCGGCCGCGCCCTCGCTCGACCCGTACGTGATGTCGATCGTCTTGGTGTCGAAACGGTCCTCGGTGTGGCCGATGGAGCGGATCTTCTCCAGATCGCCGTTGGTCAGGATAGGCTGGCGCACTTCGAGCCGCTTGCGGCGCGAATTGCCGACCAGATCGAAGATGTTAGGCCGCGGCCCGATGAAGGACACCAGGCTCATCACCAGTTCCTCGCGGATCGGGTCGATCGGCGGATTGGTCACCTGGGCGAAGTTCTGCTTGAAATAGGTGTAGAGCAGCTTCGACTTGTCCGACATCGCCGAGATCGGCGTGTCCGTGCCCATCGATCCCACCGCTTCCTGGCCGGTGGTGGCCATCGGCGACATCAGCAGCTTGGTGTCTTCCTGGGTGTAGCCGAACGCCTGCTGGCGATCGAGCAGGCTGACATCCTTGCGCAGCGCGCGCGGCTCGACCGGCTTCAGCTCTTCCAGGATGAGCTGCGTGTTGGCGAGCCAGGTCTTGTAGGGGTGCTTGGTCGCGATCTCGGACTTGATCTCCTCGTCGGGGACGATGCGGCCCTTGGCAAGGTCGATCAAAAGCATGCGGCCGGGCTGCAGCCGCCACTTCTGGACGATCTTCTCCTCCGGCACCGGCAGCACGCCGGCTTCCGAGGCCATGATGACGCGGTCATCGTCGGTGACGATGTAGCGTGCGGGGCGCAATCCGTTGCGGTCGAGCGTGGCGCCGATCTGGCGGCCATCAGTGAAGGCCACCGCCGCCGGCCCATCCCACGGCTCCATCAACGCGGCATGGTATTCGTAGAAAGCCTTGCGGTCGGCGTCCATGAGCTTGTTGCCGGCCCAGGCCTCCGGGATCAGCATCATCATGGCGTGGCTGAGGCTGTAGCCGCCCTGGAACAGGAACTCGAGCGCATTGTCGAAACAAGCGGTGTCCGACTGGCCTTCATAGGAGATCGGCCAGAGCTTCGAGATGTTGTTGCCGAACAGTTCGGAATCGACCGATGCCTGTCTGGCCGCCATCCAGTTGTTGTTGCCGCGCACCGTGTTGATCTCGCCATTGTGCGCGACCATGCGGTAGGGATGCGCCAGCTTCCACGACGGGAAGGTGTTGGTCGAAAAACGCTGGTGGACGAGGATCAGCGCCGTTTCGAAGCGCGGATCGGTCAGGTCCCTGTAGTAGGCGCCGACCTGATAGGCCAGGAACATGCCCTTGTAGACGATGGTGCGTGCCGACAGCGACACGCAATAGGCGCCGATATCCTTGTTGTCGTTCTCGGCGTAGATGCGGCCCGAAATGACCTTGCGCAGCAGGTAAAGCCGGGCCTCGTATTCCTCATCGTCGGGAATGTCCGATGTGCGGCCGATGAAGACCTGCCGATGGAATGGCTCGGACGCCGCGATGTCGGGCGCCTTCGACAGCGATGAGTTGTCGACGGGCACATCGCGAAAGCCGATGAGCGGCAGCCCTTCCGACTGCGCCGATTCCGCGATGATGTCCTCGATATGGGCACGAAGGGCTGCGTCCTGCGGCATGAACCAGTGTCCGACGCCGTACTGACCGGCCGGCGGCAGTTCGATGCCTTGGGCCGCCATCTCCTCGCGGAAGAACTGGTCGGGAAGCTGCACCAGCACGCCGGCGCCGTCGCCGACGAGAGGATCGGCGCCGACCGCGCCGCGATGCGTCAGGTTCTCGAGCACGGCAAGACCGTCCTCGACGATCTGGTGCGACTTCACGCCCTTCATGTTGACGATGAAGCCGACGCCACAGGCGTCATGCTCATTGCGCGGATCGTAGAGGCCCTGAGCGGCAAGACCATTGGTGGTTCGGCCAATGTCGATTCGAGGCGTATTTTTGACGGCAGCCGCTTTCGTCTGCGCGGCCTGGCCGTTCGTCGCAGAGAGCGTCATATCCGTCATCGTCCTGGTCTCCATTTCAGCCCTGCAGGCGCCGGTTTGCCTCGGCAAGCGCTTGGCTCACCCTGATCCTAGCGGCACGTCTTGCGAAATCCTTGCCGAACCATGCGGCATTCCGCATGGTTCGCATTCGTACAGGCCAGCGTCTGGCCGTCCACCTGTCGCTCGCGGCAACAGCCGGAGAGGCCAATATGTTACGCCAATCCGGCCAGTTTTGTGCGACAAAATAAGACAGCACTACTGTCCTAAATTTTTATGGCAGAATTCCCCGACGCGCACAAGACCGATTCACAAAAAACTTGGAGCTTCAGCGACATAAAATTACGTGAAGCCTGCAGGAAACGTAAGCTTCAGTCGCCAATCCCTGCCAGTCGGCCTGGCTGGCTTTAATGGTTTTCCAGCCTCTGGCCTCTTGCGGTCGGCTCCCGAAACCGGTCAACTCGACGTTGATTTCCCCAACACAGGCAGATGCATGTTCTTCGCTTCCGACAATTGGGCAGGCGCCCATCCCAATATCGTTGCCGGCCTGTCGGCCGCGGCCGACGGCTTTGCCACCGCCTATGGCGACGGCGCGCTCGACCAGGCCGTCTACCAGCGCTTCAGCGAGATTTTCGAACGCGAGGTCGCCGTGTTCTTCGTGGCCACCGGCACCGCCGCCAATTCGCTGTCGCTGACAACCTTCAACAAGCCCGGCGGCATTTCCTTCGCCCACCGCGAATCGCATGTCATCGAGGACGAATGCGGCGCGCCGGAATATTTTTCCGGCGGTTCGCGGCTGCATGCAGTCGATGGCGCCCTGGGCAGGATGGACCCGCACAATCTGGAAAGGGCGATCGGCCGTTTCGCCGGCGAGGTGGTCCATTGGGGCCGGCCGATGGCTGTTTCGATCACCCAGTCGACGGAGGTCGGCACCGTCTATGGCCTGAACGATATCGCCGCGATCTCATCCATCGCCAGGCAGCATTCCGTGCCGCTGCACATGGACGGCGCCCGCTTTGCCAATGCGCTGGCCGCTCTCGATACGACACCGGCCGAGATGACCTGGAAACGCGGCGTCGACATCCTGTCCTTCGGCGGCACCAAGAACGGTTGCTGGTGTGCCGAGGCGATCGTGCTGTTCGACCTCGATCGCGCCAAGGAATTGTCCTTCCTGCGCAAGCGTGCCGCCCAGCTATTTTCGAAGTCGCGCTTCGTCGCGGCGCAGTTCGAAGCCTATTTCAAGGACGGCTTATGGCTCGATACAGCGCGGCATGCCAACGCCATGGCCGCGCGCCTGGCCGCGGCGATCGAGGATTCGCAAACGGCGAAGCTGGCCTGGCTGCCGCAGGCCAACGAGGTGTTCGCGGTGATCAAGAGGGCCGAGGCCGACAAGCTGCAGGCGGCGGGCGCGGTCTTCTACGACTGGCACAAGCCGCATGGCTTCGACGGCCATATCGGCGAGGACGAACTGCTCTATCGCTTCGTCACCAGCTTCGCCACGACCTCGGAGGAAGTCGACCGCTTTGGCCGGCTGATCGCCGGATAGAATCAATCAGTCTCCCGGACAATAAAAAAGCGGCGCCTCTCGGCGCCGCTTCCGTCTCGGGAGGAGACTTCGGAGCAATTCCAGGAAAAGCGTTTTCCGTCCGGAATTGCGGTAGCATAGATATTAAGCTGCAGTCTTGGCCTCGATCTGCTTGGCGTTGGCCGGAGCCGAAGTGATCGCGATCTTGCGCGGCTTCAACTCCTCCGGAATATTGCGCTTCAGGTCCACGAAGAGCAGGCCGTTCTTCAGCGTGGCGCCGACGACGTCGACATGGTCGGCAAGCTGGAAGCGGCGCTCGAAGGCCCTGGAGGCAATGCCCCGATAAAGCAGTTCGGATTCCTCACCGGTACCCTCATCCTTGCGCTCGCCCTTCACGGTCAGCACGTTGCGATGAGCCTCGATAGAGATTTCCTCATCCGAGAATCCGGCAACAGCCATCGAAATCCGGTAGGAATCCTCGCCGGTGCGCTCGATGTTGTAGGGCGGATAAGTCTGCGCGCCATCAGGCTGCGCAAGCGAATCGAGCATGGTGAAAAGACGGTCGAAGCCGACGGTCGAACGGTAAAGCGGGGAAAAGTCAACGTGACGCATGATGTGTTCTCCTGTTGAGCAACATGGTTTGCGTATGGCCGGCACGGAACCCTTGGTTTGGCGTCCCGGATGGACCAGCGGCCCCAATCTTGGCGACCGCTCCAGACATTTGGGGAGCGTCCCAAGGCATTTCAAGATTTTTGCCCGTTGGAAAAAGCGGGCCTTTTGCGCTTGATGAACGGCAGATGAACCGGCGCTTCGGCGCGCGTTCAGACAGCCGCCGCTAAGGTGATTTCAAGATCGAGGACTGGCGGCGCCGAATTGAATGGCAGGTACCGCAACGAGGCCGAACCGGGTGTTAACGTCCCTTCCTCCCGGATCGACAGGGGCCGGAAGCACGCTTTCAAGCGGCTTCCGGCCTTCCCTCTTTGCGGCCCTGCAAAACCTGGATTTGCTTTGCTTTTGATGTATTGGCGTCTATCACCTTGACGAGGCCAGCCGCGACAGGCTGGCGCGAAGACGCCGAGCACAAAGCGCCGCATGACGGACACTTTCGACGACACTCCTCTATTTTACGAAACGCAGGGCAATCCGCGGCCGGAAAACGCCACCGGTGGCTTCTTCACCACGCGCGATCGCAAGAAGATACGCTACGGCCTGTTCGCGGCGGTCGCGCGTCCGATGCGGGGCACCGTGGTGCTGCTGTCCGGCCGCAACGAATGCATCGAGAAATATTTCGAGACCATCCGCGACCTTGCCGCGCGAGGCTTTGGCGTCGCCACCTTCGATTGGCGCGGCCAAGGCGGTTCCGACCGGCTGATCCGTGATCGCCAGCGCGGCTATGTCAGATCCTTCCGCAACTATACCGCCGATCTGGAGCAGTTCTTCGAGGAGATCGTGCTGCCCGATTGCCGCGGGCCGTATTATATCCTCGCCCATTCCGCGGGCGCCGTGATCACGCTGCTTGCGGCGCCGTCCATGGTGAACCGCGTGCGCCGCATGGTGCTGATCGCGCCGTTCCTGACACTGCCGGATCTGCCGGTCTCGATATCGACCGTCCGCCGCGTCTGTTCGATCTTTTGTTTGCTGGGTCTTGGCCGGCTCTATGCCGCCTGGGGTCCGCGGCCCAAGGTAACGGCGCCCTTCGAAACCAACAAGGTGACGTCCGATCCAGAGCGCTATCGCCGCAACACAGGAATCTACGAGGCGTTCCCGCAACTGGCGCTTGGCGGCCCGACGATCCGCTGGCTGCAGGCAGCCGCGAAGGCATCGGAAGCCATCAGCGACCCCGAATTCATGGCCCGCATTCAAGTGCCCCTGCTGATCATCGCCGCCGGCGCCGACCAGGTTGTCTCGACCAAGGCGGTGGAGGCATACGCCAGAAGTCTGAGGCTCGGTTCGCTGCTCATGATCGACGGCGCCAAGCACGAAATCCTGCAGGAAGTCGACCTGTACCGCGAACAATTCCTCGCCGCCTTCGACGCCTTCATTCCCGGTTCGGACGACCCAACGGCCTGAGCGGCACCCCGGTCAGCCTCCGCGAGGACTGAGCGATACGCCCCGGATCATCCGGCGGGCCCAACAAGGAAGCCAATCAGCCGCGCAAGGCGGCCATGGCGGCGGCATGAAGCTCCGGCGTCACTGCCGCCAACACATCGCCGCCCTTTTCCGCCGGGCCGCCGTCGAAAGTGGTGACGACGCCACCCGCCTTCTCGATGATCGGGATCAGCGCCACGATGTCGTAGGGCTTCAATCCGGGATCGGCAACGATGTCGACGCTTCCCGAGGCGATCATGGCGAAGGCATAGCAATCGGTGCCGTAACGGGCGAGTTGTACCTGTTTCTCGAACGCGTCATAGCGCGTGCGCGCCTCGCCCGTGAACAACGCCGGTGTGGTGGTGAACAGCGTCGCGTCCGCGAGGCTGGTCGTCTTGCGGGTCGAAAGCCTGCGCGGCCCGCCCGGTCCCTCATAGTGCGAGCCGGAGGCATTGGCGTAGAACAGTTCGCCGGTGAAGGGCTGCGACATCATGCCGGCGACAGCGTCACCCTCGACCGTCAGCCCGACCAGCGTCCCCCACACCGGCAGGCCGGAGATGAAGGCGCGCGTGCCGTCGATCGGATCGATCACCCAGACGTGCCGGCTGGCGATGTTCTCGCTGCCGTGCTCCTCGCCAAGAATGCCATGGTCGGGGTACTGCGCCGAGATCAGCGCCCGGATGGCGCGCTCGGCTTCACGGTCGGCTTCCGTGACCGGATCGAAACTGCCCTTTTCCTTGTTGGCGACCGCCCCCTGGCTGCGGAACCTCGGCAAAGTCTCGGCCGCTGCCGCTTGCGCGATACGGCGCATGAAATCGATGCTGATGTCCAACTGATTCTCCCGCCTTGCGGCATGCCCTAACCGGCTCTGCCGCGACTTTTCCGCCAAAACAAGGGTGTTTATCGATTATTCCTGCGTTCACCGTTGCCCAAATGTCACATGGACATCATCGAAACGCAATTTCCACATCACTCTGAATTAAAAAAGCCTGAAGGTCGCTTGACATTTGTGCACCGCACAATACCCTTGATGATGGATAGGTTTTCCTGTCCATGCCCTCCTTGGGCGTTTCCTCCCTAGACTTCGACCGTATCGTGAAAACGATGCGGTCTTTTTTTAAGCAGCGAATCCGGCTGCAAGTTTCATTCAGCCGCCAGTGGCAGGTCGATGAAGTGATGGTCGGGCATTGCCATCAGGTCGGCCGAAAATCGCGTCAGATCGTCGGCCAGCGCGTCGAAGCCGGCGGCCTTCTCGAAGGTCCGCTCATTCATGTAGAGCCCGCGATTGATCTCGATCTGCAACGCATGCAGATGGCGCGCCGGGCGGCCGTAATGTTCCGTGATGAAGCCGCCGGCATAGGGCTTGTTGTGGGCGACGGTATAGCCCATTGCGTTCAGCAGGCCGATCGCGGTTTCAGTGAGGGCCGCGGTCGCCGAAATGCCGAAACGGTCGCCGATGATGAAGTCGGGCCGCACGCCGCTCTCGCCGACGCGGATGCTCGCCGGCATCGAATGGCAATCGATCAGCACGGCAAAGCCGAAGCGGGCA
This sequence comes from Mesorhizobium sp. B2-3-5, assembly GCF_006442395.1. Taxonomy (NCBI): domain Bacteria; kingdom Pseudomonadati; phylum Pseudomonadota; class Alphaproteobacteria; order Hyphomicrobiales; family Phyllobacteriaceae; genus Mesorhizobium; species Mesorhizobium sp. B2-3-5. Next base: position 81,684 of record NZ_VFVX01000006.1, on the reverse strand, counting down.
TGGGTTCTGGTCAAAAGCCGCTTCAGCGTTTCGTGATAAGGCTTGTAGACGGCCTCGATGCGGGCGACGGCTTCGGCAAGCGGCAGGCGGCCCGAATAGATGTCGAGCCCCTCGCCGACCAGCTTCGGCACAGTGCCGAGTCCGCCCGCCACCCGCGCCGACCGGATGTTGCAGAATGACGGCACCGGCTCGGCGAACATGCGCGGATCGAGTTCCCACGGCTCGCGGTTGACGTCGAGATAGGCGCGCGGAAAATTCGCCGCCAGCATCGGTGCGCCCAGCGCTACAGCGCCGCCGAACAGCTCCTCGACATAGCAATCCTCCGAGCGGCGGATGGCGTTGCGGTCGAGCCTTGCCATGGCAAGGAAGCGTTCCGGATAGTAGCGGCCGCTATGCGGTGAGTTGAAGAGGAAGGGGACGCGCTGCTCGGCGCCCGCCCGGATTTCGAAGGGTGGAAAGACCGAAAAATCCTCGGCTGCCGTCTTCAATTTGAACGAACCCGAAAACACCAGTGCATCATGGCATGAAACTGCCACCTTGCCGGCCGTATGTCCAGCATTTCAGCGGTCGTGCCGCCGGGCAAATATGGGTCATCGCCGTCCTCGTTCACTTGATGTTTACCCTCACCTCCTCATATACAGGATGGTTAACGGGCCTGCCCCACGGCAGTCTCGGGCGGGTGATTCGGACGGGATATCATGGCACGCATTCTTCTGGCGGAAGACGACGACGATATGCGTCGTTTCCTCGTCAAGGCGCTGGAACGCGCCGGTTATCAGGTGAGCGATTTCGACAACGGCGCCAGCGCCTATGAGCGGCTGCGCGAGGAGCCGTTCTCGCTGCTTTTGACCGACATCGTCATGCCGGAGATGGACGGCATCGAACTGGCGCGCCGCGCCACCGAGATCGACCCCGACCTCAAGGTCATGTTCATCACCGGTTTCGCCGCCGTCGCGCTCAATCCGGATTCCAAGGCGCCGAAAGACGCCAAGGTGCTGTCGAAGCCCTTCCACCTGCGCGATCTCGTCAACGAGGTCGAGAAGATGCTGCAGGCGGCCTGAGCCGCTTTCCGCGGAGGCATCGGCACTTGTTTGCCGGTGCGGCGAGACGACGCCGTCTTTCCTTTTTCCTGCTATTGACGCGCCGGATCAAAAATGGTGTATGCGCGTCGTCGGATGGGCGTGTAGCTCAGCGGGAGAGCACTGCATTGACATTGCAGGGGTCACAAGTTCAATCCTTGTCACGCCCACCATCCTTTCAATAACTTAGCCGTTTCCCTTAGTCGGATGGCACAGAAACGGCACAGAAATGCCGCTCGATGACGCGGCGTCGCGGGCGGGGCGCCGGTTCACGCTATGCCCATCAGCGGCACCCACAATGAGATTGATGGCACTTGGTGAATGGGGCGTATTATCCGCACACTCCTCCCTAACCCGGGCCGGGATGAAGCAAATGCTCGTCTGCCTGGCGATCGCATCCTTCCGGGTTAGCTTTGTACCAAACCGACGTTTGAATCCCTTTGATGTCCTCCGCTGAAGGAGTAAATACTTCCTTAGGCATAAGGGAGGTGGCGGTGTCTCCAGGCGATACAGACATGGCGCGGGTGACGATTGACGCCATCTTTCTGTCGCAGCACCGCGCTAGGGCTGACATTGCCTCACTACGCGCCGATATAGCTCAAACCCGGCGTGCAATCGCGGCATCACGCGAGCTTCTAAAGCGGTTTCGCCAACGCAAGATAGACGAGGCGCTATGGGAGGTTAAGCAACACCCCTCGGTATCAGCGTTCGACGCAGACATTCTCCGGTCTGTTTTTCGAGATTTGATCTTGGAAATGAAGGCACCGGAGTGTCAATGGCGTAATCTAGCTCAGAGCCTGGTTTACGAGTTTTGCCACTGCGAGCGGGTTGAGCCCGGCTTGGTGGATTGGATCATCAGTAAGTAAATCCGCCTCTCAGATTTGAAACTGATGGACCACCCCTACTTTCATAGTCCATATCAGAAATGTCGCATGATTCGTGACATGGGCAGGAAGGAAAAGCGCAAGGCAAAGCAGGCGATTATTGCACTACCGTTGGATGACGAGATTCAAACGGAAGCCGCCTACTAGGCCCGCAAGTGCGGAATTACAGAAGAAGAAGCCTTGCGCATCATCGAAGCGGCCAACCGTCCGAAGGCGACAAGGGCGCTACGGCAGAGGCCCGGTTCCGTTCCACCGGACGAATAGCGCAAGGTGCGGCCATTCCGGCAGAAGGCGCATCATGCGCGGATCGGCGCGGCGAGCCTGAATCACCAAGCGTCTTTGGGCGACATGCACGAAACCGGGACGGTCCGCGATTGTTGCGGGGCGGATTGCATGGGTAGAGACGTCCTCAGCCGGCCCAGACGCCGCTCCATCTCGCAAATCCCGCACTTGGGGGATTCCTATGGCCCGATTTCGTTCGGCTCAGACGCCTGCGACGGCGCACAGGCTCTTCATCCTGGATATGGCAAGGTCCGGATCGGCCAGCAATCCTGCCTGGTCGGCAAGGCGGAAAATATCTGCATAGTGGCGGATGCCGCGCGCCGACTGCATGCCGCCGACCATCGTGAAATGGTCCTGATGACCGTTCAGCCAGGCCATGAAGACGATGCCGGCCTTGTAGTATTCGGTCGGCGCCTCGAAGATTTTTCGCGATAGCGGCACCGTCGGCGCCATCAGAGCGTCATAGCCGGCACGGTCGCCATCCGCCAGTTTCGCCAGCGCCGCGTTGGCGACCGGCGCGATGGCATCGAAAATGCCAAGCAGCGCGTGCGAGTGCCTCTTGCCGTCGCCGGCGATCAGTTCGGGATAGTTGAAGTCGTCGCCGGTGAACATCACGATGCCGTCCGGCAGCCGATCGCGCAGTGCAACCTCCTTGCCTGCATCGAGCAACGATATCTTGATGCCTTCGACCTTGTCCGTGTGGCGTTCGATGATGGCGACCACCGTATCGAGCGCGGCCTCGAAATCGTCGCTGCCCCAATAGCCCTTCAAGGCCGGATCGAACATGTCGCCCAGCCAGTGCAGGATGACCTTGCCGGAGGCCTGGTTCAGAATACGGTCATAGACGGCGGCGTAGTCGTCCGGCCCCTTTGCCACTGCCGCCAGGGCGCGGCTCGCCATCATGATCGCCTTGCCGCCCTGCCCTTCGATAAAAGCGAACTGCTCCTCATAGGCGCCAATCACGTCGTCCAGTGTCCTGGCCGACCCCGGCGCCAGATGGTCGGTACCGGCACCCGAGGCAAGATCGGCGCCGGCGACGGTGCGTGCCTCGGCGACAGAGCGGCGGATCAATTCCCGTGCGCTTGCCCAATCGAAGCCCATGCCGCGCTGCGACGTGTCCATCGCCTCGGCGATGCGGAAGCCGAGCCGCCACAAATGGTGACGAAACGCCATCGTCCTGTCCCAGTCGACCACGGGCCGCGACCACGGATCGGACATTCCAAGGGGATCGGCGACGACATGCGCCGCGGCATAGGCGATGCGCGGAAACCGCGCGCCCATCACCGGCTGCACCGGCTGGCCGACAAGCGCGTAACGGGTGCTGCGGCCACCACTCTCACCAGGCAAGGCAATATCCATCGATCTCTCCCTTCATTGCGCCTATAAATGGAACGTTCCAATAAATCAAGAACCTTTAGGATTTGCAGGCGACTTCCCTCAAATGCTGCGTCACAGCACGCGATGCCTTCAATCACACGTCCCGCAGCATCGAATTATCGATTTTTCGCGCCAGGAAAAATCCCGATTGACTCTCGGCCGGAGCAATGATTAGAACGTTCCAATAAAACTCGACCCAAACCGGAGGAGATATCTGAATGGCCAGCCGGGCCAAGGCGACGATCTTCGACATCGCCCGCGAGGCGGGCGTGTCCAAATCGACGGTGTCGCTCGTGCTCCAGGGCAGCGGGCTGATCCGGCCTGAGACCGCGGTCAAGGTTCGCAAGGCGATCGAGGATGTCGGCTATGTCTACAATCGCGGCGCAGCCAATCTGCGCAAGGCCCATTCCAATGTCATCGGCATGGTCATCAACGACCTCACAAATCCCTTTTTCGCCGAACTGGCGGTCGGCATGGAGCGCGTCTTCCAGTCGGCCGGCATCGTGCCCTTCATCGCCAACACGGCGGAGAATCCGGTGCGTCAGGAAGAGGTGCTCAAGTCGCTGATGGAACAAGGCGTCGCCGGCCTCATCGTGTCGCCGGCGCGCGGCACCACGCCGGGCGCGTTCCGGCGGCTGGAGACGGCGGGCGTGCCGATCGTCTTCGCCATGCGACGCTTGCCTGAAAGCCGTATCCCGGTGATCGCTCCGGACAATCATCGCGGCGCCTACCTCGCCACGGCCCATCTTATCAGCAAGGGACATCGCCGGCTGGTCTTCTTCGGTGGCTCGCCCGACCTCGTGGTCTACCATGAGCGCCTGGGCGGCTTTCGCGAGGCCTGTGAGACCCTCGGCATCGCTGCCCGCGACGTGCTCATCATCGAGGGCGAGACCAGCCGCAAGGGCGGTATTGCGTGCCTGGAAACCGCACTCACGATGGCCGAGCCTCCAACCGCGGCCCTCTGCTTCAACGATGCGGTTGCCTTTGGTGCCCTGCTGGCGCTGCGCAAGCGCGGGCTTGAACCCGGCGCGGATTTCGCCGTCGTCGGCTTCGACGACGTGGTCGAGGCCGAACATTACATGCCGGCACTGACCAGCGTCGCGGTGGATAGTGCCGGTCTCGGCGAACGCGCCGCCCACGTCATGCTCAAGATGATCCAGTCGCGCACCACGCGTGCGGAAGACCATATCGGTGCCGTCAATCTCGTGGTCAGGGAAAGCTGCGGCCCGGATCGCCGCACACGAAACAGGCCCGCGGGGCCGGGAGTGACCGCATGAGCGTCAAATGGGGACTGATCGGCGCCAGCACGATCGCCAGGCAATTCATGATCAATGCCATTCGCGCGCAAGCCGATGGCGAGATCGCCGCGGTGATGAGCTCCAACCCGGAACGCGCCACGGCCTATGCAAGGGAAAATGGCATTCCGGCCGCTGTCTCGAGCCTCGATGGCTTGCTCGGATCCGGCATCGACGCGGTCTATATCTCTACCACCAACGAACTGCATCTCGAACAGGCGCTCGCCGCGATCAGGGCGGGCAAGCATGTGCTGTGCGAGAAGCCGCTGGCGCTGACCAGCGCCGACGCGCGCAACATGGTCGCCGCGGCCAAGGCAGCGGGTGTCGTGCTCGGCACCAACCATCATCTGCGCAATGCCGGCGCCCATCGCGCCATGCGCGAGGCGATCGCTGCCGGCCGCATCGGCAAGCCGATCGCCGCGCGGGTCTTCCATTCCGTCTATCTGCCGGAGACCCTGCAGGGCTGGCGCATCACCAAACCCGAGGCCGGCGGTGGGGTGGTGCTCGACATCACCGTGCATGATGCCGACACGCTGCGCTTCGTGCTTGGCGACGATCCGGCCGAGGTCTCGGCCTTCACGCAGTCGGCCGGCATGGCCGGCGGGGGATTGGAAGATGGCGCCATGTGCATCTGGCGCTTCAACTCGGGCCTTATCGCCCAGTCGCATGAAGGCTTCACCACCAGGTTCGCCGGCACCGGCCTTGAGGTACACGGCTCCGAAGGTTCGCTGATCGCCAGCAATGTGATGACCCAGAAGCCGGACGGCTCGGTACTGCTGCGCACCGCCAAGGGGGAGGAGCAAGTGAGCTTCGACCGCGAGGATCTCTACGTCAGGTCTGTGCGTCAGTTCCATGCCGCGATCCGCGGCAAGGGCCAGCCTGCCGCCACCGGAGAGGACGGCGTCTGGTCGCTGGCATCAGCCGAGGCGGCGCTTCAATCGGCCAGCTCCGGCAAGGCCGTCAAGATCGACCCCAAACTCGGGAGCATGAATTGAGCAAGGTCGTTTCAGCGGCGCAGGCAGCCAGCCTGATCAAGGACGGCATGGTCGTCTCCGTGTCCTCGTCGAGCGGCCTCGGCTGCCCGGACGCCGTGCTCGCCGCGATCGGTGAGCGCTTCGACGCCGAGGGCCATCCGAAGGAGATCACCACGCTGCACCCGATCGCCGCCGGCGACATGTATGGCATCAAGGGCATCGATCATCTGGCCAAACCGGGCCTGTTGAAGCGCACGCTGTGCGGCTCCTATCCGTCCGGCCCCTCCTCCGCCGAGCCGCCGCGGATCTGGAAGATGATCGGCGACAATTCGGTCGCCGCCTACAATGTCCCGTCCGGCATCCTGTTCGACATGCACCGCGAAGCCGCCGCCAAGCGGCCGGGCGTGCTGACCAAGGTCGGCCTCGACACCTTCGCCGACCCGCGCCATCAGGGCTGCGCCATGAACGCGGCGGCAAACGAGCCGATCGTGTCGGTACAGCAGTTCGACGGCGAGGAATGGCTCTATTTCCGTTCGATCGTGCCCAACATTTCGATCATTCGCGCCACCACGGCGGACGAGCGCGGCAACCTCACCTATGAGCATGAAGGCGCCTATCTTGGCGGCCTCGAACAGGCGCTCGCCGCCCGCAACAATGGCGGCATCGTCATCGCGCAGGTCAAGCGTGTCGTCGAGAACGGCACGCTGAAGCCGCATGATGTGCGTGTGCCGGGCGTGCTGGTCGACCACATCGTCGTCGCGCCAGACCAGTTGCAGACCACGCTGACCCCTTACGATCCGGCGATCTCCGGCGAGATCTTCCGGCCGCTGTCGAGCTTCCGCAATGCCGAGATGAACGTCCAGAAGGTGATCGCGCGCCGCGTCGCCATGGAGTTGCGCGACGGCATGGCCGTCAATATCGGCTTCGGCATCTCCGCCAACGTGCCGCGCATCCTTCTGGAAGAAGGCCAGCACGGCAAGGTCACCTGGGTCATCGAACAGGGCGCTGTCGGCGGCGTGCCGCTGCTCGATTTCAAGTTCGGCTGCGCATCGAACGCCGAGGCGATCATGCCTTCGCCGCACCAGTTCATCTATTTCCAGGCCGGCGGTTTCGACGCCTCGCTGCTCTCGTTCCTGCAGATCGACCGCCACGGTTCGGTCAACGTGTCGAAGCTTTCGGCGCGGCCGCATGTCACCGCCGGCGCCGGCGGTTTCGTCGACATCACGTCGCGGGCGAAGAAGATCGTCTTTTCCGGCTTCTTCAATGCCGGCGCCAAACTCTCACTGGCCGATGGCGGCATCCGCATCGACCAGGAGGGCAAGGTCAAGAAGATCGTCAACGAGGTCGAGCACATCTCCTTCTCCGGCAAGCGGGCGGTCGCTCAGGGGCAGGACATCACCTATGTCACCGAGCGCTGCGTGATGAAGCTGACGCCCGATGGGTTGATGGTGACGGAACTCGCACCCGGGATCGACCTCGAGCGCGATGTGCTTGATCAGGCCGAGATTCCGCTCGGTGTCGCCAACGACCTCAAGGTGACGCCGGCGGCGCTCTATCAGGATCGGCCGATCGGCCTGTCGCTCAATGGCGGCGCCTCGCTTGGAGGCATGCATGGCTGAGCGTCTCGTCACCTTCGAGCAGGATGGCGCCATCGGCATCGTCACACTGCGCCGGCCGGAGAAATTCAACGCGCTGGATGTTCCGATGCTGCGGGCACTGGAAACCGCGCTCGACGAAGCTGAAACGGCGCAGGGCGTGCGCGTCGTGCTCATGCGCGGCGAAGGCAAGGGTTTTTGCGCCGGCGGCGATATCGAGGCCTGGGGTGCCATGAGCGCCGCCGATTTCCAGGTGCAATGGGTCCGCTACGGCCACCGCGTCTTCGACCGGCTGGCGCGGCTCAGGCAACCGACCATCGCGGTGCTGTCCGGCCACGCGCTGGGCGGCGGGCTGGAACTGGCTGTCGCTTGCGACTTCCGCGTCGCCGAGACGCATGTGAAACTGGGCTTCCCGGAAACTTCGATCGGCGTCGTGCCCGGCTGGTCCGGCACGCAACGCGCCGTGCGCCGCTTCGGCGCACAGACAGTGCGTCGCATGGCCCTTGGTGGCGAGATCGTTCTGGCGCCCGAAGCGCTGGCCCTTGGCGTCGTCGACAGGGTGGTCGAAACCGGCAAGGCGCTCGCGGAGGCGAAGGCCTGGGCCGAAAAGATCGCCGAGCGCGGCCCCTTGGCGGCGGAAGCGGCCAAGCTGATGATCGCGGTCGCCGAAGGCGAGGAAAGCGCTGCCGCGACCGAGGCGCTGGCCAGCGGCTTCATCGCGCTAACCGACGACCTCAAGGCTGGTGTCGGTGCTTTCAAGACCAAGCAGAAGCCGGCATTTTCAAGATCGTAGAGAAAAGTGAAGCTGATGAACGCTCCCCTCAACATCGCCATGCCCGCCGAGGCGTCCGCAGCGCCAAGAACCTACCGGCTGCTGATCGATGGCAAGCATGTCGATGCCCGTGACGGCCGCGTGCTGGAACGCAAGAGCCCCGGCCACGGCTTCACCGTCTCGCGCTACGCGCAAGCCGGCGCGGCCGAAGTGGAAGCAGCGATGCAGGCCGCGCACCAGGCGTTCGAGACCGGCCCCTGGCCGCGCATGAAGGCAGCCGAACGCGCCGCGATCCTGCTCAGGGCGGCGGACCTGATCGAGGCGCGGCTGGAAGACATCGCCCGGCTCGATGCCCTGGAATCCGGCAAGCCGGTCGCCCAGGCGCGCGGTGAGATCGGCGGCGCTGTCGACATCTGGCGTTATGCGGCCTCGCTCGCTCGCACGCTGCATGGCGAATCCTATGCCAATCTCGGCGACGCCATGCTGGGCGTTGTGGTCCGTGAACCGATCGGCGTCGTCTCGATCATCACCCCATGGAATTTCCCTTTCCTGATCGTCAGCCAGAAACTTCCTTTCGCGCTGGCCGCCGGTTGCACCGCTGTGGTCAAGCCGAGCGAAATGACGTCGGCCTCCACCTTCGTGCTCGGTGACATCCTGATGGAGGCCGGCCTGCCCGCCGGCGTCGTCAACATCCTCGCCGGCCTTGGCGCCGATGTCGGCGCGCCGATGGTCAGCCATCCCCTCGTCGAGATGGTGTCGTTCACCGGCTCGACCCGCGTCGGCAAGATGACCATGGCTTCCGCCGCGCAGTCGCTGAAGAAGGTCTCGATGGAACTCGGCGGCAAGAACGGGCAGATCGTCTTCCCCGACGCCGATCTCGAGGCCGCGGCTGACGCGGCGGTGTTCGGCGGCTTCTTCAATGCCGGCGAATGCTGCAATGCAGGCAGCCGGCTGATCGTGCATGAGGCGATCGCCGACGATTTTCTTGCCGCCGTGAAGGCCCTTGCGTCCAGGGTGACTGTGGGCGACCCGCTCGATGACCGGACCAAGGTCGGCGCGATGATCTCGTCCGACCACCTGGCCAAGGTGACGGATTACGTTGCGGCAGCGGCAAGCGTGGGCAGTACTGTCTATAGTGGCGGCCAGAAACTGGCCTCGAATGCCGGTCAATATCTCGATCCCACCATCATCCGCGGCGTCACCGAGGACATGGCCATTGCGCGTGAGGAAGTCTTCGGCCCGGTGCTCTCGGTGCTGACTTTTGAAACGATTGAAAAGGCGTTGCACATCGCCAACAACACGCCCTATGGTCTGTCGGCAGGCGTGTGGAGCGCCAGCATCGACACATGCATGTCGGTGGCGCGTGGGGTGCGTTCGGGGACAGTTTGGGTGAACACATTCATGGAAGGTTATCCCGAGCTGCCTTTTGGAGGCTATAAACAGTCCGGCCTTGGACGCGAACTCGGCAAACGCGCCGTCGAGGATTATACCGAGGAAAAGACAATCCAGTTTCATCGCGGCCAGCGCACCGGATGGTGGGTCGGCTGAGTTTGGAAGAACCCGGCGGGTTTCCGCCGGTCGTATGACTGCAACAAGGGAGGAAGTACATGTTGCGCAAACTGCTTATCGGAACGGCTCTTGCGACGAGCTTTGCATTTTCGGCGCATGCCGCGGACGTCAAGGAAGTGCAGATGCTGCATTGGTGGACGTCGGGCGGCGAAGCGGCTGCTCTGAACGTGCTGAAGCAGGATCTGGCCAAGGAAGGCTATGCCTGGAAGGACGTGCCGGTGGCCGGCGGCGGCGGCGACGCCGCCATGACCGCGCTGAAGGCGATGGTCGCGGCCGGCAATTACCCGACCGCTTCGCAGATGCTCGGCTACACCGTGCTCGACTATGCCGCGGCCGGCGTCATGGGCGACCTGACCGAGACGGCCAAGAAGGAAGGCTGGGACAAGTCCGTTCCGGCGGCGCTGCAGAAGTTCTCGGTCTATGAAGGCAAGTGGGTCGCGGCTCCGGTCAACGTCCACTCGGTCAACTGGCTGTGGATCAACAAGGCGGTGATGGACAAGATCGGCGGCACCGAGCCGAAGACCTTCGACGAATTCGTCGCCCTGCTCGACAAGGCCAAGGCTGCCGGTGTCATCCCGCTCGCGCTGGGCGGCCAGAACTGGCAGGAAGCAACCATGTTCGACTCGGTCGTGCTCTCGACCGGCGGACCTGACTTCTACAAGAAGGCCTTCAACGACCTCGACGACGCTTCGCTCAAGTCCGACACGATGAAGAAGTCGTTCGACAACCTCGCCAAGCTGGTCACCTATGTCGATCCGAACTTCTCGGGCCGCGACTGGAACCTTGCCACCGCCATGGTGATCAAGGGCGATGCCCTGGTGCAGGTCATGGGTGACTGGGCCAAGGGTGAGTTCCACGCCGCCAAGAAGACCCCGGGCACCGACTTCCTGTGCTATCGCTTTCCGGGCACCGACGGCTCGGTGATCTACAACTCCGACATGTTCGGCATGTTCAATGTTCCGGAAGACCGCAAGGCCGCCCAGGTCGCATTGGCCACCGCCACCCTGTCGAAGAGCTTCCAGTCGGCCTTCAATGTGGTGAAGGGTTCGGTTCCCGCACGCACCGACGTGCCGGACACCGACTTCGACGCTTGCGGCAAGAAGGGCATCGCTGACCTGAAGAAGGCCAATGAAGGCGGCACGCTGTTCGGCTCGCTGGCCCAGGGCTATGGCGCGCCTCCAGCCGTCGCCAATGCCTATAAGGACGTCGTCTCGAAGTTCGTCCACGGCCAGATCAAGACCTCGGACGAAGCCGTGACCGAGTTGGTCAAGGCGATCGACGACGCCAAGTAAGCGTTACGCGTCAAAACACCTTCCCCGCTTCGGCGGGGAAGGGTCCCCGGCCGAATGCTGACGGGAGGAACCTCATGAGCACAGTTGCGACAAGCCAGATCAAGCTGACGCCGGAGCATGCCCGACCGCGCGCCACCGTGCGCTCGCGCCTGCAGGATGCCTTGCCGAAGATCGTGCTGGCGCCGAGCTTCGCCATCACTGTCATCTTCGTCTACGGCTTCATCCTGTGGACGATCTATCTGTCCTTCACCAATTCCAAGACCTTCCCGTCCTACGCCATAACAGGGCCTCGCGCCTATCAGCGGCTGTGGGGCTGGACCTTCGACACCGACCCGCCATCAAGCTGGTACACCTCGATCACCAACATGGGCATATTCGGCTTTCTCTATATCCTGATCTGCCTGGCGCTCGGCCTGTTCCTGGCCATCCTGCTCGACCAGAAGATCCGTGGCGAAGGCGTGTTGCGCCCGATCTATCTTTATCCGATGGCGCTGTCCTTCATCGTCACCGGCGTCGCCTGGAAATGGTTCCTCGATCCGGGCCTCGGCCTTGAGCAGACCCTGCATCAATGGGGCTGGACGAGCTTCCATTTCGACTGGATCAAGAACAAGGATTTCGTCATCTACACGGTGGTCATCGCCGGCGTCTGGCAGGCCTCGGGCTTCATCATGGCGATGTTCCTGGCCGGCCTGCGCGGTATCGACGGCGAGATCATGAAGGCGGCACAGATCGACGGCGCCACAACCTTCCAGCTCTACCGCCGCATCGTCATTCCGCTGCTGCGGCCGATCTTCCTGTCGGCGTTCATCGTGCTCGCCCACCTTGCCATCAAGTCCTACGATCTTGTGGTGGCGCTGACCAGCGGCGGCCCCGGCGGCTCGGCGTGGCTGCCGTCCAACTTCATGTATGAGTACACCTTCAAGCGCAACGAGATGGCGGTCGGCTCGGCCAGTGCGGTGATCATGCTGATGACCATCGTCGCCATCATCGTCCCCTATCTCTATTCGGAACTCAGGGAGAAGTCGCGATGAGCACCGTGGCCACTCCCGCCCGCCTGCCGTCCAGCGGGGTTAACGTCAAGACCGTCAACCGCGTCGTCATCTACGGGCTTCTGGCGCTGTTCGCGCTGTTCTACCTGATGCCGCTCTTCGTCATGCTGGTCACCTCGTTCAAGACCATGGACGAGATCCAGAACGGCAACATGCTTTCGCTGCCCAAGGCACCGACCTTCGATCCCTGGCTGAAGGCTTGGGGTGAGACCTGCGTCGGCCTCACCTGCGCCGGCATCAAGGGCTATTTCTGGAACTCCATCAAGATGGTGGTCCCCGCGGTCATAATCTCGACCTTGCTCGGCGCCTTGAACGGCTACGTGCTGACCAAATGGCGCTTCCGCGGCCACACGCTGGTGTTCGGGCTAATGCTGTTTGCCTGCTTCATCCCGTTCCAGTCGGTGCTGCTGCCGATGGCGACGATCCTCGGCAGTGTCGGCCGTTTCGGCGCGTCGCTGCGGAATTCGGTCGGAACCAGCTTCGGCCTCGGCAATTCGACGGTCAACCTCGTCTTCGTCCACGTCGTCTACGGCATCGGCTTCACCACACTGTTCTTCCGCAACTATTACGAGGCCTTCCCGACCGAACTGGTGAGAGCCGCCCAGGTCGACGGCGCTTCGTTCTTCCAGATATTCCGGCGCATCATGCTGCCCAACTCGATGCCGATCTTCGTCGTCACGGTGATCTACCAGTTCACCAACATCTGGAACGATTTCCTGTTCGCTTCCGCCTATGCCGGCACGGGTGACGCCATGCCGATGACGGTGGCGCTCAACAACGTCGTCAACACCTCGACCGGCGTCGTCGAATACAATGTCAACATGGCGGCCGCGATGATCGCGGCCCTCCCCACCCTTCTCGTCTATGTGCTCGCCGGCCGCTATTTCGTGCGTGGCCTGATGGCGGGCGCGGTCAAAGGATAATCCAATGGCTTTTCTTGAAATTGACGGTCTGAGGAAGCGTTTCGGCCAGATCGAGATCCTGAAAGGGATCAATCTGGAACTGGAAAAAGGCGGCTTCCTGGTGCTGGTCGGCCCGTCCGGCTGCGGCAAGTCCACGCTGCTCAACACCATTGCCGGACTGGAGACGATCACCTCGGGCGAGATCCGCGTCGACGGTCGGGCAATCAACGATCTGCATCCCTCCAAGCGCGATATCGCCATGGTGTTCCAGAGCTATGCGCTTTATCCGAACATGACGGTGGCCGGGAACATCTCCTTCGGCATGGAAATGCGCGGCGTGCCGGCGGACGAACGCCAGAAGGCGATCGACAAGGTGGCCAAGGTGCTGCAGATCGGCCATCTCCTGAAGCGCAAGCCAAGCCAGCTTTCGGGCGGCCAGCGCCAGCGCGTCGCCATGGGCCGGGCGCTGGTGCGCGACCCCAAACTGTTCCTGTTCGACGAGCCGCTGTCCAACCTCGATGCCAAGCTGCGCGTCGACATGCGCATCGAGATCAAGCGCCTGCACGCCACCACCGGCACCACCATCGTCTACGTCACCCATGACCAGATCGAGGCGATGACGCTGGCGACCAAGATTGCCGTGATGCGCGACGGCGAGGTGCAGCAGTTCGGCACGCCGGCCGAGATCTATAACAACCCCGCCAACGTCTTCGTCGCCGACTTCATGGGCTCGCCGGCGATGAACCTGATCCCGGCGACCATTGGCGACAATGGCAGCGGACTGGCTGTCATGCTCGACCGCGAGGCGCGGCAGCCGATCACTCTGCCGATGGCCAATGCGCCGGTCGGGCTGGCGGCCTTCAAGGGCAAGCCCGTCATCTTTGGTGTCCGCCCCGAAGCCCTGACCGATCCGGAAGGGGCCGAGCGCAACGCTTCACAGATTGCCACCGCCGATTGTCACATCGAGGTGGTGGAGCCGGCCGGCTCCGACACCTTCGCCGTCACCAATCTCGGCGGCAAGGGCGTGGTGGCGCGGCTGCGCGCCGACGCCAACATCCAGCCGGGCACCAGCACGCCGCTCGCCTTCAACCTGACCAAGGCGGTGTTCTTCGATCCGGCGACCGAGAACCGCATCCGCTGACAGCTATGACAAATCCGGACATCGTCATCATCGGCTCCGGCATCGGCGGCGCCACGATCGCCTCCGGTCTGGCCGGCAGCGGCGCCTCGATCCTGATGCTGGAGCGCGGCGAGCTCCTGCCGGCAACGCCGCATGCCCGCGACACGCGCTCGATCTTCCTCGACGGCCACTATCGGCCGAAGGAGATGTGGCGAGAGGCCGGCGGCGCTGCCTTCAACCCCGGCAACTATTACTATGTCGGCGGCAATTCGAAATTCTACGGCGCGGTGCTGATCCGCTATCGCGAGGAAGATTTCTCCGCCATGGAGCATTTTGGCGGCCTCTCGCCGGCATGGCCGTTCTCCTACGAAGAATTCGAGCCCTGGTATTCCAAGGCCGAGCAGTTGTTTCGCGTGCGCGGCACTCTGGGCGAAGACCCGACCGAGCCGTTCCACTCGGTCCCCTACGCCTATAAGGCGGTGCCCGACGAGGCACCGATCGCGCGCGCCCGGGCCGAACTCAAGAGCCTCGGCCTGCACCCGGCCTCGTTGCCGCTCGGCGTTGACATCGACACCTGGCTGAAGGAGGGCAGTACCGGCTGGGATGCCTTTCCGAACACCGGCCAGGGCAAGGTCGACGCCCAAACCGGACCGCTGACGGCGGCACTGAAGGACAGCAACATCAAGCTCGAAACCGGTGCCCATGTCGAATATCTCGAGGCATCGCCGGACGGCAAAACCATATCCGCGATTCACTACCGACAGAACGGCGAGCTGAAGAAGGTGACGCCGAAGCTGGTCATCCTCTCCGCCGGCGCGGTCAATTCCGCGGTCATCCTGCTGCGTTCGCCCTCGGCCAACGGCAAGGGCCTTGCCAACCGCTCCGATCAGGTCGGCCGCAATTTCATGAACCACAATTCCAGCGCCATGCTGGCGATCGATCCGCGCCGCCGCAACGATGCCGTCTACCAGAAGACGCTGATGCTGAACGACTACTATCTGTCCGACGGCAAGGGCGGCAAGCCGCTCGGCAATGTGCAGCTGCTCGGCAAGATCGACGGCAACATGCTGAGGGCCAACGTCAAGCTGGCGCCGAAATTCGCGCTCGATTTCATGGCCGGCCACGCCGTCGACTGGTATCTGATGTGCGAGGACCTGCCCGATCCCGAAAGCCGCATCATGGTCGACGGCAAGGACATCGTCATGCAGTGGCGGCGCTCCAACATGCAGTCTCTGGACGGCCTGACCAAGGTGATGCGCGAAAACTTCCGCGCCTGCGGTTATCCGATCGTGCTGTCGCGCCCCTTCGACAAGCGCACGCCCTCGCATCAGTGCGGCACGGTGAAGATGGGCGACGATCCGGCGACATCGCCACTCGATCCGTTCTGCCGGTCGTTCGACCACCGGAACCTGTTCGTCGTCGATGGCAGTTTTTTGCCGAATTCGGCGGCGGTCAATCCGGCGCTGTCGATCGCGGCGCAGGCGCTGCGGGTGGCGGAGCATATTCGCACGACGGAGCTTTCCGCATGATCTGTCGGCGCCGCCCCTCATCCGCCTGCCGGCACCTTCTCCCCGTAAACGGGGAGAAGGTGGCTGGCCGCAACCTTGGCGCTCCTTTTGCAGCGTCGGCGATTAGCGAAAGCGGCGGCGAAGGCGTCCTTCTCCCCGTCTCTATACGGGGAGAAGTGCCCGGCAGGGCGATGAGGGGCAGCGCGGAGCTCCGAGAGGGCACCTTCACATGACCCGCCCGGCCGCCATAGTCACCGGCGGTGCGCGTGGCATTGGCCTCGCGTGCGCCGAGGCGCTTGCGGACGCAGGCTTCGACATTCTCGTTGCGGACTTGGCCGACAACCCAGCTGACGGACTTTCGGAAAATATCACCGCGCGGGGTGTGAAATTCGGCTATGTCAGCTGCGATATCGCCGACCTCTCCAGCCACGCCGCATTGGTCCATGCCGCAATGCGCGCCTTCGGCCGCATCGATTGCCTGGTCAACAATGCCGGCATCGGTGCCGTCGTGCGCGGCGATCTTCTCGAGCTGAAGCCGGCGAATTTCGACCGCGCACTGGGCATCAATCTGCGCGGCACCGTATTTCTGAGCCAGGCCGTGGCCAAGGCGATGCTGACCACACCGGGCGACCTCCCAAGATCGATCATCACCATCACCTCGGTCAGCGCCGACATGGCCTCGCCGGAGCGCGCCGATTACTGCATATCGAAGGCCGGCCTTTCCATGTGGGTGAAAAACCTGGCGCTCAGGCTCGCGCCCGAAAACATCAGCGTGTTCGAAGTGCGGCCGGGCATCATTCGCACAGATATGACGGCAGGCGTGACCGCCAAATACGACGCCTTGATCGATGGCGGCCTGGTGCCGTCAAAGCGATGGGGCGAGGCTTCCGACATTGGCGCCGTGGTGGCGACGCTTGCCACCGGCAAGCTCGGCTTTTCGACCGGCTCGATCATCAATGTCGACGGCGCGCTCTCCGTGCCGAGGCTGTAAGTGGATAGTGTCATGACCGACTACATCATCGTGGGCGCCGGCCCGGCCGGCTGCGTTCTGGCCAACCGGCTAAGCGAGGATCCCTCCAATTCGGTGCTGCTGCTCGAGGCCGGCGGCAAGGACTGGCATCCCTACATCCATATGCCGGCGGGTTTTGCCAAGATGACCAAGGGCATCGCCTCCTGGGGCTGGTCGACCGTGCCGCAGAGGCACATGAACGACCGCGTTTTCTGGTACACGCAGGCCAAGGTGGTCGGCGGCGGCTCCTCCATCAACGCCCAGATCTACACGCGCGGCAATGCCCGCGACTACGACGCCTGGGAAAAGGAAGAGGGTCTCGCCGGCTGGGGCTATCGCGACGTGCTGCCCTATTTCAAGCGCGCCGAGAACAACCAGCGCTACGCCAACGATTTTCATGGCGACCAAGGTCCGCTCGGCGTGTCGAACCCGATTTCGCCGCTGCCGATCTGCGAGGCCTATTTCCGCGCCGGCCAGGAAATGGGGATCCCCTTCAATCCGGACTTCAACGGCGCCAACCAGGAAGGCGTCGGTTACTACCAGCTGACCCAGAAGGATGCCCGGCGCTCTTCGGCCTCCGTCGCCTACTTGAAGCCGATCCGCGCGCGCAAGAACCTGACGGTCAGGACCGATGTCCTGGTGACCCGCATCGTCATCGAGAAAGGCCGCGCGATCGGCGTCGAAATTGTCGACAGACCGGGTGGCCAGAAGACGGTCCTGCGTGCCGACCGCGAGGTGATCGTCTCATCCGGCGCCATCGGCTCGCCGAAGCTCCTGATGCAGTCGGGCATCGGCCCGGCCGACCACCTCAAATCGGTCGGCGTCACGCCGGTGCATGACCTGCCCGGCGTCGGCTCCAACATGCAGGACCATCTCGACCTGTTCGTCATCGCCGAATGCACCGGCGACCACACCTATGACAACTACGCAAAGCTGCACCGCACGGCGTGGGCCGGCCTTCAATATCTGCTCTTGAAGAAGGGGCCGGTGGCCTCGAGTCTCTTCGAGACCGGCGGCTTCTGGTACGCCGACCCGACCGCCGCCTCGCCCGACATCCAGTTCCATCTGGGTCTCGGATCCGGCATCGAGGCCGGCGTCGAGAAACTGAATAACCCGGGCGTCACCTTGAACTCGGCCTTCCTGCGGCCGCGCTCGCGCGGCACGGTGCGGCTGAAGAGCGCCGACCCAGCCGACCATCCGCTGATCGACCCGAACTACTGGTCCGATCCCTATGACCGCGCCATGTCGCTCAAGGGCCTCCGGCTGGCGCGCGAGATCATGCGGCAGAAGGCACTTCAGCCCTATGTGCTGCGCGAAGTGCTGCCCGGTCCGTCGCTTGCAAGCGACGACGAGCTGATCGACTATGCCTGCCGCAGTTCCAAGACCGACCACCATCCCGTCGGAACCTGCCGGATGGGTCACGACGACATGGCCGTGGTGACGCCGGACCTGCGGCTACGCGGCATCGAAGGCTTGCGTGTCTGCGACGCTTCGGTGATGCCGCGTGTGCCCTCCTCCAACACCAACGCGCCGACCATCATGGTCGGCGAAAAGGGCGCCGATCTGGTGCTTGGCCGCGAGCCTCTGGCGCCGGCCGTGTTTTCCGGCAATCGCGCGGCATAGCGGCTCAGAAGGGGATATCCGATGATCAGGCACTGTGTCTTCGGCAGGTTTCGCGACGATGTCCCCGACGGTGAACGCAGGGCGATCCATGCCGACCTGGAGGCACTGCGCCAGGTGATCGACGGCATGGACACGGTGCACTTCAGCGCCAATGTCAGCCCGGAGCCTTTCGCGCGCGGCTTCACCCATGGCTTCACCATCGATTTTCGCGATGCCGCGGCGCGCGACGCCTATCTGGTGCATGAAGCGCATCAACGCGCCGGCGCCCGGCTGGTCGCGGCACTCGAAGACGGCACCGACGGATTGATGGTCTTCGACCTCGATCTTACGAAAAAGTGACCGCCGGCTCTTCGAAAGCCGGCCGATCGCTGTTCTCTTTTGTTTACCAGGCGACATATCGTTCTTTGGGGAACCAAAGGAGGACGCCTTGTACCTCAATGCCGAGCAGAAGAAAACCGTCCTGGCCTCATTCCTGGGCTGGACGTTGGATGCTTTTGATTTCTTCCTTCTGACATTCCTGCTCACCGATATTGCAAGTGAATTCCACACAGATGTCCCGGCAGTCTCAAAGGCACTGTTCCTGACCTTGGCGACGCGCTTCATCGGCGCGTTCTTCTTTGGCATGCTCGCCGACAAATACGGGCGCAAGCCCATCCTCATGCTCAACATCGTCAGCTATTCGGTGATCGGCGCGCTGGCCGCCTTCTCACCCAATCTCGGCATCTTCCTGGCCCTGCGCGCTCTGTTCGGCATCGCCATGGGCGGTGAATGGGGGCTCGGCAGTTCGCTTGCCATGGAATCCATCCCACCCAGCGCGCGCGGCATGGTCTCGGGCATCCTGCAATGCGGCTATCCGGCAGGCTACCTTCTGGCGGCGGTGGTCTATGGCCTGCTCTATCAGCAGACGATCGGCGGCTACACGATCGGCTGGCGCGCCATGTTCCTGCTCTCCTTTGCCCCAGCGCTGATTGTCCTGTTCATCCGCTCGCATGTGCCGGAATCGCCGGCCTTCGTCGAGGCGCAAAAGACCGTAAGACCCGGCATGCTGGAAACGCTGCAGAAGCATTGGGGCGTCGCGCTCTACGCCGTCGTGCTGATGATGTTCTTCAACTTCTTCAGCCATGGCACGCAGGATCTCTACCCGACCTTTCTGAAGAAGCAGCATGGCTTCGATCCGCATACGGTGAGCTGGATCACCATCGTCGCCAATATCGGCGCCATCGTTGGCGGTCTGGCGTTCGGCGCGCTATCCGAGAAGATCGGCCGCGTCAACGCCATCACCCTGGCCTGCCTGATCGCCCTGCCGGCGATTCCACTGTGGGCCTATAGCTCCACGCCGTTCATGCTCGCCATCGGCGCCTTCGTCATGCAGATCGCGGTCCAGGGCGCCTGGGGCGTCATCCCGGTACACCTCAATGAACTTTCGCCGGGCGCCGTGCGCGCCACCTTGCCCGGCTTCATCTATCAGGCCGGCAATCTCGCCGCGTCGTATGGCGGTCCGTATCAGGCGGGAATCGCGGAGGCACCGGGGAGCAGCTACGGCTACGCGCTGGCGCTTTTCGCCGGCGTGGTTGCCGTCTGCATCATCGTCGTCATCCGCTTCAGTCCGGAACGGCGCGGCCAGGTGATGACCGTGCTGGGTTGAGCGCGGCCTTGAGCAATTCCAGGAAAAGTGTGAAACGGTTTCCCGTCCGGAATTGCGTAAAAACAATATGTTAGAGCAGATTGCCGTTTCGTGAAACGGTGACCTGCTCTAACCCAGCCGGAGTGCGATGACCCCGGCAACGATGCTGAGCGCGGCCGCCCCGCGCCAGCCCGTCATCTTCTCGCCGAGCGCATAGACCGAGATCAGCATGGCGAACAGGATCGAGGTCTCGCGCAGCGACGCCACCGAGGCGATCGGCGCCTTGGTCATGGCCCACATCACGATCCAGTAGGCCGCACCGCTGAGCACGCCGGTGAACAGCCCGGTCTTCCAGTCGCGCGCCAGGATAGGAAGCGCCTTGGGCCCCCGGAAGATGAGGCACAGCACCAGCGCGCCAAGCGCATCGCAGACGAACAGCCACGCGGCATAGCTCTGCGCGGTTGCCGCCAGCCGTGCGCCGCCGCCGTCGGACAGCGTATAGCTGGCGATGAACAGCGAAGTGCCGAATGCAAAGCCGACCGCGCGCAAATTGAGCTTCTCCAGATGCGCGCCGCCGCGAAACGACATCACCAGCGTACCGGCCGACAAAAGCACGATTCCGACAACGGCAAGCGGCGACGGCACTTCGGCGACGACGAACATCCCACCGATCGCGGCAAGCAAAGGTGCCGTGCCGCGCGCCAGCGGATAGGTCTGGGCGAAATCGCCGGCCTGGTAGGCGCCGATCAGGAAGGTGCGGTAGCCCATGTGGAAGATCACCGACGCGATGATGTAGGGCCAGACTTCCGCCTTCGGCACCTCGACGAAGGGCAACACCAGGAGCGCGGCCGCGCCCATGCCGAGCGTCATCAGCGTGATCGACAGGAAGTGATCGAGATGGACCTTGACCAGTGCGTTCCAGATGGCGTGCATGGCAGCCGCGGCGAGCACCGCGAAGAAGACGAAAAGCGTCATTTCAGGCTTGTCGACCTCCCAAGCCGAGGGGCGTTTCGAGATCGATATCGACGCGGACGGGGAAATGATCGGATGCCACCTCGCCTATATCGGATCCGACCGAACGCACCCGCCCGGCGAACATGCCGCCGACGAAACAATGGTCGAGCCGGCGCTTTGCCAGCCTGCCGTCGATGATCTTCTCATGCGTGTGGAAGTCAGCCGCCGGTTCGATCGCCACGGCGGCGGCATCGACGAAACCGTCGAGATAGGCGGCACCCCGATGGTAAGGCGTGCTGCCGACGATGCGGCGATATTCGGCGCTGCCCGGCTCCATGTTGAAATCGCCCATCCAGATCGCCGCCGGCGGATTTTCCGGTTCGGCTTCGCCGCTGGTCCAGTTGCGTGCAGGTTCGTCATCGACACCGCTCCACGGTCCGCCGTCGGTGGGCGCACGGCGATGTTCGGCCAGCAGGTATTCGATCTGCTCCAACCGCTCTTCGGCCGCGATATGCGCCAGATGCAAGGACAGCACGCGCACCGGGCCGGCCGGCGTGCGGATCAGGCATTCCAGCGCGGCGTTGCGGGTGTTGAGCGGCCGCAGCGTGCGGCGCATCGGCAGCGCATGCAGCCGCGACCACACGATCGGCAGCTTCGACAGCATCATGGTGCCGAACTGCCGCCGTCGGTTGACCAGACGCCCGTCGCGCCGCTCGCTGGCATCCATGTCGAAGGCCGGCCCGTAGACCCAGTAATAGTCTGGCAGCAGGCGTGAAAGCAGTTCCGGCTGGTCGTCGAAATTGCTGCGCTGCCAGTGCCGCTCCACCTCCTGCAGGGCAATGATGTCAGCGCCGTCGACGATGCGTGCCGCGCGCGAAAGATCGTAGCGCTCGTCGCTGCCGAATCCATACTGGATGTTGTAGCTGACCAGCTTCATTGCTTATCCGGCTTAGTTTCCATCATGGCAGTAGCGGTTCGGCGGGTTGGTTGCAACGTGCAGGAGAATGGATGCGGCTTGTGCCAGGAGCCTCCCCGCCTCACCGCGCGATCTTGCACCGATTGCGGTCCGTTCCGGTATCCTCCGCGCGCCGGAAAACGGCGTGTGACATTTCGCGGACTGTAGCGGCTCAAGCTGGCGATGAGCCGTCTAATCCGTCGTCAACGGCTGGAACCGGCCAGCCGGAGACGCCGCCAGTTCCGACCAGTCGATCTCTTCTTCGAGGCGATGATAGGCCTCGTCGCCGATCGTGCCATTGCTGCGCAATTCCTCCAGCGTATCGCGTTGGCGGTCGATGGCATAGAGGCGCAGCCGGTCGTATTCGGTTGCCGCCTGTGCGTCGTCAGGGTTTTCCGCGATCGTGCGTTGAGCCTGGTATTGCTCGCGCACGACGGCCGCCGCGGCCGATGTCTTGCGGCTCAACACGTCAAGCGCGGCCTGCATGACGGCGACGCGTGCCTGGGCCACCTCACGGTCTATCGTCGTATCCCGTTCGAAGTTGAGTATCCGCAGCAGGGGCTTCAGGCTCATCCCTTGCAGCACCAGCGTGCCCAGCACCACCGCGAAGGCGGCAAGCACGATCGGATCGCGGCCGGGAAAGCCGGCCGGCAGCGCAATGGCCACCACCAGCGTCACCAGCCCCCGCATGCCGCACCAACCGACGAGCACGGCGCCGCGAAACGTCGGCGCATCGCGCCTCCGCTCTTCGCCGTCGAAGTGGGCAAACCATCGGATGATCGCAACGAAACTCGCCACCCAGACGAGGCGTGCCACGATGACAACGGCCAGCACCATCGCGGCAAAGAGAAAGGCTTCGCCTTGCCCATCGCCGGAGAGACGCCCGACGATCGATCGTGCCTGCAGGCCCATCAACACGAAGGCCAGCACGTTGAGCACGAACACCGCCGACTCCCAGACCGAATAGGTGCTGACGCGGCGTCTCGCCGACATGTGCCGTGGCGCGCTGCGCGCGATGGTGATGGCGTAGACGACAATGGTGATGATGGCGGACAGCCCGAGCCTGTCCGCCAGGATCCACACCCCGAATGTTCCGGCGAACTGCACCACGGTGCTGCTTGCCGCATCCTCGATCCGGGACAGCGTCAACAGCGAGAAGCGGCCAAGCAGATAGCCCGCCACGAGGCTGCCGATGGTCGACAGCAGGATCGTTGGAACGGCGTTGCTCAGCGTGATCGAGCCGAGCGCCGCCGAAACCGCCAGCCGGTAGATCAGCAGCGCGGTGGCATCGTTGAGCAGGCTCTCGCCCTGCAGGATGGCGGTGATGCGGTGCGGCACCTTGAATTGCCCAAGAACCGCGCTCGCCGCCACCGCATCCGGCGGAGCAACGATGGCGCCGAGCGCGATCGCCGCCGCGATCGGCAGGCCGGCCATCTTCCAGCCGACGAAGGCAACGACGGCGGTGGTGAAGACAACGGCGCCGAGCGCCAGCAATACAAGCGACAGCCTGTAGCGCTTCAGGTCGCGCAGCGAGGTGTCATAGGCGGAATCGAGAAGCACCGGGGCGATGAACAGCGCAAGCGCCAGTTCGGGATCGATCTCGATGGTCGGCGCGCCAGGCACGAAGGCAATCCCGACGCCGGCCAAGGCCAGCAGGGACGGATAGGGAATCTCCAGCCGCCGCGACAGCGCCGTCAATGCGACGGCAGTCAAAAGCAGGACAAGCGTCAGTTCGAAAAGAGCCATGGGCTGTTACATCCGTGGGATTGCTGGCGCAGATATGCGCGCAGCATGCGGTGGATTGGCCATCGAACTCAAGCCCTCTGGCAATACGCCCGAAATCGCCGCGGATGGAGGCCGTGCCCGTTGCCCAGAAGATATCGCGGTCGTTCATCACCGGCTTGACGCCGCTTACCGACGCTTGAGAGGGGCGGGAATAATGAATGCGTCCAACTATGTGTTGGCACCCTTGCCGCCGCAATCCCGGCTGGATTGAACAGCAACGCAATTTCCGACGACGCTGCCGCCGAAATCTGGGGGCTCAACCCCGTTCCCTGAGGCTCATGCGATCGGGCTAATGCAGCACCAGCATATCGCCCGACGAGAACGAAATCTCAGCCTTCTCGCCAACGGCGGGCGGAGGCGTCGCCGAGTTGTTGAACGTGTCGAGCGACACCGTGTTGCCGCCGATGCCGACGCGGACCCGAATCACCGAACCGAGGAAATGCACTTCCGAAATCTCGCCGGACAGGCTGGAATCGCGGCCGGGCTGACGGCCGAGCGAAATTGCCTCGGGCCGCAGCGCCAGCGCCAGCGTATCGCCGGACTTCGAGCCGTTGAGCTTGCCCTTCAACTCGACTTCCTGCGTGTTGACCTGCACCTTGCCTGACGCGGCATCGGTGACCTTGCCTTCGAGCACGTTCAGCGTACCGACGAAGTTGGCGACGAACTTGGTCGCCGGCCGGTTGTAGATCTCGAACGGCGTGGCGACCTGCTCGGCCTTGCCGCCATACATGACCGCGATGCGGTCGGAGATCGACAGCGCCTCTTCCTGGTCGTGCGTGACGAAAATGGTGGTGATGCCGAGCTTCTTCTGGATCGAGCGGATTTCCTCGCGCAGCGAAACGCGCACCTTGGCGTCGAGCGCCGACAGCGGTTCGTCGAGCAGCAGCAGCTTCGGCTTCGGGGCGATCGCACGCGCCAGCGCGATACGCTGCTGCTGGCCGCCCGAGAGCTGGTAGGGGTAACGGTCGGCCATCTGCGGCAGCTTGATCATCTCGAGCATCTCGGCGACGCGCTTGTCGGCGTCGGCCTTGGGCATGCCTGCAACCTTCAGCCCGAAAGCGATGTTCTGCGCCACGGTGAGGTTCGGGAACAGCGCGTAGGCCTGGAACACCATGCCGACATTGCGCTGATTGGGCTTCAGCCGCGTGATGTCCTTGCCGGCGACGACGATCTTGCCGGCCGACGGCTCCTCGAAGCCTGCAACCATGCGCAGCACCGTGGTCTTGCCGCAACCGGACGGTCCGAGGAACGAGACGAACTCGCCCGGCTCGACGTCGAGGCTGAAATCCTGGACCACGGTGTTGGCGCCGTAGGATTTTCGCACATGCTGGATGGACAGAAATGGCTCGGCCATGGCTTTTCTCTCAGGTCAATTCGGACGGTTCGCCGATTTCGGCGCGAAGCGGGACAGGATCTGGATGAGCGACATGCAGCCCCAGGTAATCGCGAAGGCGATGATGGCAAGGGCTGCCGGCTCATAGGCGCGGTTGGCGCCGATGTTCTGCAGGTAAGGGCCGAAGGCCGGCCGGTTGAGCAGGCTCGCCATGGTGAACTCGCCGATAACGATCGCGAAGGTCAGGAACGCCCCTGACAACACCGCGATCAGCACATTGGGCAGAATAACCCGGCCGACGATCGTCGACCAGCCCGCGCCCAGGATCTGTGCTGCTTCCGTCAATGTCCTCACGTCGATTGTGCGCAGCCCGGTGTCGACCGCGCGATACATGTAAGGCAGCGACAACGTCGCATAGCCGATCACCAGCAAGGCGTTCGCACCCATATTGCTTCCCAGGAACGGCAGCGGCGAATTCGAACCGTACATCCTGATGTAGCCGAAGACGATGACGATGGCCGGTATGACCAGCGGCAACAATGTGATGAACTCGACGATCGGCCTGAGCTGAGGCAGACGCAGCCGGATCCAGTATGCAGCCGGCACCACGATCAGGATTCCGAGGATGATGGTGAAGATGGCAGCGATCACCGAATACAGGAAGGTCGACTGGAAGCGCGCATCGCCCAACACGATCTGATAGGCGTCGAAGGAATGGACGCCGCGCCGCATCCGCAGCGAGAACTCGACCGTCGCCATCAGCGGAATGAAGAAGTAGGCCGCGCCGACGATAAAGACGACCCAGGCCCAGAATTTGCCCGACTTCATTTGAGCCACCTCTCGGAGCGAGTCCGGAACCAGATGTAGAAGACGTTGGCCAAGCCCGTGATGACGATCATGCCGAAGGCGATGGCATAGCCGAGCTGCGGGTTGTGCAGCACATCGCCATTGATCTGCGAGTAGAGCTTGATGGGAACGATGTTGAGTGCCGGGCCGGCAAACGCGTAGGCGGTGGCAATGGCGCCGAAGGCATTGGCGAACAGGAGGATGACGGTGCCGAGGAAACTCGGCCATATCACCGGTATGACCACCATGCGCCAATATTGCGACTGCGTGGCGCCGAGCGTGGCCGCCGCCTCGCCCCATTCTTTCTTCAAGCCGTCGATGGCCGGCACGATGATGACCACCATCAGGGGAATCTGGAAGAACAGATAGACGGCGATCAGCCCCGACGTGGTGAGGAAATTGAAGCCCATCGCATAGATGTTGATATTGAGCACGTCACGCAGCAGCGTCGTGACGATGCCGACCCGGCCGAGCGTCGCCAGGAAGGCGAAGGCCAGCGGCAGGCCGGCGAAATTCGACGCGACGCCAGAAAAGGTCAGGGTCGCGGAGCGCGTCCAGCTTGGAAGTCCGCCGCGCACGATCGCGATGGCTATTGCGAGCCCGGCAAAGGCGCCGATGACGGCCGACCAGAAACTGATCTTGATCGAAACCCAGTATGAAGCGCTGATCGACGGATCACTGACCAGCTGCAGGAGGTTGTCCAGTGTAAATCGGCCGTCGCCGGTCTGGAACGCCCCCACGACGAGGTAGATCGTCGGCAGGATCAGGAACATCAGGACGAAGATAAAGAAGGGCGCCACGCCGATCCATTGCGTCGGCAAGCGGAAAGCAGTCGCCTCGTTCGGCGGCGCCGGCTTGGCGGCAAGCGACTGATTTGAAAGCGTAAGATCGGTCATGCGCCGGCTGCCGTCTTCGAGGGAAAGCCGGGCGGCCTCACGGCCGCCCGGTCATTTCAAGTCTTACTTGACGTTGGCGCCGACAACGGCGTCCCAGTTCTTGCTGATGGCTTCCTTGGCCTTGCCCTGCTCGTCGAGCGTCGGGAAGGCAGCGGAAGCGTAGGCTTCAGCCGGAGGCAGCTTGGCCAGCACGTCAGCCGGGATCTTACCGTTCTTGGCGAGATCGTTGAAGCGGATCGGGTGGCAATAGCCCTTCAGCCAGCCGATCTGGCCTTCGTCGGAATAGAGGTATTCCATCCAGAGCTTGGCTGCGTTCGGATGCGGAGCGAAAGCGCTGATCGCCTGCACGTAGACACCGGCGACAACGCCGCTCTTCGGTACGATGACGTCGACGGGCGGGTTGCCCTTCAGTGTGTCGCGGCCAGCAAGGGCGTTATAATCCCAGTTGATCAGGATCGGGGTCTGGCCCTGTGCCAGCGTCGCGGGCTTGCCGACGACCGGGACGAAATTGCCAGCGGCGTTGAGTTTCTTGAAGAAGTCGAGGCCAGCGGTGCCGGCGGCTTGACCAGCAGCGGCACCCGACGACAGGCCAGCGGCATACACAGCCTGGATGGCCTGGTTCGAAGCGCGCGGGTCACCGGCAACGGCTACCGCATTGGCGAATTCCGGCTTCAGGAGATCGGCCCAGTCCTTCGGCGATTCCTTGATCAGGTCCTTGTTCACCATGAACGACAGAACGCCGTAATAGTCGCCGTACCAGGCGCCATCGGCATCCTTGGCGCTGTCCGGGATCGAGTCCCAGGTCGATACCTTGTAAGGCATCAACAGGCCGTCGGCCTTGGCGGTCGGGCCGAAGGACAGGCCAACGTCGATGACGTCGGGAGCCTGCGGGCCCTTGTTATCCTTGTTGGCCTTGATCGCCTCGACTTCGTCGCCGGAGCCGGCATCGGGATTGAGTTCGTTGATGGTGATTCCCGGATATTTCGCCTTGAAGCCGGCGATGACGTCGCCATAGCCGCACCAGTCATGCGGCAGGGCGATGGTCGTGAGCTGGCCTTCAGCCTTTGCAGCCTTGACGAGATCGTCCAGCGAAGCCGCGGACGAAATCACCGACGACACCATGAGGGTCGCGGCCGAAAGGGAAAGCACCTTCCCCGTGAATTTGAACATGTGTTCTCTCCGTTGAACTGACGCCGTTGGACGCCTGCGATGCGGTATCGTCTTCATGTGACAGCCAGATGAAAGCTTTGTGAAACCGGCGGCCCGCAGTGCGAAAAAGTAAACTCTCTTTAACCTGATGTAGCAATTGGCCGGCGTATCTTTTTCCGGCTAACTAGTTTCTGCCTTGTCCTGCATCGCCTCCCCTTGTGTCCCTGCCCCATTTCCAGATCAACTCGATGCGCGAAAAGTGCTTCAGACGGTGCCCGCGATGGCGTTTTCGAGCAAGGTCAGCGCCGCCTTTTTGGTCAGCTTGACCGGGTTGCCCCCGGCCGTGGGATCGACCACCGCCATGTCGGCGATCAGTGCCTTGCGCTTCTTGTCCATGTCGAGCCCCTTGATCAGGCCCGGCAGGGCGTGCGGCACCTTCAGGTCCTTGCGCAGCTTGATGATCGCCTTGGCGAAGCCGTCGAAGCCGCCCTTGATGCCGCAATAGGCGGCGAGCCGGGCAATGCGCTCCTCGATGGAGTCGCGATTGAAGGCGAGCACATAAGGCATGAACACGGCATTGGTCATGCCATGATGGGTGTCGTAGAGCGCGCCGATCGGATGCGACAGCGAGTGGATGGCGCCCAGCCCCTTCTGGAAGGCCGTGGCGCCCATGGCGGCGGCGCTCATCATATGGGCGCGCGCGACCAGGTCCTTGCCGTTGGCAAAGGCTTTCGGCAGGTTCTCGAACACCAGGCGCACACCTTCGACCGCAATGCCGTCGGCCATTGGATGGTAGCCGGGAGCGCAATACGCCTCGAGGCAGTGCGCCAGCGCATCCATGCCGGTGCCGGCGGTGATGAAGCCGGGCATGCCGACCGACAATTCCGGATCCGCGATCACGATCGCCGGCAGCAGCTTGGGATGGAAGATGACCTTCTTGGTATGCGTCTCCTCATTAGTGATGACGCCGGCGCGGCCGACCTCCGAGCCGGTGCCGGCGGTGGTCGGCACCGCGATGATCGGGGCGATGGCGTCCGAATTGGCGCGCGTCCACCAGTCGCCGACATCCTCGAAATCCCACACCGGCCGCGTCTGGCCGGCCTGGAAAGCGATCAGCTTGCCGAGGTCGAGCGCCGAGCCTCCACCAAAGGCGATGACGCCGTCATGCTTGCCCTTCTTGAACACGGCGATACCGGCGGTCAGATTGGATTCGATCGGGTTCGGCCTCACCTCGGAGAACACGTCATAGGGAACCTTGGCATCGTCGAGGATCTTCAGCGTCGAGGCGACGACCGGCAGTTTCGCAAGGCCCGGATCGGTGACGAACAAGGGCCGCTTGATGCCGGTTGCCGCCAGCACCTCGGGCAGTTCCTTGACGCGTCCGGCGCCGAAGCGGACAGTGGTGGGGTAGTTCCATTTGGAGATCAGTTTGGACATTGCTTGTCTTTCGAAAATCAGATGGCTTCGCGCAGGTGGAAGGATTTCGGTCGGGTCAGATTGTCGTAGCCGATGGCCGACAGCGCCGCGCCCTTGCCGGTGTCCTTGACGCCGGTCCAGACCAGCGCCGGATCGAGATAGTCGCAGCGGTTCATGAACACCGTGCCGGTCTCGACGCGGTTGCCGATCGCCACCGCGTGATCGGTGTCGCGCGTCCAGATCGAGGCCGTCAGCCCATAGGGACTGTCGTTCATCAGCGCGATCGCCTCCTCGTCATTGCGCACCTTCATGATGCCGACGATCGGGCCAAAGCTTTCCTCGCGCATGACGCTCATCTGATGGTCGACCTCGGTCAGCACCTCCGGGGCCAGGTAGGGTGAGCCGGCCTTGTCGTTAGCCACCTTCATGTTGATGTGTGCCTTGGCGCCCTTGCGCAGCGCTTCCGCCTTCTGCTCGCGGATCAGGTCGGCGAAACGCGCCTGCGCCATCGGCCCCATCGTCGTCGCCTGTTCCAACGGATTGCCGACGACATAGTTCTTGGTCTCGGCGATGAAGCCTTCGACGAACTCGTCATAGACCTTTTCGTGCACGTAGACGCGTTCGATGCCGCAGCAGCACTGGCCCGAATTGTAGAAGGCGCCGTCGACCAGATTGGCGACGGCGTGATCCATCTTGGCATCGGGCAGCACATAGGCTGGATCCTTGCCGCCAAGCTCGAGGCCAAGTGTCATGAAGGTTCCCGCTGCGGCTTTTTCGATAGCGCGGCCGCCGGCGACCGAACCCGTGAAATTGACGTGATCGATCTTGCCGGAGCCGAGCAGCCTTTCCGTCTGAGCGTGGTTCAGCACGACGTTCTGGAACACGCCCTTGGGCAGGCCGGCCTTGTCGAAGGCCTGCTGGAAGCGCTCGCCGACCAGCAGCGTCTGCGCCGCGTGCTTGAGGATGACGGCGTTGCCGGCCATCAGCGCTGGCACGATGGTGTTGACGGCGGTCAGGTAAGGGTAATTCCAGGGCGCGATCACCATCACCACGCCGAGCGGATCCTTCTTCACATAGCGGCGGAACCCGTCCTTGGGATTGGAGGCCGGCACCGATCTAAGCGCCGCCTCGGCGATCTCGACCATGTAATTGGTGCGTTCCTTGACGCCGCCGAACTCGCCGCCATAGCGGATAGGCCGCCCCATCTGCCAGGCGATCTCCGGCACGATCTCGTCGGTCATCGCGACCAGCGCTTCGAGCATGGCGAGCATGTACTTGCCGCGCTCGACGATCGGCGTCTCGGCCCACTTCTCCTGCGCCGCCTTGGCGCGCTCGACAGCGGCATTGATCGCCTGGTCCGTTGCCACGGGCCGCTCGGCATAGATCGAGCCGTCGATGGGAGATTTTAACTTGACCGTTTCGGTCATTCCTTCGGTCCTCGCACTTCATGAAATCTTGATTTTGACGCAGCCCGCCATTCAGACGATGGCTGAGAGGACAACGCCGACTAGTACCGCTCGAACCCTCTGTGCAGTTCCCAATCCGTAATCCGGCGGTCGTATTCGAACTGTTCCCATTTCGCG
Organism: Mesorhizobium sp. B2-3-5; assembly: GCF_006442395.1. Lineage (NCBI taxonomy): Bacteria > Pseudomonadati > Pseudomonadota > Alphaproteobacteria > Hyphomicrobiales > Phyllobacteriaceae > Mesorhizobium > Mesorhizobium sp. B2-3-5. The sequence continues at coordinate 50,813 of NZ_VFVX01000006.1, read as the reverse complement.
GTATGCACGTAGTGTTCGAGCACATCCTCGCCGAGCGCCTGCTTCAGCATCTTTGACTTCGCCAGCGTCTCGGTGGCATCGCGCAGGGTCTTCGGGATCTCCGGCAAACGAGATGCCTGATAGGCATCGCCGACGAACGGTTTTTGCAGCTCCAGTTTCTCGTCGATGCCGGCAAGGCCTGACGCGATCAGCGCCGCGAAGGCGAGATAGGGGTTGAGATCGGCGCCGCCGATGCGGCACTCCATGCGGATGCCCTTGGTGCCCTCGCCGCACAGGCGGAAGCCGGCGGTGCGGTTGTCCTCGCTCCACATGATCTTGGTCGGTGCGAAGGTGCCGGCCTGGAAGCGCTTGTAGGAATTGATGTAGGGCGCCAGGAACCAGGTGAACTCCTTGGCATATTTGAGCTGCCCCGCCGCCCATTGCTGGCCGAGCGTCGACAGCGTCCAGTCGGCCTTTTTATCGAAGAACAGCGGCGTCTTGCCATCGGCGCTCCATAGCGAATTGTGGATGTGGCTGGAATTGCCGGCGAGCCCATAATTGTATTTGGCCATGAACGAAATCGCCTTGCCCTCGGACTCGGCGATCTCCTTGGCGCCGTTTTTCAGGATGACGTGGCGGTCGGCCATGTCGAGCGCCTCGGCGTAGCGCACATTGATCTCTTCCTGGCCGGGACCCCATTCGCCCTTGGAATTCTCGATCGGAATGCCCGCCGCTTCCATCTCGTTGCGAAGCCGGCGCATGACGCCTTCTTCCTTGGTAGTGATGCCGATCTGGTAGTCGCCGATATAGGGCGAGGCGGTGTCGAGACCCTGCCAGTGCTTCTTGCGGGCGGAATCGTAGGTCTCGTTGAAAAGGTAGAATTCGAGCTCGGAGGCGAAATAGCCGATATAGCCGCGCTCCGTCAGCCGCTTGACCTGCTTCTTCAGGATCGCGCGCGGCGAATGCGGCAGGTCGTCATGGGTGTGGTGGTCGAGCACATCGCAGATCACCAGGGCGGTCTTTTCCAGCCATGGAATGCGCCGCAGCGTCGCAAGGTCCGGCTTCATGACGAAGTCGCCATAGCCCTTCGACCAGCTTGCCGCCTTGTAGCCCGGCACCGGCTCCATATCGATGTCGGCCGCGAGCAGATAGTTGCAGCCATGCGTTTCGTCATGCGCGGAATCGACGAAATATTGCGCCAGGAACCGCTTTCCCGCCAGCCGGCCCTGCATGTCGACGATGCAAGCCAGCACCGTGTCGATCTCATCGTTTGAGACCGCTTTCTTCAACTGATCGAACGAGAAATTCCCGGCCATTCCTGCGGCACTCCAAATGCTTTTCGGTTGAAAGGGATAAACGCAGTCATGGCCGGCGCGAGGCCGGCCATGAGCTTGAGGCGAAGTGTCAGTGGCCGGTTTCGCCGACGGCCATCTCGGCCGCCTTGATCGCCGCCTGGCGTGCCGCGATGATGTCTCCGAGCGGCGGACCCTGGAAGCGGTTGCGCTCGAAGGCGAACCAGACGATCGCCGTCAGGATGAAGAAACCGACGGTTATGTAGAGTGCCCAGTCGTTCGGCGGCTGAATGCCGATGACGAAGATCAGGACCATCGACACGATCGACAGGAAGCCGAACAGCATGAAGACGCCGCGGCCCATGTTCCACGGACCCATCTTGTCCCACTTCGGCGTTCCCCAGGCCAGCATGCCAAGCACGATCGGCACGATGAAGGAGAGGAACAGGAAGATGACGGTGCAGGACACCACGATCGTGTAGGCCGAGGTGCCGGCGACCGAAACCAGCGTCGAGCCCCAGACGAACAGCACCGACAGGATCGACGCCGTCCAGATCGCCGCCACCGGCGTGCGGTAGGTCGGGCTGACCTTGGCGAGTGCCGCCGAGCCGGGCAGGCCGCCATCACGCGAGAAGGCGAAGATCATGCGCGAAGCCGAGGTCACGGTGGCGAGGCCACAGAGCAACTGGGCAACGAACACGACGAGGTAGACGAACTCCTTGACGCCGGGACTGACGCGCTGGTCGAAAGCCCAGAAGAACACGTTCCAGCCCTGCTTGGCGGCGTCGTCCATATTGGGGATCATCAGTACGAAGGCGACAAGGAAAAGATAGCCGAACAATGCCGACCAGATAACCGACATCACCATGGCGCGAGGCACGGAACTGGCTGCTTTGATCGTTTCCTCGGAGGTATGCGCCGAGGCATCATAGCCGGTGATCGTATAGATCGGCAGCAAAAGGCCAAGGGCGAACACCCAGGCATTCGACACCGACGGCCAGACGCCGCCGCCGGCATCGCCGGAATAGTTGTGGAATGTGAACAGCCGGCTGAAATCCCAGTGTTCGGCCGAAATCAGGCAGACCACGGCGATCAGGATGGCGCCGAAGAAGATCAGGTAGCCCGAAAAGTCGGTCAGCTTCGCCGTCAGCTTGATGCCCAGATGGTTGATCAGCGCCTGGGCGCCGGTGATGATGACCAGGAAGATCATCTGGTTGGTCAGCGTGCCCTCGATGCCGAGCGCAGGTCCGAAGGCGCCGACGAAAAACGTCCAGGTGCCGACATTGATGGCGCCGAGCACGGTGATCAGTCCGAGCAGGTTGAGCCAGGCCGTGACCCAGCCGGTGCCGCGATTGCCGAGGATCGAACCCCAGTGATAAAGGCCGCCGGCCGTCGGATAGGCCGAGCTGATCTGTGACATGGCCACCGCGAAGGTCAGCGATATGAAGCAGCCAACCAGCCAGCCGATGCCGATGCCTATACCGCCGGCCCCGGACGTGGCCTGCGCCAGCGAGTTGATGCCGCCCGACAGGATGCAGATGATGGAGAAGGAAACGGCGAAATTCGAAAAGCGGCTGAGCCGCCGCTCCAGTTCTTGGGCGTAGCCCATGTTGTGGAGGACTTTTATGTCCTCCGCCTTGTCAACTTCGGTATAACCCGGTGCTGCCATCTGAAGTCCCCTTATTCTTGGCTGGCCGATTGAACTGACTTTCCAACTGCACTTGATCGAGAGCCCCTGGCCTCCTCGGGCTCCAGATTCGAAAAAATGCCTGTGAGCAGATCCGCCCATTTCCGCTGCCCGGTCTCGCCGGAGATTTCATCGTTGCGGATTTCGATCATCGCGCAGGGCAGCCCACGCGAGCGCGCATGCCGTTCGAGCGTGAAATAGACGCGGTCGGCAGGCGAATAGGGTTCGTTGATGCCGACGGTGACGCCGGCAAGCCGCCGCAGCGCCGATATCAGCGGCGACGCCAGCCGGCGATCCTCGTCATGGATGATGCCGATATGCCAAGGCCGGTTGCGGCCCTTGTAGACCGGCGTGAAGGAGTGGACCGAAACCAGCCGCGTCTCCTGGCCGCGCGCCAGCCGGTCTTCGACGATGCGCTCGATGGCGCTGTGAAACGGCTGCCAGGACAGGGCGACACGCGCCGCGCGCTGTTTTTCCGATAGGCCGGTATTGCCCGGTATGGCTGTCGTTTCGCTGACCGGGGGTACAAGGTCCGGCGCGTCGAGCGGCCGGTTGCAGTCGATGACGAGGCGCGAGATGCGGGTTTCGACCAACGTCGCATCCAGCGCCTGAGCCATGCGCAACGCAACCGGCAACGCGCCGGGATCCCAGGCGATGTGGCGGGACAGGTCCTCGGCGGCGAGGCCGAGCGTGCCGAATTCGGCGGGCAGGAAATTGGAAGCGTGATCGCAGGTCATCACGAAAGGACTTGATCCGCGGGGATTGGTTATCCTCACGGTATCAGACGATGCAAGGCTGGCGGGCCGTGCTTGCTCCATAGTCTGCCGTCCCCGGGGGAGCGCTGTACCGTATGTTACGTATTTTGTCTCATTGCGTCCCTGTGAATGATTTCATACAGTTTATCCGGCTTTGTCAAATGCGATCTCATTGGCGAGGCCACTGCGTGGGGGAAAAGATGATTTCCAGCATTGCCGAACTGATCGCCGACCGCATCGGCACGATGCCGGCGGGCGAACGGCGCGCCGCCCAGACGCTGATCGCCAGCTATCCGATGATCGGCCTGAAGACGGTCGCCGAATTCTCGGCTGCCGCCGGCGTCTCCTCGCCGACGATCCTGCGCTTCGTCGCCCGGCTCGGCTTTCAGAACTACCCGGAATTCCAGTCGAGCCTTCAGGACGAACTGGCCGCGCAACTTCAATCGCCGGCGATACGGACGCTCAACCCGCCCTCGCCCGGCGGCAGCGCTGTGTCGCCGATGCTGGAAGCGACGCTCGACAACATGCGCGAGACCTTCCGCCATCTCTCCGACCGGCAGCTCGACGATATCGCGGCGCGGCTTGCCGACCGGCGTGGCAAGACTTTCCTGATCGGCGGTCGCTTCACCGACCCGCTGGCACGCTACATGGCGGCCCACCTCGCCGTCATCCAGCCCGATGTCTTTCACCTCGCCGGACAGGAGAGCATGTGGCGCGACCGGCTCATAGACATGGGCAAGCGCGACGTGCTGGTGATCTTCGATATCAGGCGCTACCAGGACAGCCTCGTCCGCTTCGCCGAAAAGGCGCATCAGCGCGGCGTTCAGATCGTGCTCTTCACGGACCAGTGGCTGTCGCCGATCGCCCGTTTTGCCCGCCACGTCATCGCCGGACGTACGGCGGTGCCTTCCGCATGGGATTCATCGGCCGCGCTTTTCGTCGTCGCCGAAACGCTGATCGGCGCCGTCACGAGACAGCTCGAGGCCGACGGTGCCCGGCGCATCCGCGAGATGGAAGGTCTCCGCTAGCCCGATCCCGGGAAAATCTGTGAAACGGTTTTCCCGTCCGGAATTGCGCCAAACTAACGGGAGCGGAATCAGGCAGCCGATCCCGGGCAAATCGCAGCCGCGCCGAAGACCGTCCCGCCTTCACGTTACCGAGATGTTCGAAAGTTTTGTCAGCGCGGTCATCATCATGGCCACGGTGCCGCTCGGCCTCGCCTGTGCATCTTCGCGCTTCTGCTTTCGGGCACCAGCCTCAATGCCTACAGTCAGATCGGCGGCGGGCTGGGGCTGGCCACCATCTCGACGCTTTTCCTGACGCTGGTCGCCTATCTGCTGCTCGGCCGTTTCGTCACGCCGAAGACCCACGAGGAAGCGCGGCTGAAGCGCGATCTCGAGGAAGCCGTCTACGCCAATGTAGAATCGGCGGAACAGGGTAATCCAGGTCTATTTCAGCAGCCGGCCCTCGATCGACCAGCGCGCGGCGAGGAAATTCAGCACCGCCGCCACAATGACACCGCCGATCTTTGCCGGCCACACGCCGGCGATGCCGGCAAAGAGTGCGATGGACAGGCTGGAGACGCCCAGCGAAATCAGCGCCCCGAGCGAGACGAAACGCAGGAAGGCATCATGCAGCCGGATGGCTTGATCGCGCTCAAACGACCAGAAGCCATTTGCCACGAAAGAGAAGACGACGGCGATCGACCATGAGATGACGTTGGCGGGCAACGGCGGGACATGCAGCCTGAGCAGCAGGAAAAAGCCGGCAAGGTCGATGGCGGTGTTCGCAAGCCCGACAATGGCAAAGCGGACGATCTTGTTGCCGGTCGAACGCCGGGGCTGATCGGCGCCGCTCATCCCTTGCCATCCATGATCTCGACACCGGCGCGGGCGAGGCTCGCGCCGAAAGCGTCCGAGGCCAGGATCTCCAATTCGACCGTGCGCACGCTTTGCATCGGATCTCGCGCGCGTAGCGTCTCGTCGACATGGCCGGGATGGCACATGAACAGCCCCTCTTGCGGCAAGGTCTCGACGGCGGCTTGCAGGGCAGGCGCGAACTTTTCCGGCTGCCGCCAATCGTAGATGCCGGCAAGAGGCGTCATGACGATAAAACCAGCGCCTTGCATGGACCGATTGAAGCCCCGGGCCAGTGCTGCGATCGCCGCAATCTTCGGCATCGCTGCCGGTGCAGGAGCGCCGCGCAGCATCGGCCTGCCCGTGCCCGCGGGAAAACGGGCCAGCACCCATTTGCGTACGACCGGCAGGAAATGCACGTGCTGATGCCCGTCGACGAAGTCGGGCAGCCGGCCAAGCGCCTCGATGAAACGGCTGTATTGCGCGTCGAGTTCGGCATGGACATCCCGGTCGTCGACGCGGCCGCGCAGGATCGGCAATGCCAGCGAACGGAGCGGCGGCAGCCGGCCTTTTGGCGCCAGGCTCGACTGGCCGGTGATGGCCGGCTGGTCGGTGAGGGTCAGGTGCAATCCGATCGCCACGCGGCTCCGCAACGGCTTGATAAGCGCCGCCGCCTCCGCCCATTCGGGAAAGCCGGTCATGCAGCTAGTGCCGGTCAGGCGTCCACGATCGAGCAGGTCGAGAATCCCTGCCGAGACGCCAGGCGCCAGGCCATAGTCATCGGCGATCAGGCGGATGCGCCGCGTCATGCGCCGGACGCGCCTGGCGGCCTGTGCAAAACGTCGCCGCGCACGACATCGCGCACGATGTAAACCGGCCGGTCCTTGCTCTCGCTGAGTGTGACCCAGACATATTCGCCGATCAGTCCAAGCAAGGTTAGGTTGAGACCACCAAGCAGGACAACGGCGACCAGAAGGCTGGGGTAGCCTGGAACGGCAATGCCGTAGAACAACACTTCGAAGAACACCTTGGCGCCATAGGCCGCACCCGCCAGCGCCGCCAGCAATCCACTCAGGCTGATCAGGCGCAGGGGAATGACGGAAAACGAGGTAAAACCTTCCAGCGAAAAGGCAAGCAGGTTGAGCCTGCTCCATTTCGACGTGCCGCTGGCGCGGTTCTCCGGCGAATAAGCTATGGCCTTCTGGCGAAAGCCAGCCCAGGCGAACAGACCCTTGTTGAAGCGCCTTTTGTCACGCAAGCTTGTCAGCGCGCGGGCCACGGTACCGCGCATGACGCGAAAATCGCCCGCATTCTCGGGAATGTCGAAACGCTGGCTGCTGTTGATCAGGCTATAGAACAGCTTCGCCAACTGGCTGCGCCGCCAGCTGGCCTCGCGCCGGTCGTTCTGGGCGTAAACCACGTCGATGTCGGGATGCTCCACCAACTCGCCAATCATTCGCAGGCTGACATCCATGGAATGCTGAAGATCGGAATCCATGATCAGCACCATGTCACCGCGCGCGTAATCGAGGCCGGCGAGCACCGCGACCTCCTTGCCGAAATTGCGGCTGAGCCGCACGATCTCCCAGGAACCGGACAGCGCCCGCGAAAATCGCTCCGCGCCGTCATCGCGGCTGCCGTCGTCGACCAGGATCTTGTGGACGGCCATGCCGAAACGCTGCGACACCACGGCCTCGAGCTTGTCGAGCAAGGCGGCGAAAGCCGATGCGGATTGCGCCTCGTTGAAGAACGGCGCCACGATATCGAGAGCAGGCCGCGACTCAGCCATTTGCGATAGGCCTTTCATTCATCACCTTGTCTCGAGCCACCTTGTCTCGCGCCTTGGCCCAAAACCACCAGATCAGCGAACCGGCAATGACGGTGACCGCGATCGGCCGGAACCAAGGGTACGTGAAATCTTGGATATGACGCTCGATGCCCGTCAACCCTGTCACGAACAGGATCACGGACAGTATCGAGGCGAGCACACCGCCTCGCTCCTCGCGCCACAGCAAGGCAATGGCGAGACCGGCGGGCACGGCGATCATGGCATAGGTGTTGGGCTCGACGCGCGGGTTGAAGACGCACATGTAGAACGCCGCCGTCAGGAAGATGGCGAGCTCAGCCGTTCCGCGTTCGAGCTTGCGGTCGAACCAGACGACCATGGAAAGCGTAAACAGCGCCATGACGATGCGCACGATCGTGGCGCCGAATTCCGGGATCGGCAGCCCCACTTTGGTGAAGGGCGCCGTGAAGTCGGTGGGAACAAAATGGCTGGTGTTGTCGACAGCCATCGAGGTCAGCATCCCGGCAAAAAGCCGGTACTGCTCGGTCAGGTAGGCGGCGGGAGCGAATGCATAAGGCAGCGCGATCACGAACAGCACCGCCAGCACCAGCACCGGTATCAACCGGAAACGCAGGGCGCCCACCAACAACAGCATGATGACCGCGGTCGGCTTGGCGATGATGGCGACCGAAGCCCAGAAGAAGGTCTCGGCGCGCCGCCCTTCGAGCGCCGACAGAGTGAGGAGCCAGCAGGCGCCGGTCAAAAGGATCGTCGCCTGGCCATTGCGGATCGCGCCCAGGGACATCGGCAGGGCAAGGAAGAGCCCGAACGAAAGCAGCCACGTCAATTCCCCGCCGCCAAGCTTGCGCACCTGCCGCATCGCGGCGAAGGTCAGCACCGCGAAACCGATGATATGCCACACCAGGCCGCCAAGATGAGGGCCGAGCTTGAACAGTGGGATGTAGAGCGCTGCGAAGGCGGGCGCGTAGAGATATCCCATCTCGGACTGGATATTGTAGAGCGGACGGCCGGCCAGAAACTCCTCGCTGCCATACCTGTAGGCCAGCAACACGGAACGCGTGTCGGGCGCCCACAGGACGAGGACAAGAACGACCAGAAACGCCCCGATCCACAGGCCAAATCCCAAACGGTCGAAAACCGGCTTGGAAATCGTCATAAAGGCACCCCACACCACTTCAGAACAGGCCCTTGCCCGCGCCGTCCGGCATTTCGATGGCGGCGGCATATCACGGACAAAGCGAATTGGCATAGGGGCTGAAGGACGCGGCCATCAACTTCGCGGACTGCCGCCGACGGCCATGCATCATGGGGCCTGGCTCGGAAAAGCCCTGAAAGCCTCGGATTGAAACTTCCGGCACAGCTCCGAATGGCCTCAAGGCCGGATGAAAACCTTGCCGTTGGGCTTGGCCAGTTCACCCGGCACCCGCGCCATCGCCTCGGCGAGCGGCACGACAGCCGTCACGTCGGTGGACCAGCGTCCGTCGGAGAAACGCTTCTGCGCTTCCAGGATCGCAGGACCGCGCCGATCCTTGGATTGCCGCATCCATTCGCTCAGCCAGAAGCCCTCGATATGCTTGTGCTGGAAGATCAGTTGGCCAGGCTCGCGGATGACGGTGGGATCGGGATCGAGCCGGCCATAGATGATCCAGCGCGCCCGTTTTGGCATCGCATTGAAGATGGCCGACGCCAGCGGACCGGTGACCGCGTCAAGCAAGATGCGCGGCTGTTCGGCCTTCATCACCTCGCGCAGCGCGGCTTCGAAATCCGGCGCCTTCTCGTTGAGCACATGGGCGGCGCCGATCTCCTTCAGAAGCGCGATCTGCTCATGGCGGCGCACGGTAACGACAGGCCGGAACCCTTCCTCCCTGGCCAGACCGATGATCAGCTTGCAGAGCTGGCTGGCGCCGGCTGTCATGACGAAGGCTTTTTCGCCTTCATGCTTGACGATGTCGAACATGGCGATCGCGGTAAGCGGATTGACGATCATGGCCGCACCATCCTCGTCGCGCACCGTATCGAGGAGCGGAATGCAGGCCGCTGCCTCGGCGACCGCGTATTCGGCCCACGAGCCCCAGTTGCTGAGGCCGGTGGCGAAGGCGACGCGCTTGCCGACAAGGCTCTTGGGGTAAGGCTCGTCGCCGCCGGCGACAACGGTTCCGACGCCCTCGAAGCCGGCCGGCTGGCCCTTGGCCCGCGGCTGGCCATATTGACCCTTGATGAAGGCGATATCCGAGGGATTGATCGAGGCCAGGCTGACCTTGATCAGCGCCTGGCTCGGTCCCGGCGTTGGCACCGCGATGCTGCCTGGCTGAAGATAAGGCTCCATTGCCTCCAGCACGCTGCCGCTTGGTGTCTTGGTATAACCGTCGCCGACCAGGAGCAGCGCCTTCATTTCGGAGGGAATGGTCATTGGTGACACTCCTTGCTTGTCACGGAAATGCGGCGGCCTGAACCGCTGCTCAGATCTTCTCCTGTGTGTACTTCTTCAGCTCCGTGCGTGCCACCTGCCGCAGATGCACGGCGTCCGGCCCATCGGCAAGGCGCAAGGTTCTGAGATGCGTCCACGAGCGGGCCAGCGGCGTGTCCTGGCTGATGCCTTGCGCGCCGAACATCTGTACCGCTTCGTCGGTGACTTTCAGCGCAACGCGCGGTGCGATCACCTTGATCTGGCTGATCCAGGGAGCCGCGGCGCGCGCATCGCCCTGATCGATCATCCACGCCGCCTTGAGGCACAGCAGCCGGGCCATCTCGATCTCCATGCGACATTCGGCGATGATGTCGAAATTGGCGCCGAGTTTCGCCAGGGGCTGGCCGAAGGCCTCGCGGCGGACCGAACGCTGGCACAGCATCTCCAGCGCCATCTCGGCCTGGCCGATGGCGCGCATGCAATGATGGATGCGGCCGGGGCCGAGCCGGCCCTGCGCGATCTCGAATCCCCTGCCCTCGCCGAGGATCAGGTTGGATGCCGGCACCCGGACATTGTCGAAGCGAAGATGCATGTGGCCATGCGGCGCGTCATCCTCGCCATAGACCTGCATGGCGCGGACCTTGGTCACGCCTTTCGTGCCGGCAGGCACCAGGATCATCGAATGGCGGCGGTGCTGCGGCTCCCGATCACCGCCGGTCCGCACCATGACGATGTAGATGGCGCACCGCGGATCGCCCGCGCCCGACGCCCACCATTTCTCGCCGTTGAGCACATAGTCGTCGCCCTGCCGCTCGCAGCTCATCGAAATGTTGGTGGCGTCGGACGAGGCGACATCCGGCTCGGTCATCAGATAGGCCGAACGGATTTTTCCATCCAAAAGCGGCTCGAGCCAGGTCTTCTTGTGCTCGGCCGTGCCATAGCGCTCCAGCACCTCCATATTGCCGGTGTCGGGCGCCGAGCAGTTGAAGGTCTCGGCGCCGAGATGCGCCTTGCCCATTTCTTCTGCAAGATAGGCGTATTCGACAGTGGAAAGGCCATAACCGCGTTCCGAGCCGGTCAGCCAGAAATTCCAAAGGCCGCGCTCTCTCGCGGTCTTCTTCAGCCCTTCGAGGATCTCGCTCTGGCGCGCGCTGTAGGTCCAGCGATCGCCGGCCTTGCCGACTTCGCCCAGGAATTCCTTGTCGAGCGGCATGATCTCGTCGCGCACCATGGCAGCGACACGCGCGTGGATCGGCTTCAGCCGCTCGGTCATGCCGAGATTCATCTCCCTCATCGGTCGCTAACCCTTCATGCAAGCCGGGCATTTTGTCAGTGGCAAGGATGACCGCACTTCGGATAGCCTTGTCAACGCGAACTGTTTGCCCGCACACCGAGCGCGGAGGATTGGAATGGCCTACCTGGACGAGCTGTTTTCGGTGACCGGCAAGATCGCGCTGGTGACGGGAGCCGCGACAGGCATCGGCCGCATGGCTGCGACCGCGCTGGTCAGGACGGGAGCCAGCGTGATGATCTCTTCGCGCAAGGGCGAGGATTGCATCAAGGTCGCCGGCGAGCTGAACGCCCTCGGCGCCTCTGGCCGCGCCGAGGGCTTTGCCGGCGACGTCTCCAGCGAGGCCGGCATTGCGGCGCTCGTCGCCGAGGTCAAGGCGCGGACCGACAGGCTCGATATTCTGGTCAACAATGCCGGCGTTTCCTGGGGCGCCCCGCTGGAGAGCTTTCCCTATCACGCCTGGGCCAAGGTGTTCGGCGTCAATGTCACCGCGGTCTTCCATCTGACGCGCGAATTGCTGCCGCTGCTCGAAGCGGCGGCCAGCGACGACGATCCGGCCCGGGTGATCAATCTGGGTTCGGTGATGGGCACGCAGCCCTTGGCCGACGACGCCTATTCCTACGCCGCCTCCAAGGCCGCTGTTCATCATCTGACACGCACCCTGGCGCTTGAGTTCGCCGCCCGCCGCATCACCGTCAACGCCTTCGCGCCGGGGCCTTTCCAGAGCCGCATGACGGCCTTTGCAACGGCTACTGAGGAACAGGCCCGGCATGTCGGCAGCCATGTTCCGATCGGCCGCATCGGCGCGCCAGATGACATTGCCGGCGCAACGCTCTATTTGTGCAGCCGTGCGGGCAGCTATGTCACCGGCGCCATCCTGCCGATCGACGGCGGGCAGTCGGTGCAGCATGGATTGACCCTGTTCAAGGAATGACATGTTCCGGCCGCAGAAGCCGGAGATGAACTGGAGGACATGAGCGTGGAACCGATCAGTCTCGATGTGCTTCTGGCCAGTGTCGGCAAGGAAGTCGGCGTCTCACCGTGGCGTGTGGTCACGCAACGCATGATCGATCAATTCGCCGACGCCACCGACGACCACCAATTCATCCACTGCGATCCGGAGCGGGCCAAGCGCGAAACGCCGTTCGGCGGCACCATCGCGCATGGCTTCCTGTCGCTGTCGCTGTTGTCGGCAATGACCTTCGAGACCATGCCGCCGCTGGAAAATGGCAAGATGGGCGTCAACCACGGCTTCGATTCGCTGCGCTTCCTGGCACCGGTCAAGACCGGCGCTCGCATCCGCACCCATTTCGTGCTGGCCGACGTCAAGGTCCGGCCGTCGGGCTGGGTGCAGACAGCGCACGATGTGACGATCGAGATCGAGGGCTCGAAGAAACCGGCGCTCACCGCCCGCTGGCTGACGCTGACCCTGATCGAACGCCAGCCCGAGACCGCATGAACGACGCCAACGCGCTCGACCAGGCAGCGCTCGCGCCTTACCTCGAGGCGGCAATCCCAGGCTTTTCGGGGCTCGCCACGATCGAGAAATTCAAATCCGGCCAGTCCAACCCGACCTATCTCCTGAAGGCGGCCAGCGGCCGCTACGTGCTGCGCGCCAAGCCACCGGGGCAGCTGCTGAAATCGGCGCATCAGGTCGACCGCGAATTCCGGGTGATGAAGGCGCTTTCCGGCACCGCCGTGCCGGTGCCCGAAATGCTGCATCTATCGGCCGAGGAGTCGCCGGTCGGCCGCATGTTCTACGTCATGAATTTCCTCGACGGCCGCATCTTCTGGGATCCGGCACTGCCGGAGGCGTGCGACAATGACGAGCGCGCCGCGATCTACGATGCCATGAACGCCACGCTCGCGGCCCTGCACGATGTCGACGTCGAGGCCGTGGGGCTGTCCGATTTCGGCCGGCCGGGCAATTATTTCGAGCGCCAGCTGGCGCGCTGGACCAGCCAGTACCGTGCCTCGGAAACCGGCACCATCGCCGACATGGACCAGCTGATCGCCTGGCTGGAAACGCATATGCCCGCCGATGATGGCCTGATATCGCTGGTGCATGGCGACTATCGGCTGGACAATCTGATCTTCGCCCCGGACCGGCCAAAGGTGCTGGCGGTGCTTGATTGGGAACTCTCGACATTGGGCCACCCCTTCGCCGACATCGCCTATCAATGCATGCAATGGCGCCTGCCGCATGCTTCCGGTTTTCGCGGCCTGGGCGGTATCGGCCGCGCCGCCCTCGGCCTGCCTTCCGAAGAGGACTATGTCGCCGCCTATTGCCGCCGGCGCGGGCTCACCGGCATCGGAAACTGGACCTTCTTCCTCGCCTTCTCCTTCTTCCGGCTGGCCGCGATCTGCCAGGGCGTCTACAAGCGGTCGCTCGACGGCAACGCCTCCAATCCCGAAAAGGCCAAAACCTACGGCGAGGCGGTGAAGCTGCTTTCGCATCTCGCCGCCAAACTGATCGACAAGCAGACGTGATGGGAGACGCAATGGGACGCTTCGAGGGAGCAACGGTGCTGATCACGGGTGCCGCCGGCGGGCTCGGCCGTGGTGCCGCGAAAGGCTTTGCCGCCGAAGGCGCGCGGCTGGTGCTGTCGGATCTTAACGAGGAGGCACTGGCCGATCTTGCCGGCTCCCTTGAGGCCGAGACGGCAATCCTCGCCGGCAACATCGCGGATGAAAGCCTGTCCGAGAGCCTGGTCAGGCTGGCGGTCGAAAAATTCGGCAGGCTGGATGTCGCCGTCAACAATGCCGGCATCGTCCAGAGCTTCGTGCGCCTGCCGCAGGATGCCTGGGAACAGGCGCCGCCCTTGTTCGTTTCCGTACAGCGTATATAATTAGCCAGGTACACCAACCAAATGAGGCACCAGACTTGCCGCTGAGCGTCCAGAAACGCCGCGAAAAACAAAAGGCCGAACTGCGCTCCGAGCTCGTCGAGGCCGCGCACAAGCTCGTCCAGGAAGACGGCTATGAAGGCCTGACCATCCGCAAGCTGGCCAAGCGGGTCGGCTATGCGCCGATGTCCGTCTATTCCTATTTCGCCGACAAGCAGGACATCCTGTTCGCGCTGGCCGAAGATGCGTTCGAGACGCTTGCCCGCCGCATCGAGGAGCACCCGTCCGACGATCCGATCGAGGCCCTGCAGGCTGTGATGACCGAATATGCCGCGTTCGGGCTCGGCAATCCCAATGAATACCGCACCGTCTTCATGACGGAAAAAACCAAGCCGCCGGAAGGCCGAAGCTATAAGGACATGGAGGAAGGCAACCCGGCGATGAAAGTGCTCATCAAGCGGGTCGAAGCCTGCGTCGCCGCCGGCAAATTGCATGGCGATCCGCGCGCCATCGCCACCATGCTGTGGGCCGTCGGCCACGGCACGATCTCGCTGCTGATCACCTTTCCCTTCTACCCCTTCGGCGACCCGCAGGCTTTCGTGAAGCGGATGTGCGATTTCACCCTTGCCACGCTCAGCACGCAAGAGGTGCCGCCTCTGACCGAGACGCCGGTCAACTGCTGACAGTTGCTTCTTTCATTCCTGGATCACCTCGTCATCCCCGGCCAAACCGGGGGGAAATTTTGGGTTAACAAAAATCTACCGTACGCGTACGATTTTGGCTTGAACTTCCGGATCGACGGGCGTATCTGTACAGCATATCGTACATGTACGAAAAGAATTTACCCGTCAAGAACGGAGACTGACAATGAAAAAGACCCTCCTCGCCCTCGCCGCCGTGCTGGCACTTTCAGGCTCGGCCTTCGCCGCCAGCGCCACCCAGCCGGTCAAGCAGGCGCCTGCCGTAACCTGCGTTGACACCAAGACCCATGCGAAGCTTGATTGCAGCGCGACGGGATCGGTCGAAAAAACGACCACCAGCTCGACCAAAGTCAAGAGCCCGCGGCTCGGCATCGACATCAATCCGTGGATCGTTCCGAACTTCTGATCCACGGCCTTCGAAAAGTTGCCTCGGAGCCCAGCTTTTGGCTGGGACTGGCTCTCCGAAGGACCGTATCAGGCGATCGTCAGCGGTCGCATGGCAGCAGAACTCTCAAAGGCCGCGTCGATCAGCTTCTGCATGTCGGCGGCGCGCCGGAAGGACGGATCGCCGTTCAGGCCGGTGTTCAGCGCTTCGGCAAAACGCCGGGCGTTGCGCTTGACATCCGGCGGCGTCAGCGTCCGCCAGCGTTGCTGGTCGACATCCTTGCCGAGGCAAGCCGACAGGCTTGACACCTTGCCGTCGGTCTCGACCTTGATGGCTCCCTTGGTGCCGTGCATGGCCAGCGACAGCTCATTGGTGTTGCCGGTCATGTAGCGGCTCGCCACGATCGTGGCGAGCGCGCCCGACTTCAGCCGCGCCGTCATCGCCACGCTGTCATTGGCATCCAGCACGTAATCGCCGATCCGATCGCCGTCGGCCTTCGGAAACGTCACCAGATCGGCATGCAGGCTGACGATGTCCTCCGCCGCGCCGTAGGTGGCGAAATCGAGGATATGGATACCGACATCGCCCAGCACACCTGTCGAACCATGCCGGCTCGACAGGCGCCACAGCCACTTGTCCTCGACCCGCCAGTCGCCCCAGGATTTGCTGACCAGCCAGCTCTGCTTGTAGCTCGCCTCGACATGGCGCAAATCGCCGATCTCGCCGGCCTGCACCATGCGCCGCGCTTCCTGGATCGCGGGCGAGTTGCGATAGGTCAGGTTGACCATGTTGACGACCCCGGCCGCCTCGGCCGCTTCCGTCATGGCCAGCGCATCGGCGTGGTTCGGCGCCAGAGGCTTTTCGCAGAAAACGTGCTTTTCCGCAGCCAGCAGGGCCAGCGTCGTTGCCTTGTGCACGCCGTCCGGCGTCGCGTTGATGGCGGCGTCGAACTGCCCCCAGGCGATCGCCGCCTCCAGGCTCTCGAAGAAATCGCCGATCCTGTTGGCGGCGGCAAACGCCGCCGCGCGGCCCGGCACCTGATCGACACAAGCGACGATCGTGCAGCCGGGAATCGCGGCAAATTCCTCGACGTGATGCCCGGCAATACCACCGGTGCCGAGCAGAAGCAGCCTGTGTGTCATCGACCCAAGCCCCTCATCAACTCATCCCAGGCAACTCAGCCCCCAATCAACTCAGGCCCCAATCAGCTCAGGCCCCAATCAGCTCAATCCCTTGTCGCCGTCGGCATGCAGGCGTAGGCCCTTCTGGACGATCTTCTCCTTGGCCTTGTCGGTCGGCACGTTGGGTGCATTGGTGATACCGGCCCACGCGGGTGCCGGGTTGTGCGCCCAGTGCACGGCGTTGCGCAGCACCTGCAGCACGCCCTCATTGTGATAGATCGGATAGGTCTCGTGGCCGGGCGAGAAATAGAAGATGCGGCCGGCGCCGCGCTGATAGGTCAGCCCCGACCGGAACACCTCGCCGCCCTCGTACCAGGAGATGAACACCGTCTCCAGCGGCTCTGGCACCGCGAACGGCTCGCCATACATTTCCGTCTCGCCGATCTCTAGGCATTCGCCGATGCCTTGCGCGATCGGGTGACCGCGGTTGATCGCCCAGACACGCTCGCGCTCGCCTGCCTCGCGCCATTTCAGCGAACAGGGCGTGCCCATCAGCCGCTTGAATATTTTCGAGTAGTGGCCGGAATGGAGCACGATCAGCCCCATGCCCTCCCAGACCCGCTTCTGCACCCGCTCGACGACCTCATCCTTGACCTCGCCATGCGCCACATGCCCCCACCATAGAAGCACGTCGGTGGCGGCAAGGCGCTTTTCGCTCAGGCCATGCTCCGGTTCCTGCAAGGTGGCGGTGGTCGCCTCGATGCCCTTGTCCCGGTTGAGCGCGGCCGCGATGGTGCCATGCATGCCGAGGGGATAGAGGCCTCGCACGGCGGCATTGGTCTGTTCGTGGACGTTCTCGCCCCAGACAATGGCTCTTATCGTCATTTTCCCTCTCCAAAGCGCTTTGAATATCGCATCCGCTGAGGTGTTGGGAAGATGCCTCTCGACCAAAATTTCTCAATCAGGGCTGGCGGGCCTTGCGTCCGGGGACGGTCTTGGCCTTGCCGGGTTTCGCCGGCCCGCCCGGAATGGCCGAGCCGGTAATGGACACCGGATCGCTGGCCGGGAACGTGTCCTCGAGGCCCTCCTCGAGTTCCTCTTCGGCGTTGGCCTCGTGATGCCGCTCATGTTCAAACGAGCGAACCGCCGCCGTTTTCGCTATGGTTTTCTTGGGCGATTTCGGCGCGGACTTCGACGGCATCGGCATTTCTCCCTCGACCTGTCGCCGCACAACGAATGCTGGCGGCAAACGTTCCGGGATCAGCCGGCGGCGTCGCGGGCTCCCTCGGACAGGAAAGTAAAGACATAGTCCGAGAAGGAACGCCAGCATTCGACCCGGAAGGCGTCCTCGGCCGTGCGCAACAGCACGATCTCGGCCTTGCCGAGAATGGTGCGCGAGGCGGCGCCCACGGGGAAGGCTTCGAGCGACAGATCCTGCGGGCAGCCCGAATTGATCGCGGCTTCGGCCGCCGGACCAGTGACGGCTATGGCAATGTTGCGATGCGAGATGCCGACCGACGAATGCAAGGCGGAAACCCCTGCGCAATCGGCGAGCGGGTCATTGCCGGCCTCGTCGATGACCAGCCATTCGTCCGGCCCAAGCCAAAGCGCCGTGCGCCCGGCTTTCGACGTTGAAGTCTTCGGCTTCTTCGGCAAGGTCACGCCGAGCGCTTTCGACAGGGCCGCGACGGAAGCCTCCGGCGCGCGCAGCGAAATGCGTTCGGCCGGCGGCAGCACCTCGACCTTGACGCCCGTCGCGGAGACGCTGCGCCCGGCCAATGCCGGACGCCGCTCGGCCGAAGGCGAAGCCGTCGCGGTTGTCTTTGCAGCAGCCTTAGCCATTGAGGCGCCCTCCCGTCTCGTCGAAGAACACCATGCCGGTAACCTCCACTTCGATCACCCCGTTCGGCATCGGCACGTAAAGCGTGTCGCCCATCCGGTCACGGCCGCCGGTGACCAGCGCCAACGCTACGGAACGGCCGCAATTCTGCGACCAGTAGCTCGAGGTGACATGGCCGATCATCTTCATCGGGATCGCCTGTTTGGGATCTTCGACGATCTGCGCGCCCTCTTCCAGCACCACCTTCGGGTCCTTGGTCTTGAGGCCGACAAGCTGCTTGCGGCCCTTGGCGACCAGGTCCGGCCGCATCATGCCCCTGATGCCGACGAAGTCGGTCTTCTTTTTGCCGACCGCCCAGTCGAGCCCGGCGTCGTTCGGCGTCACCGTGCCATCCGTGTCCTGGCCGACGATGATGTAGCCCTTCTCGGCGCGCAGCACGTGCATGGCCTCGGTGCCGTAGGCGGCGGCGCCATGCTTCTGGCCTTCGGCCCACAGCGCCTCCCAGACGGCCTGGCCGTAATCGGCCGGCACGTTGACTTCGAAGCCGCGCTCGCCGGTGAACGACATGCGGAACAGCCTGGTCGGCACGCCGCAGATCTTGCCTTCGCGCACCGACATATGCGGCAGCGCCTCGTCGGACATGTCGATGCCTTCGACCAAAGGTTCGATAATCTTCCGCGCGCTCGGCCCCTGCACGGCGATGACCGCCCATTGCTCGGTGATCGAGGTCAGCCAGACATTCAAATGCGGGAACTCGGTCTGGAGATAGTCCTCCATATGGTTCATGACGCGCGGCGCGCCGCCAGTCGTCGTCGTCACGTGGAAACGGTCCGGCGCCAGCCTGCCGACGACGCCGTCATCATAGATGAAGCCGTCCTCGCGCAGCATGATGCCATAGCGGCAGCGGCCGGGCTCCAGCTTCTCCCACGGGTTTGTGTAGAGCAGTTCCATGAACTTGGCGGCATCCGGCCCGACCACTTCGATCTTGCCCAGTGTCGAGGCGTCGAACAGGCCTGCCTGGTTACGGACGGCGACGCATTCGCGGTCGACCGCGGCATGCATGTCTTCGCCGGCCTTGGGGAAATACCAGGCGCGCTTCCACTGGCCGACATCCTCGAACACGGCACCATGTGCCTCTGCCCACGGATGGATCGCCGTCTTGCGCGTCGGATCGAACAGCGGCCCGCGCGCATGGCTGACGATCGCGCCGAAGGTGACAGGCGTGTAAGGCGCGCGGAACGTGGTCAGGCCGACCTCCGGGATCGGCTTACCCAGCGTCTCCGCCGCAATCGCCAGTCCATGCATGTTGGAGGTCTTGCCCTGGTCGGTCGCCATGCCGTTGGTGGTGAAGCGCTTGACGTGCTCGATCGAGCGCATGCCTTCATGCACCGCCTGGCGGATGTCCTTGGCGGTAACGTCGTTCTGGAAATCGACAAAGGCTTTCACCGTCGTGTCCGGCCCGGCCCCCGGCGCGGCACCCAGCATGCCGCGCGACCAGTTCTCCGAGGCATCGACCTTCGGCTTCGTGCCCTTGGCGGTTTTGGCGCCGGCATCCTTGGCCGCCTTGGCGCCCGCCGCATAGGCCTCGTCCACCGTGGCCGACAAGCCGTCGGTGCCGTTGCAAGCGCCGACCGAGACGCAGTCCTGCGCATAGGTGCCCGGCACGAAGCGCTGGGTCTCGTGATTGAAGGCGACCTTGCCGCGCGACTGCGAGAACAAATGGACCGACGGCGTCCAGCCGGCCGACATCAGGATTGCATCGACGGGGATGGTGCGCTCGCCGCCGCCATTCTTCGGCTGCACCGTCATCGACGACACGCGCAGTTTGCCGCCGGCGCGGATCACCGCGCGGCCAAAATTGATCTCGATGCCGAGCGCCCTCGCCTCGTCGATCACCGGACCGGTCGGATTGTCGCGCAGGTCGACGATCGCGGCGATATTGACGCCGGCCTTCTTCAGGTCGATCGCCGCCGCGTAAGCCGAATCATTGGCGGTGTAGACGCCGACATTCCTGCCAACGGCCACGCCATAGTGGTTGAGGAAGGTGCGCGCCGCGCCCGCCAGCATGATGCCCGGCCGGTCATTGTTGGCGAACACCATATGGCGCTCGATGGCGCCGGAGGCCAGCACGACGCGCTTGGCGCGGACCTGCCAGAGCCGTTCGCGCGGCAGATCATGGCCGGGAGCCTTGAGGTGATCGCTGACGCGCTCGACCAGGGCGACGAAATTCTGCGCGTAGTAGCCGAACGCCGTGGTGCGCGGCAGCACGCGGACATTGTCCATCGCGTTCAGCCTGGCGATGGCCGCTTGCGCCCAGGCAAAACCGTCCTGGCCATCGATCTTGGCTCCACTCTCGAAACGCAGGCTGCCGCCGAACTCGGCCTGCTCGTCGGCCAGGATGACGCGTACGCCGGTCCCGGCCGCCGCAAGTGCCGCCGCGATGCCGGCGGCACCGCCGCCCAGCACCAGCACGTCGCAATGCGCGTAGCGCGACGAATAATGGTCGGGATCCGGTCTGTCGGGGGAAACCCCAAGGCCTGCGGCTTCGCGGATCTTGGGCTCGTAGAGGCTCTTCCAGGCGGCCTTCGGCCACATGAAGGTCTTGTAGTAGAAGCCGGCCGAAAACATCGGCGACGCGATGTCGTTGACCGCGCCGACGTCAAAGGACAGCGACGGCCAGCGGTTCTGCGAGTTGGCGGCGAGCCCGTCATAGAGCTCCTGCACGGTCGCGCGCACATTCGGCGTCTTGCGCGCGTCGTCACGCACGATCTGCACCAGCGCGTTGGGCTCTTCCGCGCCGGCGGACAGCACGCCGCGCGGCCGGTGGTACTTGAACGAGCGGCCGACCAGATGCACGCCATTGGCAAGCAGTGCCGAGGCCAGCGTGTCGCCCTCGATGCCGCTATAGGGCTGTCCGTCGAAGCTGAACCGCGCGGTCTTCGCCTGGCTGAGGCGACCGGCGCTCGGAATGCGGAATGCGCCGCTCATTTGGCAACCACTTCGTTGGAGTCTTTGGGCAGCTTGGCGGGTTTCGACTCGCCGGCCTTGTAGGTCATGATGAACTTGTCGGTCACGGTGTCGCGCACGGCATTGAAGAAGCGGGCGCAGCCATGCATGTGCCGCCAGCGCTCGTAGATGATGCCCTTGGGGTTCGAGCGGATGAAGAAGAACTTCTCGAAATCGTCGTCGCTCTCGCCGGCCATGTTGGCCGAACGCGCTATATGCGCCTCGCCGGCGTTGCGGAATTCGAGTTCCGGGCGTTCTTCCTCGCAATAGGGGCAGCGGATGAGAAGCATCGTGTTTGATCCTACAGTTCGCCGTGGCCGACGTGCGCGCCCGCCGGTTGGTCGCAGAGCTTTTGACCCATGGCCATGAATGGAGCGACGAGCTTCAGCCGCTCCTCGACGCTGGCCGCCGGCCGAAACAGAGCGCGGTTAGCCATGTTGCCGAGCGTCAGCTGTATCGGGTCGGTGGTGACGATCACGCCAACCGGTTTGAAATCCTCGTCTTCATCCAGCCCATGCGGCCGGCCTTCAAAGAACATCACCACTTTCTGGCCGGCGCTCCACACACAGGCGAGCATTCCCTCGTCGATCGAAAACGGCCATGCGGTCTCGTTGCCGGCGCGGCTTATCGGCTGCAGCCGGACTTCCTCCGGCGTCGGAAAATGGAACATGCCCTGTTCCCCCGCCAGCATCAGCGGCATCGCGACAGCCATTTCGGTCATCATCAGTGCGCCACCGCCGCCGCTGCGGCCTCGTCGATAAGACGGCCGGTGCGGAAGCGTTCGATGGTGAAGGGCGCGTTGATCGGATGCGGATTGTCCTTGGCGATGGTGTGGGCGAAGACATGGCCTGAACCCGGTGTTGCCTTGAAGCCGCCCGTACCCCAGCCGCAATTGACATACAGGCCGGGCACCGGCGTCTTGGCCAGGATCGGCGAGCGGTCGGGCGTCACGTCGACGATGCCGCCCCACGAGCGCAGCATCTTCATGCGCGTGAAGATCGGGAACATCTCGCAGATGGCGTCGAGCGTATGCTGCAATATGTGAAGCCCGCCAGTCTGCGAATAGGAGACATACTGGTCGGTGCCGGCGCCGATCACCAGTTCGCCCTTGTCGGACTGCGAGATGTAGGCATGCACGGTGTTCGACATCACCACGCAGGGCACCACCGGCTTGATCGGCTCCGACACCAGCGCCTGCAGCGGGTAGCTCTCCAGCGGCATACGCACGCCGGCCATGTTCATGATCACCGAGGAATGGCCGGCGGCGACGACGCCGACCTTCTTGGCGCCGATGAAGCCGCGCGTCGTCTCGACGCCGGTGACCGCGCCGTTCGGTGCCCGCTTGACCCCGGTGACCTCGCAATTCTGAATGATGTGGACGCCGCGCGCGGAAGCACCCCGCGCATAGCCCCAGGCGACGGCATCGTGGCGCGCGGTGCCGCCACGGCGTTGCAGGGCCGCCCCGACGACCGGATAGCGCGCCTCCCGGGAGATGTTGAGCGGCGGGCAGAATTCCTTGGCCTGCTCCGGCGACAGCCATTCATTGTCGATGCCGTTGAGACGGTTGGCATGGACGTGGCGCTTCAGCACCTGGATGTCGTGCACATTGTGGGCGAGCATCATGACGCCGCGCGCTGAATACATGACGTTGTAGTTGAGTTCCTGGCTCAGCCCGTCCCACAGCTTCAACGCGTGGTCGTAGATGCCGGCGCTCTCGTCATAGAGATAGTTGGAGCGGATGATGGTGGTGTTGCGGCCGGTGTTGCCGCCGCCGAGCCAGCCCTTTTCCAGCACAGCGACATTGGTGATGCCGTGCACCGTGGCAAGATAATAGGCGGTGGCCAGGCCATGGCCGCCGGCACCGACGATGATGACGTCGTATTCCTTCTTGGGTTCGGGCGAGGACCATTGCTCCTCCCAGCCCTTATGGCCGCGCATGGCCTCGCGGGCGATGGCGAATACCGAATATTTTTTCAACGTCCCAGCCTCTCGCCAAAAAGGTCTCGC
The DNA here is from genome assembly GCF_006442395.1 of Mesorhizobium sp. B2-3-5. Classification (NCBI taxonomy): domain Bacteria; kingdom Pseudomonadati; phylum Pseudomonadota; class Alphaproteobacteria; order Hyphomicrobiales; family Phyllobacteriaceae; genus Mesorhizobium; species Mesorhizobium sp. B2-3-5. The sequence continues at coordinate 27,833 of NZ_VFVX01000006.1, read as the reverse complement.
AAAATGGCGCAGGGCGTTCACTCGGCCCCGGCGCGCGAGGTGTATCACTAGCGAAACAGCGCTGCCACCCTTGCGCTGTTTGCGACGGCGCTTGCCGTTTTGCGCCACGACGAAAAAGACGCGTGCTCTCTGGCTCCGATGAGGGCCTTCCGCCACAGTGCCGGCGGTGAAACTCCGGAGGACGATCGTGGGCAATGCCTGGTGGAACTTGACGTTGCGCTTCCTGCTGGAGCTTGCGGCCTTGCTCGGCATCGGCATGGCGGGCTGGAGCTTTTCCAGCGGATCGTGGCACTGGATCCTGGCTCTGGGCTTGCCGTTCATTGCGGCTGTCTTGTGGGGTACGTTCGCGGTGCCAGGCGATCCAAGCCGATCTGGCCGCGCACCGGTGCCGGTTCCAGGCATGGTGCGGCTGGTACTGGAACTGGTCATCCTGCTTGCCGGTGCCGCCGGATTCCATGTCGCCGGGTACGCCGTCGCGGGCATCACCATCGCCATGCTCATCGCTGTCAGCTACGCCTTATCGCTCAGCCGGCTCGGTTGGCTGATGAGGCAGTAACGCTTTCGCAGCTTTCGGGTGCTCCACTCCATTTGCGACCAAGCATCCCGATTGCCGGCGAGACCGGCACGAACAACAGGGATGTAAAAGATGCTCGCACTCGCCAACAAGATCGCCATCGTCACCGGTGCCAGTTCCGGCATCGGCCGCGCCACGGCAAAGCTCTTTGCCGAGGAAGGCGCCAGGATCGTCATCGCCGCCCGCCGTCGGGCGGAGCTCGATACGCTTGTCGCCGAGATATCAGACGCGGAGGGCACCGCCGTCGCCCTTGCCGGCGACGTCAGGGACGAGGCCTATGCGAAGGCCCTTGTCGACCTCGCGTTGGAGAAGTTCGGCGGTCTCGACATCGCCTTCAACAATGCCGGCGCCGTCGGCTTGATGGTGCCCCTGCCCGAGATGATGCCGGCGGCATGGCACGACACGATGGACACCAACCTGACCAGCGCCTTCCTCTGCGCGAAGTACCAGATACCGGCCATGCTGGAGCGGGGTGGCGGCTCGCTGATCTTCACGTCGAGCTTTGTCGGCTACACCGCCGGCATGCCGGGCATGGCGGCCTATGCGGCGGCCAAAGCCGGCCTGATCGGGCTGACGCAAGTTCTTGCCGCCGAATACGGGCCGAGGGGTCTGCGCGTCAATGCGCTGCTGCCCGGCGGCACCGACACCCCAGGCGCGACGACGACCACCCCCGAAGCCCGCGCTTTCGTCGAACGCATCCATGCCTTGAAACGCATGGCGCAGCCGCAAGAGATTGCCCGCTCGGCGCTTTATCTCGCCTCCGATGCATCGAGCTTCACCACGGGGACCGCGCTGTTTGCCGACGGCGGCGTCTCGATCAACCGGACGTGAAGGATTTTCGGGGCGAACAGCCGCTTCGTCGCTTTGACGCAGCCCACCGGACTTGCTTTTTCGGCGCGATTTGACGATCTCGTTTCCTGTCGAAACGGGTCTTCTTGCCGAAAAAGGTCCTGGAACCATGATGCTGATCCGAACCTACGTGGCCGCGAGCGCGATCGAGGGCGTCGGCATGTTCGCCGCCGAGCCGATCCGGAAAGGCGCCTCGATCTGGCGCCTCGATCCCGATTTCGACCGGCTGATTCCGATGGACAAGTACGAGGCGGCGCCGCCGCCTCTGAAGGAGTTGCTCGACCGCTACGCCTATCCGAGCCCCGATCGGCCGGGTTTCATGGTCTATGAGGTCGACAATGGCCGCTTCATGAACCATTCGGCGACGCCGAACACCGACTTTTCGCAATATGGCGGCGCGACCGCCACCCGCGACATTGCAATTGGCGAAGAGATCACCTGCGATTATGGCGAGTTCTTCGAGGATTTTGAACGGCTGCATCTGGCCACGGCGTAGTCGGCCCCCTATCTCTTGTCCATTCGTGGCGATTAGGCCGCCGTCCTTCATTTCGGCTGTGGACAGCGCGGTCTGATTCTGCTATCAGCCGCCACAATTCGTGGTGTCGACCGCTGCGGAGGCTAGTGGCTATGGCCGCTTGCCTATTGATATCAAACCCGAAAGACAGGATTGCCCGTGCAGGTACTCGTCCGCGACAATAACGTTGATCAGGCGCTTCGCGCGCTGAAGAAGAAGATGCAGCGCGAAGGCATTTTCCGCGAAATGAAGATGCGCGGTCACTACGAGAAGCCTTCCGAGAAGCGCGCCCGCGAAAAGGCTGAAGCCGTGCGCCGCGCCCGCAAGCTGGCCCGCAAGCGCGCACAGCGCGAAGGCCTGCTCCCGATGACGCCGCGTCCGGTGGCCGCCGGTGCTGCTGGTGCAGCGCGTCCGCCGCGCTGATTATCGCCAATATTTCGTCCTTTTCGAAGGATACCAAGGTGGCGCGATGCGGAATCGCCGCCACCTTTTTGTTTAGAGCATGTGCGCCCGCCTGGGCGCACAGGGGTACGCTCTGACACTTTATGACATTGTGACCGGCCCGGAGGGGGGATCCGGACCTGAACGACGCGGCAAGTGAGGACAGGGCAGACATGAACGCAACAAGCGTGGAGCGGGGGACCGCATTGCGTGGTTTCGCCCTGACAGCGGCCCTGCTTTCCGGATTGGTGCTTGCCGCCTGCCAGACGTCGGGCCCGGCCGGCGAGTTCAACAACATCGACAAGGCGCAGGGGTCGAGCGAGAACATCTCCTCGCTGTCGGCGGTCATCCAGCGCAACCCCCAGGATCCCGAAGGCTACAATGTGCGAGGCTCGGCCTATGGCCGGGGCGGCCAGTACCAGGCGGCGCTCAAGGACTTCAACCAGGCTATCCAGCTCAATCCGAATTTCTACCAGGCATATTCGAACCGCGCGCTCATCCAGCGCTTCCTCGGCAATCAGGAAGCGGCGCTTGCCGACTACAACCGCTCGATCCAGATCAACGGCAATTATGATGCCGCCTATATCGGCCGCGGCAATCTCTATCGCAAGGCGGGCCGCACCCAGGATGCCTTCAACGATTTCCAGAAGGCGATCCAGCTCGACACCACGGACGCCCGCGCTTATCACAATCGCGGCCTGATCTATCAGAGCCAGGGCCAGCACAAATTCGCCATCGAGGATTTCTCGACCGCCATCTCGCTGGCCCCTGATGCCGCGGAGCCTTACAACGGGCGCGGCCTGTCCTATCTGGCGACGGGCGACGAGGACAATGCCTTCTCCGATTTCAACATGGCCATCAAGCTCGACGGCCAGAATGCCGAGGCCTGGGCCAACCAGGCGCTGATCTACGAGAAGCGCGGCGACAAGGCGAAGGCGGCGAAATCCTATCACGAAGCCGTGCGCCTCAATCCCAGCTACCAGCCGGCCAAGGATGGCCTCGCTCGCGTCAGCTGACAGCCGGCTAAGCATTGCGGGTCGGGTTGCGTGTCCGAAAGGACACGCGCTGCCGCAGATCGCCGCCAATCCGGCAACCGCGCGTTAACCCCCGCAACAAGCCGTTAACCCTTGCCTTGTTCGCGCCAAGTTTTCGGCGGAACGGTCCGGTCACCCAAGCCGTTGTTTCAAAGCATTTTGCGAAAGGACCTCCCATGATCAAGAGACTCGTCTGCGCCGCGGCACTCGCCACGACCGTGTTTGCTGCCGCTCCGGCAAGTGCCGGAAAGCTCCAGCTCGGCACGCTCGACTGCACTATCGATGGCGGTACCGGCTACATCGTGGCGTCCAACAAGGGTGTGTCCTGCGTCTTCCGTCCCCATCATCATGGGCCGTCGGAGATCTACACCGGCGTCATCTCCAAGCTCGGCGTCGACGTTGGCCAGACGCATCAGGGCCAGCTCGTCTGGGCGGTCCTTGCCGCGACCCGCGATCGCGACGCTGGCGATCTTGCCGGCAGCTATTATGGCGTGAACGCCGAGGCGAGCGTCGTCACCGGCGGCGGCGCCAACCTGCTGGTCGGCGGCCTCGATAGCGCCTTCATGCTTGAGCCCCTCAGCGTCCAGGCGCAGACCGGCGTTAATCTTGCCGTGGCCGTGACCTCGCTTGAGCTGATCCATTCGCTCAAGTGAGTGGATAGGTCTCGCGCGATTACAGGAAAAGTGTGAGACGGTTTTCCGTCCGCAATTGCGCTAAAATAAAGAGTTGGAGCAGTTCACCGTTTCCGTGACACGGCGAACTGCTCTGAGCTCCACGACCCCTCACCCTGCGGCGCGGAACCGGATAGGATTGGTTCCGCGCCGTTTGATTTGGGGGACCCCATGCCGAAGACAGCCATTGGCGTTGCCGTGATCGCAACCGTGCTTGCCGGCGCGGCACAAGCGCAGGACGGCGGAATAGAGCTAGGCACGCTCGAATGCGCCATCGGGGGCGGCACCGGCTTCATTTTCGGCTCGAGCAAGGATCTGAGCTGCACCTTCACCCCGACCGACAAGACCTTCGCGCCGGAAGCCTATTTCGGCGCCGTCAACAAATACGGCATCGACATCGGCACGACGCAGCAGGCGGTGATGCAATGGCTGGTGCTGACGCCGCTGAAGAACATCTACGCGCCTGGTGCGCTGGCGGGCGACTATATCGGCGCCAGCGCCGAAGTGACGGCGGCCGTCGGCGCCGGCGCCAATCTTTTGATCGGCGGCTCCTCGCAGGCCTTCACCCTCCAGCCGCTCAGCCTGCAGACCCAGATGGGCATCAATCTCGCCATCGGCGTCAGCCAGTTCCAGCTGCGCAGCACAGAGAACTGATTGCTCCGCGAACGCGGCCAGTCGCGGGAGACAGCTGCGGAACGCGCTCTCAAAAAATCGCTTGAGCTCAAGCGCGGTTGAGGTCCTACAAGCCCGCCCAGGCAAACAGCGCATGGTGCGGCGCACGATCCTGATCGCGCATGGTCCTGCCGGAAACCGTTGCTGGCTTCTGGTGCCACGCGCTGGCGTCGAGTTATCCAGAGGCAGGGGTGGAAATGACTGAAATCAGCACAAACAGAGTCGACTGGCGCGCCTTGTGGGCGAGCGGCGATCTGGCGCGCTTCTGCTTCATCAGCCTCGGCATCCTGCTGCACGCCACCAATGAGACGATGGTGGCGACCGTCATGCCGGCCATGGTCGGCGAACTGGCCGGCGTGCAGCTCGTCGGCTGGTCGCTGGCGATCTACGAGCTCGGCGCCATTGTCGCCGGTGCTGCCGCCGGGCGACTGGTGAGCTATGTGGCGTTGCGCACCACCATGGTGGTTGCGGCCCTGCTCTACGCCGCCGGGGCGCTGATCTGCGCCACCTCGCCGTCCATGCAGTTGTTCCTGGCCGGCCGGCTGGTCGAGGGGCTGGGTGGCGGCGCGCTGGTGTCGCTGGCCTTCGTCTCGGTCGAGCGGCTGTTTTCGCGCGCCATCTGGCCGCAGCTCTTCGGCATCATGTCGGCGATCTGGGGCGTCGCAGCGTTCAGCGGCCCGTTGCTCGGGGCGATCATGACCGACCTTCTGTCGTGGCGCTGGGCGTTCGGCGTCTTCACCGTCGGCGGCACCGCCATGGCACTGGCTAGCTTCCTCGTGCTCGATACGCCGGAGGCGAAGAAACCAGCGACAAGCGCCGGCAAGGCGCCACCCTTCCCGTTCGCTACCCTTGGCTGCCTTGCCGTCGCCGTGGTGCTGATCGCCTCGGCGGGCGTCGATATCGCCCTGCTGCGTTCCTCGCTGCTGATCGTGCTTGGCCTGGCGGGTCTCGCGCTGTTCTTCTACGTCGACGGGCTGAAGCCGCGCTCGCGGCTTTTCCCGGCGCGGCTGTTCTCGTGGCGCACGCCGGTCGGCGCCGGCATGACCATGGTCGCCGCCTTTTCCATCGCGACCTGCTCCTTCGGCGTCTACGGTCCGTTGCTGCTGACCAGCCTGCACGACATTCCGCTGCTCACCACCGGCTACATCATCGCCGCCGAATCGATTGCCTGGTCGATCCTGTCGATCCTCGTCGCCAACGCGCCGCCGCGGCGCGAGGGGCTGATCATCGTCTGTGGGGCATTGATGATCGCCGCCGGCATCGCCGGCTTTGCCTACACGATACCGCTGGGCTCGATCCTGCTGATCCTGGTCTGCGCCCTTTTGCAAGGCGGCGGCTTCGGCATTGCCTGGCCATTCCTGACCCGCGTCATCGTCGCCTCCGCCCCGGACGACGAGCAGACCATCGCCTCGGCAGCGGTGCCGACCATGCAGAGGATCGGCTATGCCGTGGGTGCGGCCCTTGCCGGCATCGTCGCCAATGCCAGCGGTTTTTCGCAAGGGCTGAATCACGACGCGGCGGCCAATGTCGCGAGCTGGCTGTTCCTTGCTTTCGTGCCGCTTGGGCTGCTCGGCTGTCTCGCCGCCATGCGGACGTCGGCGGCCGCGAACCGGCCGCTGGGAGCCGTCGGCTGACGCGGGTTCAATCGAAGGGTCGTGTCACTCGACACGCAGGCGGTAGCCGACACCGGTTTCGGTGGTGATGTAGCGCGGCTGGTCGGGGATCTTCTCGATCTTCTGCCGCAGCTGCCGGACATAGACCCTGAGATACTGCACGTCGGTGGAATCTCCCCAGATCTGCTTGAGGATGAAGTGGTGGGTCAGCACCTTGCCGGCATGCTGCACCAGGATGCGAAGGATGTCGTATTCCTTCGGCGAGAGCTTTATCTCCCTGCCCTCGACCTTGACGATGCGCTTGACCAGGTCGACCGAGAGGTCGCCGCTCTGGAAAACCGGCTTCTCGCCCTGCTGCTGGAACTTGTGCCGCAGCGCCACGCGGATGCGCGCCACCAGTTCGTTCATGCCGAACGGCTTGGTGACATAGTCGTCGGCGCCGAGTTCGAGCGCGTTGACGATGCCCGCCTCGTCGGTGCGGCTGGAGAGGATGACGACGGGAACGTCCACGCCTTCGTCACGCCATTTGCGCAGGAGTTCATGGCCGCCCATGCCCGGCAGGCCAAGATCGAGCAGCACCAGGTCGGGCTTTTCCTGTTCCATCAATTCGATCGCCACCTTGGCGTTCGGCGCCTCGCCGACCGCATAACCCTGGCTGGCGAGGCCGACCCGCAGCAGCTTGCGGATCGGCGGCTCGTCATCGACAACCAGTATCCTGACGTTCGAATTCGTCATCAGAGCTGATCCATGCTGGGCCCGTCGCCACGATTGTCGGCATCGGGCGCTTCCGTCGGCACCGGCATCCTGATGCTGAAAGCAGCACCGGGGCGGTCGGTCCCGTTGGCGGCCGAAATCGTGCCGCCCATCGCTTCGACGAAGCCGCGGCAGATCGACAGGCCGAGCCCGGTGCCGGCGCGCACCTGATCGCCCTTGCGCACCCGGTAGAAGGTGTCGAACACGCGTTCCAGGTCCTGCGCCGGAATGCCAGGTCCCTCATCCATGATCCGCACGACGACGGACCCATTGTCGGTCCATCCCTGCACACGGATCGCCGAGCCGGGCGGCGAGTATTTCGACGCATTGTCGAGGAGGTTGAACAGGACCTGTTCGAACAGCACGGGATCGAGCTTCAGCATCGGCAGGTCAGGCGGAATATCGACCTCGATCCTGTGTTCGCTGGTGATCTTGCGGGCACGGTCGAGCGCCGTGCCGACGATATCGCCGACATAATGGAGGGCATGGTTCGGCTCCATCGCACCGGATTCGATCTTGGTCATGTCGAGCAGGTTGGCGATGAAGCGGTTGAGCCGTTCCGACTCGTCGATCACCGTCGACAGAAGCTCCGCCCGATCCTGCTCGGGCAGATCAGGCGCGAATTCCTTGAGCGTGCCGGCCGCCCCCATGATGGCCGAGAGCGGCGTTTTCAGATCATGGGAAATCGAGGTCAGCAGGGCCGAGCGCAGGCGGTCGGCTTCGGCGGCGAGCTTGGCCCGGTCGACATCGGCGACCAGCTGGACACGCTCGATCGCCACCGCCGCCTGGTCGGCCAGCGCGTCGAGCAGGCGCTGTTGCTCGGGCGTCAGCAGCGGGCCCTGCTTGTCGTTGTCGAGACCGACGACACCGAGCGCGGTGCGCCCCGTGCGCAAGGGAAGATAGAGGCGCTTGGCGCCGGGCAGCGTGTCGGCGCCGCGCCCGGCGGCACGGTTGTGCTCCCAGGCCCAGCGGGCGGCGGCGATGTCGGCCTCCGCCAGCGTGTCGTCGGGCGGATAACCGGCCTTGACGGTGATGGTGCCGTCTTCGGGCAGAAGCAGCACCACGCGCAGCTTCAGCATCGAGGCGATCTGGAAGGCGGTGGCCCAGAGAACGTCGTCGAGCGTACCGGCGCCGGCGAGCTTCTTGGAGAACAGGTAGATGTCTTCCGTGGCCCGCGCCCGCGAGCGGGCAGCGACCGCCTGGCGCTGCACGCGTGCCGTCAGGTCGCTGGCGATGACGGCGACGACCAGGAACACGCCGAGCGCCACAATGCTCTCCGGATCCCGGATCGTCAGCGTGTAGCGCGGCTCCAGGAAGAAATAGTTGAAGGCAACGGCGCTGACGACACAGGCATACAGGGCCGGCCAGAGACCACCGGCGACGGCGGACGTCAGCACCCCTATGAGGAAGATGATCGCGAGGTTGCGAACGTCGAGAAACTGGTCCAGCAGGACGGCGAAGGCGAGCGAGCCGGCGACAAAAGCCGTGGCCTTGAGATAGGGCCGGATCTGGAATTGCCATTGCTCGTCGGCCGCTTTGACGCTTCTCGAACTTGCCTCGGTATCCCGCTCCGTTCCGGAAATGACATGCACGCTGATGTCGCCGGCATTGCGGATCAGGTCATAGGTGAGCGATCCCTCGATCAGTTCGCGCCAGCGCGACCGGGTCGGCCTGCCGACCACGATATGGGTGAAGTTGTTCGCCGTCGCGTGGCGGACGATGTCCTGCGCGACGTTCTGGCCGGGAATGGTCGTCACCTCGGCGCCGAGCTGCTCGGCAAGGCGCAGCAGCGCGGCGAGGCGGTCCTTGTCTTCCTCGGACATGCCGGCCGAGCGAGGCGTGTCCACATGAAGCGCCGTCCATGGCGCACGAAGCCGGTCGGCCAGCCTGCGGGCGTAGCGGATGCGGGCAGCACCACCCGGACGCGCATCGACGCAGACGAGAACCCGTTCCCCGGCAGCCCATGGTCCCGAAATGGCGTGCGCCTGCATGTGATTGAGCAATTGCTCGTCGACGCGCTGGGCCGTGCGGCGCAGCGCCAGCTCCCGCAGTGCCGTCAGATTGCCCGGCGAGAAATAGTTCTCGACGGCGCGTTGCGCGGTATTGGGGAAATAGACCTTGCCTTCCTCCAGCCGCTTGATCAGGTCGTCGGGGGTCAGATCGATGATTTCGACATCGTCGGCCTGGTCGATGATGGAATCGGGAACCGTCTCGCGAACCCTGACCCGCGTGATCTGGGCGACGACGTCGTTCAGGCTTTCGACATGCTGGATATTGAGCGTCGTGTAGACGTCGATGCCTCGCGCCAGGATCTCCTGGACGTCGAGATAGCGCTTGGGGTGGCGGCTGCCGGGCGCATTGGTATGGGCGAGCTCGTCGATGAGGACCAGCGCCGGGCGGCGGGCGAGGATGGCGTCGATGTCCATCTCGTCGAGAATGCGTCCCTTGTAGTCGACCTTGCGGCGCGGAATGACTTCATAGCCCTGGACCAGGGCCTGGGTTTCCCGGCGGCCATGCGTCTCGACGACGCCGATCACCACATCGATGCCGTCGGCCAGCCTGGCACGGCCCGACATCAGCATTTCGTAAGTCTTGCCGACACCAGGCGCGGCACCAAGGAATATCCGCAGACGACCACGCCCCTCCCTCTCGGCATGCTCGAGCAGCGCGTCGGGAGAAGGTCTGTTTTCGCTGCTTCTGTCTTCCGGCATCGGAACCGATCATGTATGGCGCCGGGGATGCTGTCGATCCCCGGCGCCTGCCATCAACTATTTCGCGGCGTCCAGCGCCATGTTGAGCGCCAGCACGTTGATCACAGGCTCTCCCATGAAACCGAGTTCCCGGCCTTCGACCTGACCGTCGACGAGCGCCTTGACCTTGGCTTCATCGATGCCCCTGGCCTTGGCCACGCGGGGAACCTGGAAATAGGCGGCCTCCGGGCTGATATGCGGATCGAGCCCGCTGCCGGACGTCGTGACGAGATCCATCGGCACCGGCGCGTTCGGATTCTCCGCCTTCAGTTTTTCGGCATCGCCCTTGATGCGGTCGATCAGCTTGGGGTTGGTCGGGCCGAGATTGGTGCCCCCGGAGGCGCTGGCGTCATAGCCATTGCCGGCGGCCGAAAGCCTGCCGTGGAAATACTTGTCGCTGGCGAAGGCCTGGCCGATCAGTTCGGAGCCGATCACCTTGCCGTCCTTCTCGATCAGGCTGCCATTGGCCTGATTTGGGAACAGCGCCTGCGCGATTCCGGTCATGCCCAGCGGATAGGCCAGGCCGGTCAGCACGGTGAAGAAAACGATCATGACGATCGCGGGTCTGATTTGCTTGAGCATCGGAATTGTCCTTATGCAAGGCCGAGGGCCGTGACGGCCAGGTCGATTGTCTTGATGCCGGCGAACGGCACTATGATGCCACCGAGGCCGTAGACGAGGAGGTTGCGGCCGAGCAGCGCACCGGCGCCGATCGCCCTGTATCTGACGCCGCGCAGCGACAGCGGGATCAGCGCGATGATGATCAGCGCGTTGAAGATGATGGCCGACAGGATGGCGCTCTGCGGTGTCGCCAGATGCATGATGTTGAGCGCTTGCAGCGGGCCGGCGGTCTGGCCCGGCGCGACGTAGAAGACGGCGAACATCGCCGGGATGATGGCGAAGTATTTGGCCACGTCGTTGGCGATGGAGAAAGTGGTCAGCGAGCCGCGCGTCATCAGCAGCGCCTTGCCGATCTCGACGATCTCGATCAGCTTGGTCGGGTCGCTGTCGAGATCGACCATGTTGCCGGCCTCGCGGGCGGCGACCGTGCCGGTGTTCATGGCGACGCCGACATCGGCCTGAGCGAGCGCCGGCGCATCGTTGGTGCCGTCGCCGCACATGGCGACCAGCTTGCCCTTGGCCTGCTCGTCGCGGATCAGCTTCAGCTTGTCCTCCGGCGTCGCCTGGGCAAGGAAATCGTCGACGCCGGCTTCCGCCGCGATGGCCGCCGCCGTCATCGGGTTGTCGCCGGTGATCATCACCGTACGGATGCCCATCTTGCGCAGCTCGGCGAAACGCTCGCGGATGCCGCCCTTGACGATATCCTTGAGGTGGACGATGCCGAGCAGGCGCCCGTCGCGCTCGACCGCCAGCGGCGTGCCGCCGGACTTTGCGACCTCGTCTGCAATCGCCTGCAGGTCGCGCACGGTGTCGCTGCCGGGGCGCGCGCCATGGGCGGCGACAGTCGACTGGTTGACATGGGCGAGCACGGAATCGACCGCGCCCTTGCGCACCGAGGAACCGTCGACGTCGACACCGCTCATGCGGGTCTGCGCGGTGAACGGCACGAAGGTCGCATGCAACGTTGCCATGTCGCGGGCACGGATGGCGTATTTTTCCTTGGCCAGCACGACGATCGAGCGGCCTTCCGGCGTTTCGTCGGCCAGCGAGGCAAGCTGCGCCGCGTCGGCCAGTTCCTGCTCGGTGACGCCCTTGACCGGGCGGAACTCGGTCGCCTGGCGGTTGCCGAGCGTGATGGTGCCGGTCTTGTCGAGCAGCAGCGTATCGACGTCGCCCGCGGCTTCCACGGCGCGTCCGGACATGGCCAGCACGTTGAAGCGCACCAGCCGGTCCATGCCGGCGATGCCGATGGCCGACAGCAGCGCGCCGATCGTGGTCGGGATCAGGGTCACGAACAAAGCGACAAGCACGGTGACCGAAATATAACCGCCCGAATAGGACGCGAAACTCGGGATGGTCGCCGTGGCCAGCACGAAGATCAGCGTCATGCCGACGAGCAGGATGTTGAGCGCGATCTCGTTCGGCGTCTTCTGGCGCTCGGCACCTTCGACAAGCGAGATCATGCGGTCAAGGAATGTGTGTCCGGCGGCGGCGGTGATGCGGACGCGGATCCAGTCGGACAGCACCTGCGTGCCGCCGGTGACCGCCGAGCGGTCGCCGCCGGATTCGCGGATCACCGGCGCGGATTCGCCCGTGATCGCCGCTTCGTTGACCGAGGCGACGCCTTCGATCACCTCGCCGTCGGATGGGATGATGTCGCCCGCTTCGACCAGCACGGCGTCGCCGACCTTCAAGCTGGTGCCGGGCACCATCTTGAATTTGGTACGGTCCTCGCCGGTCAGCAGCTTGGCCTGGGTCTCGGTGCGCGCCTTGCGCAGCGAATCCGCCTGCGCCTTGCCGCGCCCTTCCGCGACGGCTTCGGCGAGATTGGCGAAGAGCACCGTGAACCACAGCCAAATGATGATCTGCAGCGTAAAGCGCGGATCGCCACCGCCGGTGATGAGATCCTTGACGAACAGCACTGATGTCAGCGCGGTAACCACCGCGACGACGAACATCACCGGGTTGCGGGCCAGCGTGGGTGGATTGAGCTTGCGGAAGGCGCCGCCGATGGCGGGCCACAGGATGCGTGCATCCAGGATGCTGGCTGATTTCGCGTGGCTCATTTTGAAGCTCCGGCTTCAGTGTTGTTGTGGGGCACCGGTCGATCGGGTGCCTGAAGAAGATGCGGAAGCCCGTAGGCCAACAGCCAGAGGACGATCATGACTGCGGCAAGGCCGAGGAACGTCGACGCCGTTGGAAAGGGAGGAGGCTTGCCGTCCCTTTCACCTTCACCGTCGGGCTGATGCTGGCCATTGGGACGTCTGATGTTGAACATGGACATGTCCGCCTCAGAAGGTCTGCCCGTGGATCATTGCCAGATGCTCGATGATCGGTCCGAGGGCGAGCGCGGGGAAGAAGGTCAGGCCGCCGACGATGACGATGACGCCGACCAGCAGCCCGACGAACAGCGGACTGTCGGTCGGGAAGGTGCCGGCCGAGGCCGGCACGGTCTTCTTCGCCCCCAGCGAACCCGCGATGGCGAGCGCCGGAATGATGACCAGGAAGCGGCCCATCAGCATGCCGATGCCGAGCGTGATATTGTACCAGGGCGTGTTGCCGTTGAGACCGGCGAAGGCCGAGCCGTTGTTCGCCGCCGCCGAGGTATAGGCGTAGAGTATTTCGGAGAAGCCATGCGGGCCGCCATTTGCGGTTGACGCCACGGCGCTCGGCAGGACCACCGCGATGGCCGTGAAGACAAGCATTGCCAGCGGCAGGCACAAGATCGCCAGCATCGCCATCTTGACCTCCTTGGCCTCTATCTTCTTGCCGAGATATTCGGGTGTGCGCCCGACCATTAGGCCGGCGACGAAGACGGCGATCAGGACGAACATCAAGATGCCGTAGAAACCGGCGCCGACGCCGCCGACGATGACTTCGCCGAGCTGCATGTTGATGATCGGGATCATGCCGCCGAGCGCGGTAAAGCTGTCGTGCATGGCGTTGACCGCGCCGCAGGACGCCGCCGTGGTGATGACCGCGAACAGCGCCGAGAGCACGACGCCGAAGCGGGTTTCCTTGCCTTCCATATTGCCGCCATCGATGCCCAGCGCATGGACAAGCGGATTGCCCGCGGCTTCGGCCCAGTAGCAGACCGCAACGCCGGCGATAAACAGCACGCCCATAGACGCCAGGATCGCCCAGCCCTGGCGCTGGTTGCCGACCATACGGCCGAAGACGTTGGTAAGAGCAGCACCGAGCGCGAAGATCGTCACCATCTGGATCAGATTGGAGATGGCGTTCGGATTCTCGAACGGATGCGCGGCATTGGCGTTGAAGAAGCCGCCGCCATTGGTACCGAGCATCTTGATCGCGACCTGCGAGGCGACCGGGCCGACGGCGATGGTCTGCTGCGCACCCTCCAGCGTGGTGGCGCTGACATGGGGCCCAAGCGTCTGCGGCATGCCAAGCCAGACATAGACCACGGTCAGCACAATGCAGAGTGGCAAGAGCACGTAGAGGGTGCATCGGGTCATATCGACCCAGAAGTTGCCGATCGATTTGCCGGAGGCGCGGGCGAAGCCGCGGATCAGCGCGACTGCGATGGCAATGCCGACCGCGGCGGACACGAAGTTCTGCACGGTGAGACCAGCCATCTGCACGAGATAGGACATCGTGCTTTCGCCACCGTAGTTCTGCCAGTTGGTGTTGGTCGTGAAGCTGACGGCGGTGTTGAATGCAAGCGCCGGTTCGACCGCGCTCATGCCCATCGGATTGTAAGGCAGGCTGCCCTGCAGGCGCTGCAGGACATAAAGCATCAGGAAGCTGGCGAGACTGAAGAACATGATGCCTGCCGCGTAGGTGGTCCAGTGCTGCTCTTCGTTTTCACCGGTTCCCGAAACGCGATAAAGGCCTCGTTCGAGGGGCCTGAGAACTGGCGAGAGGAATGTGCGATCGCCGTTGAAGACGCGATACATGTAGCCGCCGAGCGGCTTCACGAGCAAAGCGACGATCCCGCAGTAAACGAGAACCTGTATCCATCCGTAGAGAGTCATGGGTGTAGCTTTCCGTGCCCGGCGCCAGTGCCGTCAGAAGCGTTCTGGACGAACGAGGGCGTATGTAAGATAGGCGAGCAGAAACAGGGTCACGCCGCCACCGAGTATATAATCGACAAGCATGTTGACGTCCTCCGGCTAAAGGCTGGCGCAGGCTTTGATGTAGGCGAGGGACAGGGTGAAAAATATAACCCCTATCCCGAGAACAATGATATCCATCATGCTGGTTCCTTTTTTCAGATTTGTACTTCGCGCCTTTCATCGAAAGGTTTGAAATGTTCAAAAAAGAGCTCCGTCCCGCATTTACGCAACGGCGGCTCCAATATTTTTCTCACGTGGAATATGGACCCGGTCGCCATAAAGGTTCGAGACGGCGCGGGGCGGAAAGAAATAGGAATTTCATAAAGGTTTTGCCGCCTCGTCGCCGTCAGCGAGCCGGCGTCTCGATTTGGATCTGGTGGGTTGCGGCGCGCAACCACGCCCTTGCGGCATGAACGGAACAAGAAAAGATGCGGGGGACGCCGTTCCGTGAAACGATGAATCGCTTCTAGCGCGGCTCCCGCATCATGCTGAGATAGGTCGGATCGAACTCGGCGATTTCCTGCAGCCGGTGCCAGTCCAGGATGGTCACCGTGTGATTGGCCCAGCTGACGACGCCGACCCTGCGCAAGGCGCCGATGACCCGGTTCATGTGCACGACGGAAAGGCCGAGCACATCGGCAAGTTCGGCTTGCGAGAGCGGCAGATGGAAGCTCATGCCGTTGGTGCGCTGCACCACCTGCAACCGCACGAAAAGCTCACAGACCAGATGGGCCAGATGCGAAGTCCTGGAGCGGCGCCCCATCGCCACGATCCATTCGCGGTGGATGGCTCCGTCGACCAGCGTGTCCAACCACAGCAGCCGCGTCAGATGTGGCGCTTCCTCGGTGATGGCGCGAAGCCGGCTGTGATCGGCGAACATGACGTGACAGGGCGACAGGGCGACGATGCCGTGATCCATGATCTTCAGCAGGAAGGCGTGGAGATCGACGAAATCGCCGGGCACCTGCAATGAGGTGAACTGCCGGCCACCATTCTCCAGCACCTTGTAGCGTGCCGCCAAGCCGTCGAGGATCAATGTCGAGTAGGTCGGCCGGGATCCCGATACGACAATATCCTGGCCGGTGGCGAAATGCCGCTCGAAAGTCATCGCGCCGCTCAGCAGCGCCTTCTCGGCGTCGGAAAGCCCGTCGTGCTGACCAAGGTTCAGGTAGAGGGGTTCAAGCACCGCAACCTCCGCGAATGGGCTTGAGAAGCCGATCGCCAAGTGTTCTGTCGGAAGCAAGGCGGCTTTGGATGCACTAGGCCTTTGGCCGCTGATGGCATTAACATTTGTTGCCCCTGCTTGTTCCACGACAAATACCAACGCTGATGGAACAACTACTTAGCCCGCGAATTGTCGGTGGAATATCGCGCAATGTCACCGGTCCGTGGGATCCAGCCGCATCATGCCCAGATTCTATCTCGACCTCTACAATGGCGATGGGCTGACGGTGGACGATGACGGCCAGGTCTTCGAAACGCGCGAGCGCATGCGGCGCGAAGCAATCCGCATGCTGCCCGACATCGTCCGTGACGAAGCGATCGAAAACGACCACACAGCCATCACCATCAAGGTACGCGACGAGGACGGCCGCCAGATCTTCGAGGCATCGATCGTCGTCTCTTCCGGCTGGTGTGACTGACAGCTTTACGCGAGCAGCGATCAGCGATGACAAACGTTTCCCAATTATCATTTGTAATCGTCGCACCCGCCGCAACGCTGCACCATGGGCCCGAGGACGATGGAGGCGGCGATCGAAAACGACGCCTCCCAGGACGGAGTAGCGGCACATGGTTCGTGCAAAAGTCGACACCCAGCGTAACGAGCGCGCCAAACGTGAATCGCAGATCGTGATCGATGCAGAGCGGGCGGCCCGCGAGGAAAAGACAGCCAGGCTGAGAGCGCTGCGCCTTGCCGCGCAAGCGATCAATGAACCTGAACCAAAGCGCCCCAACAGGCCGGCATCCCCACACGCACCTTCGAAAGGCTGACGGCAAGACACGTGCCCGACTTATGAAAGGGCTATGTTGCGGTTGCTATGAGCGATCCGCCGACTGTGTTTTGAAATTCGGCATCATCCAGGACTGCGCCGCGTTGCCGGATGTCTCATTCTCGGCTGTCTCGCGCTTCGCCGACAGGCGAAGCTTTGCCACAAGAACATTTCCCAGCGAGACGCCGGGCCTCTCGACAACGAGGTGTGCAATCAGCGCCATCACGACGAGCAGCGCCATCGTCATCAGGATCACAAGCCAATACTGAGCGGCATTTGCCAAGGCGAAGTTCCGCACCGACACAATGGAAAACGGCATCAGGAAGGCAAGCCCCTGCAACAGGTAGATACCATAGCTGATTTCGCCCAGTCGTACCGAGCGGGTTGCGGTCAGTAGACCGAAGAAATCGGCACCGGACACGATCAGGAAGAAGACGCTGGTGCAGAGCAGCATCGGCCCCGGCGCGTAGGCAATGTCATAGGTGGCAAAGAGATAGATCAGTATGGCCAGAGCGATTGCGGACAAGGCGTGTCGATGCACTCTCAGCAACAAGGCGTTTGCTTCGAGCGTTGCGCACAACATTCCGCCGGCGAAAAGCCCCAGATAGATGTAGGTGGCGCTCCCTCGGCTCGCCGACCCGATGGTGGAAAAGACCAGGAGGACGACCGGCAGGCCCAGGCGCGCAACCGGGTGCCGGCTGAATATGGCCGCGATCGGCAGGCTGAAATAGAACATCCACTCATAGGGCAAGGTCCAGGTCACGCAAGCCAATGCGCAGACGCGTGAACTCGAAAGCGGGACGTAGCCGAAGACACCAACCAGAAGATTGAACAATGCCCGCTCGTAAGTCGCGAAGGTTGAATAGTCAATCCGCGCCTCGACGATCTCTAAACCCATCGCCAGGCCTACCGCCAAAATGTAGAGCGGCCCGATCCTGAAAGCCCGCTTGAGCAACAAAGTCGGAAAGTCGGAGGAGGACTTCGCCGACAGCAGTTTTCCCCAGAACAGATAGGCGGAGATGACGAAGAAGAAGGACACTCCCGCCTGCCCCAGCAAGCCATAGAAAGCCGAGGGCGGATACTTCCATGCGCCGGTCGTCAGGAATTCATGGTAAATGACGGCGTGATGAAGCGCGACGGCAAGCGCGAGATATCCTCGCATTCCATCTATTGCCCGGATCCTGGCAGAGTTCGATTCGAAGCCCACGCGCTGAAACAGCGGCATGCCGGCAAGTGGCCAAAGCGTCGCGACGACCGCGAAGGCGGGCCAGAGATCATAGAGTCCGATCATTTCCGCGATTGCTCCGAACTTATCCTTGCGCGCAACGGCATGCTGCTCGATCCTTATGCGACCACGCTCGGCGTGGGCACAAGCGCTTACCGGGAGTGCGCACCGCGCTTTCGCCCGGTGGCTAGTCGAAAACGGGCATATCGATCCAGGAGAGCTATCGGATGTTGCCTGAAACATTCAAGCGATCTGGCGGAGAGAGCGTCCGTCCGCCTAACTCTCGCCAAGGTCCGCCGAGTTCCGAAAGCTCAATGAAATCATGCCAATGGGAGCCAAAATCGTTCCGAAGAGTTCTGCTCGGGTTCGGCCAAATCCAATGCTTGTTTGTAGGTAGAAATGTAGGTATATTTTGACCTTATCCAAACGATGAGGTCGGGCCGTGGCGCATATCAACAAGCTGAGCGCAGTGGAGGTGGCAAAGAAATCGAAGCCGGGCACCTACGGCGACGGGGGCGGCCTCTATCTGCAAGTCACCAAGAGCACCTCCAAGAAAGCGAGCGAGGGGGACGTGACCAAGTCTTGGCTCTTCCGCTTCATGCTCGCCGGCAAGGCTCGGTCCATGGGGCTCGGTGATCTTCAGACGTTCAATCTGAAGGAGGCGCGGGAAAGAGCTCGGGAGGCCCGCCAAAAGGTCACCGATGGCATAGACCCAATCGAGCAGCGTAACGAAAAGAAGGCGGCCGTTCGCGCCGAGGATGCCAAGCGGGTGACGTTCAAGCAGGCGTCGGAGCGCTACATCGCCGCGAAGAAGGCTGGCTGGAAGAACGCAAAGCACGCGGAGCAGTGGACCAACACCCTCGCCACCTACGCTTGGCCCACTATCGGAGATCTGCCCGTAGCGAAGGTCGATACCGCCCACATCATGCAGATTTTGGAACCGATCTGGGTGGAGAAGACGGAGACGGCTAGCCGCGTCCGGGGCCGGGTCGAGATGGTTCTCGGTTGGGCGACGGCCCGCCACTACCGCAGCGGGGACAATCCCGCTCGCTGGCGCGGCCACCTCGACAATCTCCTGCCGGCCCGGTCGAAGGTTGCCAAGGTCGAGCACCACGCAGCAATGCCTTACGCCGAATTGCCCGCGTTCATGGCGCGGCTCCGACACATGGATAGCATCTCGGCCCGCGCGCTTGAGTTCACCATCCTGAACGCAGTGCGGACCGGGGAGGCCATCGGGGCCAAGGAGGGCGAGTTCGATTTTGCGAACAAGGTCTGGACCATCCCGGCTGAACGAATGAAGGCAGGCAAGCCGCACCGCGTACCACTTTCCGACCGAGCAATCACGCTATTGGAAACTCTCCCTCGCGAGGCCGGCAGCCCTTACATGTTCGCGGGCGCCCGGCCGGGCAAGCCTCTAAGCAACATGGCAATGCTGGAATTGCTCCGGGGCATGGAAGGAATGGAGGGCCTGACCGTCCACGGCTTCCGCACTACCTTCCGCGTTTGGGCAGCGGAACGGTCCAACTTCCCGCGCGAAATCGCGGAGGCGGCACTGGCCCATACCCTTCGTGACAAGACCGAGGCCGCTTACCAGCGCAGCGACATGCTGGAAAAGCGCCGCAAACTGATGACCGCGTGGGCAGGGTTCGCCGCGCAAGTGCCGGCTAAGGGTGCGAACGTGGTGGCGCTTGCGGTGGGCGCGAAGGGGTGAACCGCGCTGCGTCAGCGCCAGCCGATCCTCGACATCGCTTCCTGCATGGCTGGATTTGGGCGTACCTTACCTTCCCGCATCCAAACGTTGACGGCTAGAGGATTGGCCCTCCGCTGAATCTCAGCAGGCAAATTCGCCAGCACCATCAACGCCGCTTCCTGGGGAGTGCATCCCGATTGCTTTCCAAGGGTTTGTCCAAGCTCCCGATAGTCGGCAGGGACCAGTGTCGGATTAATACCTAAGGCTGCGAAGGCAGCGTTGAAACGAATGACGAAGAACATTTGGCTCCCCCTATACCGCCCTAATACTCGTCTTATATGACGTGGTTTCATAGAGTGCCAGATGTTGCTCTGACTAAATGGATGTCAGGGAACGGGTGGGCTGGAATGTCCGGCGCTTGCGGGTGGAAAAGGGCATGTCGCAAGACCATCTTGCGTATGCCGCCGAGATTGAACGCGCCTATGTTGGTTACCTGGAGCGCGGGAAGCGCAACGCGACAATCAGTACATTAGAGAAGGTTGCGAAGGTTCTCGGTCATGATGTGTCGGAGTTGTTCGCCGTGCCGCCGAAGGATGCCGAGCCGATTGCGCCGCTGAACCCCGGAAGGCGTAGGGGCTGAGACAGGCGGCACCCACGCAAAGGCGATTCATATCCCGTGGAGAAGCTGAGTTCCCGCACGAGGATAAGGAGATGGAAAAGAGCAATCCAAACTCGCTAGTTGCCATCTGGGTACATAATCAACGAATCAATCATCCCAAAATCCAGCAGGCTCCACAAAGGATTCGAAAAGGGAGGCCTTATTCTTCTGCAATTCGTCGAATACGGGGTCAAACGCCGCCTGCTCGGCTTTGTTTTTTTTCATCAGATTAAACGCGTCCACAGCATGCAGCGCCTCGCCAGGCCGCTTTAGATTGACGTCATACCAGTCAACGACTAGCCATTGCTGCAATCTCGCATTGAACATATCGTGCAGCCTGTAACGGCCCCCCGCGGTTTTTATAAAGTAGTAGTCAATGCCGTATTGCATAATATTTTGAGGTTCTTCGATGTATGGACTGTGTGGATCGACCCAATTTGTATAGAAGTCTTTCGCATCCTGAATGCGCTCAAAGGCTTCCTTGTACTCATCGCTTGAGTCGAGCATGAACGACTGTTTCCAAGGCGAATCCAGGACGTGGCCAGCTGTGTACTCGAGTGAGGCTTTTTCGAATGCCACCCGACCTGCTAGCCAGGTTGAAAGAAGCGGGGAGGTTAAGAGCAGACCTGCTAGGCCTTTAGCTCCCTTGACAGCGCCAATCTGGTTTTGAAGCTCGTTGAGGTCAGTAAGCATGGCCGGGAGACTTTGCTGAAGGTATGCAGGCCTCATGTAGTCGTTCAAACGTTGGCAAATTGACTTTGCAATTCCCAGAGCAACTCGGGCATTGGCATCGTCCATTATCCCTCGCATTTTCTCGGGAAGCTTGGCAAGCTCGATCTCAATATCGTCGAGCTTGTCCTTTATATCTTCGAGTTGACGTGATATTTTGTCCAATTGGGCCTGAATGTCTGCTAGCTTAGCCAAGAAATCTCCGCCGTTGTTTGCGTCCTTTACGGCTGCATAGGCGTAAGCTAGCGAAATCACTGCTTCGACAATTATCAAAAACATTGGCCGAACCTCCCCGTCCTCGGAGCAACGGCGACAATATCACAGCCAAGTTTCGAGCGGTTGGAAAAATTTAAAATCGTAAGCGGAAGAGCCGGTCGTTTAGTTGCCTGTAGTTCATACGCGACTGAACAGGATCAACCCGTGAGCAGCGCAACCGATGGATCTCTTAAGGTAAGATGGTCCTTACTTGCTGACAACTCTCGAATGAGCCGGAGTCTTCAGAAAATCGCACAAAATTTGCGAGGGTCCAGGTTAGGGGGACCCCGCCCGGCGGCACCAGCGAAAGCCACCCCCGGCACTCGCTCATAAAGGGGGTGGGGGGTTCGAGTTCAAGAGCCATACGCATTGGTTCGCCCGCGTTGGCCGCGTGGTGGGCGCGGGCGTTGCCCCGGGAACGCGCGTACACGGCCCGCCCACGGCCACGCCGCACGCGGTCGCCCAATCCGGCATCCACCATGATCCGCGCCCGCCCCGATGAGCCATACCCCAGGCCTCCGATCCGATCCGCACCCCGCGCTAACGCGTGTTCAAAAAACCCCTCCGAAATGCCCGCGCCGCGAGCCCGGATTTCCGGGCGTTTTCGCAGCCCAATTTTGCGTTCAAAAACCATTTGTTTTTCGCACATTCACGCTTGACTGCCACACACCAGCTGAGCGACATTCATGGAGTAAATTCAGTCACTTAAGGCGGCCAAGCCGCACCAACAACGGAGACATACCATGCAAGTCACCCGCACTTTTTCCCACCGCGAATTCGGCCATCTGGGCGAGGCAACTTTGGCCGTTGAAAAAGGCAAATGGATGCTCGACGGACAAGCCCTCCCCGACGCTTCGGTTGAGTACCTCATGGGCTTCGCGCTCCAATCCCTGCAGGACGCATACGCGGGCGCGAAGAGCAAGGAAGCAGCCGGCGCTGCTTTCGACACCAAGCGCAAGCGGCTGATTGAGGGCGTGATCGGTCGCCCATCTGGCCAGACGGAGGAGCCGCATGTTCGGTTCATCCGCCAAATGGTCCGCAATGCGCTCAGCCCCGACAACAAGGCCCGCTACGAGTCCACCGACGCGAAGGAGCGGAACAAGTTCCTCATGGGCCTGTTCACGGGCCTTCCCAACGCGAAGCGTGACCGTCTCGACGCGCAAGCACGGACTGCCTACGAGGCATCTCTTGCCGCGAAGGCCGCGACCAAATTCGAACTGACCATCTAGGCATCATTAACGTTCTGCTGGGCGGCTCGCAAAAGCGCGCCGTCTAGTTGAACGCTAGGCCGTCGAAAGGGCAACCCATGCGCGCCGCACTCTATCTCCGCGTGTCCACCGACCAGCAAACCACCGACAGGCAGGAGCGCGAACTCCGCGAAGTGGCCGAGCGAACGGGGTGGGCGATTGTCGAGGTCTACCGCGACCACGGCATTAGCGGCGCAAGCGCCAGGCGCCCTGCTTTCGATGCCCTCTGTAAAGACGCGGCTCGCCGTCGCTTCGACGTCGTCATGGCGTGGAGCGTTGACCGGCTGGGCCGTTCCCTTCAGGGCCTCGTCGCCTTTCTCTCCGACCTCCACGCCCTTCGCGTTGACCTTTTCCTCCACCAGCAGGGCATCGACACGACCACCCCAGCCGGCAAGGCCATGTTTCAGATGATGGGCGTGTTCGCTGAATTCGAGCGGGCGATGATCAGCGAGCGTGTGAAGTCAGGGCTGAACACCGCGCGGGCGAAAGGGAAGAAGTTAGGCCGCCCTCGCATCACACAGGCGACGGAAGAGGCGATTGCTCGCGACCATGGCAGCATTAGGGCGATAGCGGCGAAGCACGGCGTGAGCGTCGGCACTGTCCAACGGGTTAGGAACAGTGCGGGCGCCTCAGGCTGATGTTTCTCTCTATGAGCGAAACCGACTCGCCAGCCGTGTCGCGAAGCTGTATAAATTAGCGTTGCTGAATGCTTGAGGGGGCGATGATGGGGGCCGGCAAGAGAGCTCGCTGTGCGCTGGTGACATTCTCTTTGGTCGCAAGCAGTGTTTCCGCTCTCGCGGCGGAAAATACTTGTGAGTGCGCGAAAAACCAGAAAGCGTCGGCTAGCGCACAGGGGACATGTTCGGTCGCCGATCTGTCCGCTAAGTGCACGATCACGTTCGAGGCTGGAAAAGCGAAGTCCGTTGCTCTGCAAGAGATTGAAAAGCAGGGCTATCTCAACAACCTGCAATTTTTCAAAACCGGTGACGGCGATCCAATTACTCAGGGACTACGATTTCTAAACGACCCTAAGGAGATCGTCGGACCAGCGGTGAGCGACCCAGCTGCGTTTGCGAACACTCTTTTTTTGGCGTTATCGCCCGCAATAGCGCAGGCCGATCCTTCGGCTTTGAAATCGTCCCTCGACCTTCTGCAGAGCAATTCGCAAGACGTAGCCACTACGTTCACAAACTTTGATGTCAGTTCTCCCAAAGAGATAAACGCGATTAGCGAAAGCCGCCTTTTTGTGCAGCACGGGTGCGTCGCGATAGTCAACCAGGCTTGGCAGGCGTTCTTGAAAACGAGTTGGTCTTCAGCGTCCTCAACAGGCTGCATCCCTCAATAAAAGAGCGAAGTTTATGCTGGCAGAAATTTGGGACGCCGTACCGAAGGTCCAATCCACTTTCACGCTAGTTGCATTTCTTGTTGCTGCTTGCTTCTCCGGCTATGTATATTTTCTTAAACAAAGAACCAAAATAATCACCGAGGCGGCTCCCGAACGGCAGCGCGAACTGATTAACGCGCTGAATGAGTCCTTCCACATTAACACCGATGGGATGTCTCAAACTCAAAAATTCAAACTCGCTATTGAGACGCTTAGGGAACGCAGAGCGAGGTTGACAACCTGGCTCATATTCAGCGTCGTTGTGCTTCTTGTCTTAGTTGGGTGGACGACCTATTCGACCGTACAGAACTTGGTCTCGTTCGAGGGCAAACTTTCAGCGCTAGTCGCTTCCATAAAGGACGAACCAAACGCTCCAGCTGTGACAATCTCTTCTGACATTGCGGACTTTTGGGTTTCCAGCACGACGGCGTCGTCGTCGCGAGCACTCGTCTTGCGGATTTGCGAGACGAATTCTTGCCTGACCTGCGAACAGGATGGCGCAACGATCCGGGTGTCAGCGGATGGGCCGCTAAAATCCTATCAGGACAAGAATGGAGTTGAGCTAAAGAGCTGCCAATAGCTGTTGTCAGCCGCGATACGGTGGGCGGTGCTTTCCCGTTTCCTTTACGAATTGATGGCGGGACCTGGGCAGATCACTGGAACTTCGCAGCTGCTGTTTGAAGGGCGTTTCTCAGGTTCTCGAACGCCCGTTTGAATGCGAGGTTCACTTCGTCGGCGGTGTCTCCCCAAGCCCATAGGTACAGGCACAGCGTACTGCCAAGCACCTCGCAGCTCGGACGCCCTTGAGCCTTCAGAGCTGCGAACCCATGTGCCCAAAGGCACCAGCCCCAACACGCCGCGTTAAACAATGGATCTACCGCCTTTAGTTCAGTCTCCAGGATGCGACCAAAGCCCTCTAGGCGCCGCAGGGGGACATTGCGTTCAAGGTCGCGGAAGAACACGGAAACACGAGCTGACTGTTGAAGAGCCATAGGCGATGCGCGAGAGGTGTTTGGATGGGGAGGTTTCATCCCGAAATCATTGGTTTCAAACGTCCCGCCCTCGGCATTTGCCCAGATTAAGAAATCAAGCGCGGCCTCAGCCCCTTCCGTCCCCGCCAGTGGTCGAACATCCTCCAGGTTTTCCAATACTGATTGACGGGGCAGCCCCCTGAAGTCGGTATAACGATGGTCTGGATTGGTCTCGGATACGGTCCAGGGATGCCACCGTGCCATTCCATCGTCGTAGTCGTCGAGGTTGGCGTCATAGTAGGCCAGCATTTGAGCCCTCCAATTCAGGTGATAGCGGCAGTGAACAAAATGGGAACAAAAATGTCAAGCTGCCATTGACCAGCTAGGAATTTGTTCCCTATTCAAGGTATCGGCGGATGGAATGGAATGGGCGGGGGCCTCGGCACCTGACGGCGAAGCTATGGCGAAAACTCCCGAGGACAATTTTCGGATCGAAGTGTGGGACAGGGATGAGACTTCAATCGCTGAAACCATATCGCGCTCGCCCGATTTTATCGTGTCACACGCGGGATGGCAGGCCGCAATCCGGCGCAGGCCAGGGATGCTGCTTATCCATCGCAACGCAAATCACACGATGGAGAAGCTGCTCACGCCAGGGGAGCCGACCGTTCCGCCCGAGACCATTGTGGACGGCAGTATTCACGCCGGCCTGGACGTGGCGCTTGGAGACCTACGGAGTTGGCACACGCTTCGGGCATGGTGCAAGAACTGCTCACATCATGCTCAGGTGAAGCCGGAGGCGCTCATCAGACGATATGGGAAGGCGGCGCTATTTAGTTCAGTGGAACGGGCGCTATTCTGCACAAGCTGCGACCGGGGAGGGCCGGTTCGGCTCGAAATCCTCTCGATGCCGAGGTGATAGCGGGTCGAGATATGATGGGAGAGGCGGGTGATCTGGCGCGATGAATAGGCCAAACCTAATTTACCCCAGGCAATTTTTTCCCGTTTCCGCCATTCACGATAAAAGCGGGAAAAGCAAAAGCCAACAGCTCTGGATAGGGCTGCAGATGCCTATCATCACGATGAAGATAGAGGTGAAGAGCCAACAGTCCTGCAAGAGATTGCACCGTATTGCTCAAATTAGCTTGGTCGAAATTTTCGACTCGATCATGCTTCACCGAGTTGTAAGATTTCCACCAATCCGGAGAGGTTGGTTCAGTCAGCCCCCAGGTACCCCAAGGCCGAACAGACATTTGGTAGCGAGGGATGTCAATTTCGATCTCATGCATTCCCTGAAAAGCAGAGGTTATCGTCTCTCTGTAGTGCATGATGTTGGACGCCGTGGAGCTTGGATCGAGCGCTCTGCAAAGTGTCTTCGCCACTACGTCTACCTCGCTGCCGATAAGGAGCAGCAACTTGGCGTACTCGTTTGAGAACGTGTCGCCGTTCCTAGATGTGAGCTCGACATAGTTTATCGATCGCTCGAAATCGCGCTCAAGCGACAGAAAATAATGCCACGAGCTCAGGTCCATTTTTTTCCTCAAAGGGTAAATTCGGGCAGCAGAGTGTCAGCGGGGGTCTTCGGGGTCGGGCCGTTCGAACGCGCTGACGCTAACTCTTAATCCCGTGGCGGGCCAGAGCCGGCAAGCGTCTCCAGCGCCCTTTCAAGCCTTTTCCCATCCCTCCACCTCGATAGCCGCGCCCCCTGACTGGCTCCACGCCCTCGGCCTAATCCGGGCCGCGCGCCCTTGCGCGCCTAATTCATCACCTTCCTTTTCGCCTCCGCCCTCAGCCTCGCCTCTTCCAGCCTCCGGCCAAGACCCTCCATCGGGTCCGCCCCCCGCGTCGTTCCGGGCGACACCCGCTTTGCCTCGACCTTGCGGAGCAACTCCAGGGCTTTCAACTGCAGGCCCACATCCGACTTGGGGTCCTCCGCTACGCCGAGCAAAAAGCGATACGAGAGGTCGAACACCCAGGGCGGGGCCTCATACTCGATGATCGCTCGCGCGGCAGCGAGGGATTGCGCCACCGGCACATCATGCGCGGTCATGATTTCGAGCAGCCTTTGGAGTGCCGGGCTGATTTCAGGTTCGTCTGTCATCTCTTCCTCATTTCGGGGCGGCTTGCCCGCCAACCGGTAGAAGCGGTAGCGGGGAGGTAGCGGCTTAAATCGTCGTTTTTGAACGACTTCTACTGCTTCTACCGGTTCTACCGGTCCATTTATGGTGGTTGAATTGTGATATTCAGATGGGGGAGGTCTATAGCGCTACCGGTAGCGACCGATTACATCGGTAGCGCCATATCACCGCTCAATTTCAACGGCGCTTTCCAGTAGCCCTTCACGTTGGCGCCATCGATCCGGAGGACCTTCGGCCCGCTCCAGCCGAGCTTACGCATGCAGCTGCCCAGGCGCCGGTAGTCGGCCATCCGCGCCTGCCGCATATCGATGTTCATGACCTTCTCGAAGACCGCCTGCGTTGAAATTCGCAGTTCGCCTTCCACAATCTTCGTCTGCGCCGGCAATGCGCCCAGCAGCAGATCCTCCCACGGGTCGGCCGCCACTCTCTCAGCCTGCCGTTCCGCCGCCATCGCCCAGAGGCTTTCGGGAATGGTGATCATCCCTTCTGGGGCCTCGCGTTCCGCCACCGCAGCCTCGGCCCAAAGCTGCTGCATGTCCTCGGCCAGCCCCTTCAAATCAATGTTGCCCACCACCACCGGCCAGAACCTTCGGTTCCCGGTCGCATCGCGGAGGTACTCGGAGTCATTCGTCGTGCCCACAAAAATGCATCGGCGGGGCGCGTCCACACGTCCGCTCATCCCGTACGCCGGTCGAGCACTGTCATGCTGCTTCGAAACGAACTGCTTTACGCGCTCAACTTCATCGCGATTTAGCCCGGCCATTTCCGGCAGTTCGACAATCCACCGTCCCTGCAGTAGTTCCTGCTGCTCTTTGTAGCTGACGCCGAGGACGATCTCGTCCGTGAAAAAGTCCTCGCCCCCCGCCATGATCTTCAGGACGCTCGACTTACCCACGCCCTGCGGCCCCTCAAGCACCAACGCGAAGTCGAACTTGCAGCCTGGACGGCGTGCGGAGGATTGACACATGGCTGAGCGC
>NZ_VFVX01000059.1:0-19657 GCF_006442395.1 Mesorhizobium sp. B2-3-5 | reverse complement strand
CGCCGGGATACAAGGTTGCGGCCGGCGGCACGCTTGAGAGCAGCGACAAGTCGCATGCGGCCCTCGCGGCGACGCTGCCTATGATGGTGCTGCTGATCGTCTTGATCCTGATGACCCAGATGCAGAGCGTGGGCAAGCTCCTGCTGGTACTCAGCGTCGCTCCGCTCGGGCTGATCGGCGTCGTCGCGGCTCTACTGTGGAGCGGCCAGCCGCTCGGCTTCGTGGCGATTTTGGGCGTGCTGGCGCTTGGCGGCATCCTGATCCGCAATTCGGTGATCCTGATCAGCCAGATCGACGCCTTCCGGGCAAGGGGCGATGATCCCTGGCACGCGGTAATCGCGGCAACCGAGCACCGCATGCGGCCGATCCTGCTGACGGCCTCGGCCGCGAGCCTGGGGATGATTCCGATCGCCCGCGAGGTGTTCTGGGGTCCGATGGCCTATTCGATGATCGGAGGCATCATCTTTGCAACGGTGCTGACCTTGTTCTTCCTGCCGGCGCTCTATGTCGCCGCGTACCGCATCCAACCGGAGCCCGAAACCCCGGCGTCGAGCGAATACCCCGCGGAAGTGCCAGCTCCGAAGGCCATCTACAACGTGCACTGATCCTTGCGCGGCGGCGAGCCCCACAGGTTGGCGTCGCACGCCCCGGGCCGACAACATCCCGGCATCGGACCCGGCAGGCAGCGACTTCACTCGCCCGCCCTGGGCGGAGGCGGTTTCGGCGGCGCACCTCGGCTCGGCGGGTCACCGGGGGCCGCCCGCCTTTCGCCTTGAGTATCGACGAAACAGGTGGGAGAGGCGGCGTTGCTCATTTGGATTTGCCTCCCCCCGGTCCCTTCACGATCTTCCGGCGGTGAACGGCCCTGTGGTGGCGACGGCATGGCGCACCGCTGGACCGTGTGGTAGTGTCGACCAGAATGTCCGAGTTTGAAGGCACCTGGCGGCTGCTGAGCCGCATTGACCGCGCTACTGACGGCAACGTTCGAGATGAGCCCTCGCTGGGCTCCGATCCCATCGCCATGATCACGTACGCGACGGGGCACTTTTCGGCCCAGTTCATGAAGCGCGACCGTGCGACGGCAAAGACGATGCCTGCCTCGTCGAACAACACAGGGGCTGTAGGGGGCTATGACGCATATTTCGGCACCTACCGCATCCGCGATGACGGGCTCGTCGAGCACCGCCTGATCGCCGCACTGACACCCCAGAACGTCGGCATGGTCGTGATCCGCCGTCTCGGCACGCGAGATGGACAGCTCGTCATCGAGCTCGATACGACAACCGCCTCTGGCGAGCCCGTAATGCGAACGCTCACCTGGGATCGGATTGCTTGAGACGTTGCAGGCCATACGCCCTGGACCTAGTCTGCCCGTCGCTAGTATGTTGGCTTGCCTGAAGCGATGACCTCGCGCTGCTGCTGGAAATGCCCAGTGCTAAATCTAAGAAAAGTCCGTCGACATCCAAATTAGGGAGATGTTGATACGTTCGAGGAAACCAGTTGTTATTTCAATAACTTGGTTTTTGAATTGGCGGAGAAGCGGGGATTCGAACGCATACGCCTAAATAATCAGCTGGCACGCGGTCGTGTGATGGGAACGTCCGCTTTTGGAGGTCGGCCAACGCAGCTTTAACGACCGACCTGGGGCGCAAAGCAGTCATTCAGACTTTGCGTTCAGGAGGTCACCTTTGGGTTGCCTCGCACCATGGCGTTAGCGAAAGCGGCCTGCCGCGACGGCGTGTCCCGACTGGCTGCGGTCGCAGCTGCTCCGAGCCGGGCTGTGAGCATTTTCGGAACCGAACCAATCCACAGAAATATTTCGTTGGTACTTTTGTTGGAAAGGATTGCCAGCGGGTATAGGTCAACTACCTGGAAACAAAGACAGATCTCAATCACTTGGATTCCGCCTCTGACCATCTTCCTGGCAATTCCCCTCGCGGGCCCAGTCCATTTTGACCGATGTGCTTGGCTGCGCCACCTCGGCCTGGCTCGTTGAAAACGACTTTGCTCTCATCAGGCCCTCAGCGGATTCAATTTGCTTGGTGATCCCCCAACCCTAGGGCAAACTCCCTGCCGGGGCTGCAGGAGGTGAAATGAGAGCACGTGCAGCGACGCTCGGGGATCTCGAGGATGTCTTTCACGGCCTATCCAAGCGGATGTCGGACGAATACGCGGCGGCCGGCAAGGACATCAAGATCGCCTACGACAATCTGATGATGAATTTGAAGGAAGGCCGGGCGCACGCGCTTGTCGAGGGCGAGAAGGCCGTGGCGATCATCGCCTGGCATGAAAACAGCGACGCCGCCGATACGCTGTTCGCCGCGCGGGAAGATTTCTTCCGTGGCTCCACCGTTCGCTTCTGCAAACGGCATATCAGGCATATCCAGGCGCTCGCCGGCAACCTGCCCGTCCATTCGCGCAGCTGGCTGCAGGGGCCTGATGTCGGGCGCTGGTTCAAGATCATCGGCTATGTCGAGCAAGGCCAGGAGAACGGGGCCAGATTGTTCGAGTTGCAACCCGCCAGGTAGAGATCGCGCCACGCCACATCCCCGGCAAATCAGCACTCGGGCCGGCATAGGCCGGCAGTGCTGTGACTCCCCGCCGCAGCCGCGAAAAGGCAGCGGGTGCTGAATTCATCAGCGGCACCATCTTTTTTCCGCGGACACGGCCCATAAGGACTGGACGACGGCGTGCCATCCGGGACGCAGACGACTGTTGCATTCTAGCCAGGCACCCGGAAAATCGGTGACAAGAGCGGCCGGAACGTGTTGAAGATGACGGTCAACGCGGAGGGGGACGCGCGATCGGGTTGCACTCGGCAAGTGTTGATGGTTTGTTGCCGGTCAGCGGAGAACCAGTGATGCCAGAATCCATGAGGCAAGAGGAATACGGGTCTTTCGATCCGGACGACCTGCCAAATCTGAATGCAATCGGCCCAGCCATGAGCAGCGGCAACGATTTCGAGAGATACGCGGTCGCCGTGATCATCGTGTTCGGCGCCCTGATCATTGGCGGGCTGATGGCCGCGTCGATGACCTTCGGCCATCGCAACGGTTTCCTGTTCGCGCTTGGCGGCGCCACCTCAGCCTGGATTTCCGGAAACGCGCTACTGCTCGACCGGCCTCGCATCTACGCGCTGTTCGTCGGCATCGCTGCCCTGATGCTGATTGCATCGACCATCACGCTGGTGACTTGAACGTCCCTGCCGGTCGCTGAACCAAGACGGTTGACTCGCAGGCTCTCGATCGAGAGCCATTGGGTATCAATATCCAAGCGCCTCGCCCGATGCGGCGCGGCTGTCGATGGCGCCATTGTAGCGGGCGCCGCCGCCCTTCTCGATTTCCGCCAGGCTCTTGCCCCCGACAAGGATGCCGGCCGCCTGTCCCCATGTCTGGCCGCCGAGATCAAAGTGGTAGCCCATGCCGGCGAGCAGCCGCTCGGTGTCGGGCGAAAGCCCGAACGGCTCGACATAGACCGTGTCGGGCAGCCACTGGTGGTGGATGCGCGGCGCGTCGATCGCCTCCTGGATGTTCATCCCATGATCGACCACGTTGACGATCGCCTCCAGCGTGATGGTGATGATGCGCGAGCCGCCCGGACTGCCGATGACCATGAACGGCTTGCCGTCCTTGGCGACGATGGTTGGGCTCATCGACGATAGCGGCGTCTTCTTCGGCTGGATGGCGTTGGCCTCGCCCTGAACCAGGCCGTAAAGATTGGGCACGCCGGGCTTCTGGGTGAAATCATCCATTTCGTTGTTGAGCAGAATGCCGGTGCCGTCGGCGACGACGCCGGCGCCGAAGGAACCGTTCAGCGTGTAGGTGACCGCGACCGCGTTGCCGTCCTTGTCGATGATCGAATAGTGCGTGGTTTCCTTGGACTCGCCAAAGCCCTTCGGCATCAGATCCTTCGAAACACCGGCCCGGAACGGGTCGATCTTGTCGCGGATGTTCTTGGCGTAGGCTTTGTCCAGCAGTTTGGAGACCGGATTGTCGACAAAGTCGGGGTCGCCGAGTGCCGAGTTGCGGTCGACATAGGCATGGCGCATGGCCTCGACCATGACATGCACCGTCTCCGCCGAAGCGGGGCCGAGATATGACAGCGGATAGCCCTCGAGCACGTTGAGGATTTCGCAGATGATGATACCACCCGAGCTCGGCGGCGGCGAAGACGTGATCTCGTAGCCGCGATAATTGCAGGTCACCGGATTGAGCTCGCGGACCGCATATTGTTCAAAATCCGGCTTGGCCAGGATACCACCCTTGGCGCCGCTCGCCTTGACGATGGCGTCGGCGATGGCGCCCTTGTAGAAGGCGTCGGGGCCTTTGTCGGAAATGGCCGAGAGCGAGGCGGCAAGGTCGGGCTGGACCAGCTTCTCGCCGATGCCATAGGGCTTGCCGTCGGGCTTCAGGAAGATGGCGGCCGCCGCCGGGTCCTTCGCCAACCTTTCAGCGTTGCCGGCGAACGAGGCGGCATCGCCCTGATTGAGGATGAAACCGTCCTTGGCATAGTTGATCGCCGGCGCCATCAGATCTTGCCTGGACAAGGTGCCATATTTCTGGCCGGCCATCTCGAAACCGGCCACCGACCCCGGCACGCCGACCGCCAGATAGCCGTCGAGGCTGGCGCCCTTCACCGGGTTGCCGTTCTTGTCGAGATACATGGTCTTGGTCGCGGCAAGTGGCGCGCGTTCACGGAAATCGAGGAAGGTCGATTTGCCGTCCTTGAAGCGTATGGTCATGAAGCCGCCGCCACCGATGTTGCCGGCATTGGGGTAGACGACGGCTAGCGCATAGCCCACGGCAACCGCCGCATCGACGGCATTACCGCCCTTCTTCAACACGTCGACGCCGACTTCCGAGGCCAGGTGCTGCGCGGTAACAACCATGCCGTTCTCGCCCTTGGCGGGTGCCGGCGAGGCGGCCAAGACGGTTGTGAACGGGGTGAAGATAAAAGAGATGGAAAGACTGGCGGCGATCAGTGTCCGGCGGGTGAGGTGCATGGTGGGTCTCCGGGCGTGAGGACGCTTAGGAAAGACCGTTGGGATTGGTGAGTCCAGCCAATTGTGACGGTAGCGCTTGAACACCCCCCTCTGGCCTGCCGGACATCTCCCCCGCAAGGGGGGAGATTGGATATCGCCGTCGCTTTCGCCAATCACCGCCCTTGCAGGAGCAGCGCCTTCGGCGAAGCTGCTGATCTCCCCCCTTGCGGGGGAGATGTCCGGCAGGACAGAGGGGGGTGTTCAAGCGCTGCCGTCGCCCGTTGGATCGAGAAAAGAAGTTGACTACACAATCCCGCCCGAACCGCCGGCGACCGCCGGACGTTCGGCCGCGACCTTGGCGCGGTAGCCCGCCGCCCGGTAAGCGGCGACGGGATCGATGGCGCCGCCAGTCTTCAGCCGCGCCATCGCCAGGATCGGCTCGACATCGGTGCGGTAGGCCGCCTTCAGCGTCTGTGTCGCCATCAGCGCGTCGTTGCTGTCCTGGAAGCCCTTGAGCGCCTTGCGGTCGACAAGCAGTGCCTGTGCATAGGCGCGCTGCACCTCGACCGCGGACAGCATCAGGCTTTCGATCGGATCGGTGACGTTGTGGCTTTGGTCGAGCATATGGGCGGGGTCAAAACCCTCGGCGCCTGACAATTCGGCGTCTACCAGTTCGTTGAAGACAAGGAACAGCCGGTAGGGATCGATCGAGCCGGCATCGAGATCGTCGTCGCCATATTTGGAATCGTTGAAGTGGAAGCCACCGAGTTTTTTGAACTGGATCAGCCGCGACACGATCATCTCGATGTTGACGTTGGGCGCATGGTGGCCAAGGTCAACGAGGCAGAAGGCCTTGTCGCCGAGTTCCTTCGCGATGATGTAGTTGGTGCCCCAGTCCTGCACGACCGTGGAATAGAAGGCCGGCTCGTACATCTTGTGTTCGGTGAACAGCTTCCAGTCGGCGGGCAGCCCGGCATAGACTTGCCTCATCGCATTGAGATAGCGCTCGAACGCCCTGGCGAAATTGACCTGGCCGGGGAAGTTCGACCCATCGCCGATCCACACCGTCAGCGCCTTGGAGCCAAGCGTCTTGCCGATCTCGATGCATTCGAGATTGTGCTCGACGGCCTGGCGCCGCGTACCGGCGTCGGCATGCGACAGCGAGCCGAATTTGTAGGAGAGTTCCTGATCCCTGGCGTCGGAAAAGGTGTTGGAATTCATGGCATCGAAGCCGAGACCGAAGCGCGAGGCCGTCTGCTTCAGCCGGTTCGGATCGGCCTTGTCCCACGGAATATGCAGCGACACGGTCGGTGTTGCCTGCGTCAATTGTTGGATGACGGCGCAATCCTCGATCTTGTCGAAGATGTCGCGCGGCTCGCCGGCGCCGGGAAAGCGGGCGAAGCGCGTGCCGCCGGTGCCGACGCCCCAGGACGGGATGGCGACAGCGAATTTCTCGACCTTGTCCCTGATGGCTTCGATGGCGATGCCGCGGCGGTCAAGCCGCTCGCCGAGCGAGGCATAGTCGCGGTCGAGGCTGGCCTTGCGCGCGACGTTGTCCTTGTCGACAATGTCGGCGGAGATGATGGTTTCGGACACTGCTGTTCCTCCCTGAATGCGTACGGCTGGCGCCGCCCCTCATCCGCCCTTCGGGCACCTTCTCCCCGTATAGTGACGGGGAGAAGGGCGGGCGCCTAGCGCGTAAAGCTCTGCGCGTTGCCGGCGTCGACATTGATGATGTTGCCGGTCGACTTGGCCGACATGTCGGAGGCGAAGAAATAGATCGCTTCCGCAATGTCTTCCGGAAAGACCGAGCGCTTCAGCATCGAGCGCGAGCGGTAATGCTCCTCCAGGTCGTCCGTGGACATCTTGTAGGCGGCGGCGCGCTGTTCCTTCCACTCGCCGGTCCAGATCTTCGAGCCGCGCAGCACCGCGTCCGGGTTGACGACATTGA
Organism: Mesorhizobium sp. B2-3-5; assembly: GCF_006442395.1. Taxonomy (NCBI): domain Bacteria; kingdom Pseudomonadati; phylum Pseudomonadota; class Alphaproteobacteria; order Hyphomicrobiales; family Phyllobacteriaceae; genus Mesorhizobium; species Mesorhizobium sp. B2-3-5. The sequence continues at coordinate 12,725 of NZ_VFVX01000059.1, read as the reverse complement.
CCCGGATCTGCGCTTCCGCGCCCTCCAGCGCCAGGCAGCGGGCGAGATGAATCTCGGCTGCCTTGGCTGTGCAATAGGCGGCGGCATTGGGCGACGCGGCCAGGCCATTCTTCGAAGCCACGAAGACGACATTGCCGCCGATCTCCTGCACCCTGAACAGCCGGAACGCTTCCCGCGAGACCAGGAAATAGCCGGTCGACAGGATGTCCATGTTCTTGTTCCACAGGGCCAGCGTCGTCTCCTCGATCGGCGCCGAGGAGGCGAGGCCCGCATTGGACACCAGAATGTCGATGCCGCCGAATTCCACAGCGGTCTCGGCAAAGCCGGCGACGACCTGATCCTCCGAGGTGACGTTGATGACCACCGGGCGGACGAAATCCTTGCCATGGACCTTGGCCAGTTCCTCGTTGGCGCTGGCGAGTGCCGTCTCATCGATATCGGCCAGCACCACGCAGGCGCCCTCGCGCAGCAGCCGGCTGGCCGTCGCGCGGCCAATGCCGCCGGCGCCGCCGGTGACCAGCGCGATCTGGCCGGCAAGCGACTTCGGCTTCGGCATGCGCTGCAGCTTCAGATCCTCGAGCAGCCAGTATTCGATGTCGAAGGCTTCCTGAGCGGGCAGGCCGACATAGGACGACACCGTCGAGGCGCCGCGCATGACATTGATAGCGTTGACATAGAATTCGCCCGAGATGCGCGCCGTCGCCTTGTCGCCGGCGAATGTGAACATGCCGACGCCCGGCATCAAATAGACCACGGCGTTGGGATCGCGGATGGCGGGCGAGTCCGGATGCTTGCAACTGTCGTAATAGGCCTGGTAGCCGACCCGATAGGCGGCGACATCACCGGCGAGGCGCGCGATGACGGCATCGACATCCGGTTTCGCGGGATCGAACTCGATGACCAGCGGGCGGATCTTGGTGCGCAGGAAATGGTCCGGACATGAGGTGCCGAGTGCCGCCAGCGGGCGCAAATCCCTGGAGTTGACGAATTCGAGCACGGTGGGCGAATCGTCGAAATGGCCGAGCTTGTGGCTTTTCTCCGAGATCAGGCCGCGGATTTTCGGCATCAGTTTCGCCGCGATGGCGCGACGAGCCGAAGCGTCCAGCGACTTCACCACTTCGCCGCCGAAGATGGCGAGGCCTTCGGAGCGGCGCTCGAACCATTCGATCGCCTGGTTGATCACCGCGATCGTCGTTTCGTAGCATTCCTTGGGGGTGTCGCCCCAGGTGAACAGGCCGTGACTTTCAAGGATGACACCCTTGGCGTCGGGATGTTCGAGGCAGAACTTCTCCAGCCACAGGCCAAGTTCGAAGCCAGGCCGCTTCCACGGCAGCCAGCCTATGGCGTCGCCGAAGATCTCTTTCGTCAGCGCCCTGGAATCCTTCGCGGCGGCAATCGCGATGATGGCATCGGGATGCATATGGTCGACAAAGGGCTTCGGCACGTAGGCATGCAGCGGCGTGTCGATCGAGGCCGCGCGCGGATTGAGATTGAAGGTGCAGTGGGGGAGATATCCCACCATCTCGTCCTCGTGCTCGACGCCGCGATAGAGGCCTTTGAGCGCGCGCAGCTTGTCCATGTAGAGCGTGGCGAAACCGTCGAGCTTGATCGAGGCACTGTCGCCGCCGGAGCCCTTGACCCAAAGCACCTCGACAGTCTCGCCGGTAAGCGGGTCCTTCTGCCAGATCTTGGACGATGTGTTGCCGCCGCCATAGTTGGTGACGCGCTTGTCGGAACCGAGCGTGTTCGAGCGATAGACCAGCAGCTCAGGCTCGCCCATCCCCTTGGCCTTCGCATCGTCCCAAACATTGGCGAGCCGCGAGCCGGAGCGGTTGTCGAGCATGGGTAAACCTCCCTGGGATGCAAAAAAGGTGCAATCCATTTTCGAGGAATGTCTACGCAAGCAGGCCATCTGTCAATCACAAACGATCAATATCGATCATATTGCACCGCACAATGAAATTATATGATCGGAAATGATTGACACTGCTCTTTTTGAGTGCCTAGATGGCCAGGTAGGGAGGAACCATGCACGAAAATGAGCGCCACAGGATCATTCTGTCCGCTGTCCAGGAAAAACCTGTGGTGACGGTGCAGGAGATGGTCGATCTGACGGAGTCGTCCGAGGCGACGATCCGGCGCGACATCGCGGCGCTTCACGTGCAAAAACGCCTGCGCCGAGTGCGCGGTGGCGCCGAGGCGATCTCGCCGCCGCAATTCATCGGCCTTGCCGGCAGGCCCTTCTCGGTCAACGAAACGCTCAACGCCGCGCAGAAGCAGGCAATCGCGCGCGAAGCCGTTGAACTGTGTGGGGACGGCGAGCCGATCATCATCAATGGCGGCACCACCACCTTCCAGATGGTGCATTTCCTGACTGGCCGTCGCATGCCGATCTTCACCAACTCATTCCCGATCGCCGAGCATCTGCTCAAGCATTCCAAGAACACGGTGATGCTGTCGGGCGGCACCATCTATCGCGAGCAGAACATCATCCTGTCGCCCTTCGACAATGACGTGACGCGCAATTTCTACGCGCGCCGCATGTTCATGGGCGCTCAGGGGCTCGGGCCGCTCGGCCTGATGGAAGGCGACCCGCTTTTGATCCAGGCGGAGCAGAAACTGATCGACCAGGCCGACGAGCTGGTGGTGCTGGTCGATTCCTCGAAGTTCCGCAAGCGCTCGAGCCTGATCCTGTGCGGTCTGACGCGCATCGCCACCGTCATCACCGATGACGGCATCGAGGATCGCGAAGCCAAGATGTTGGAGGCAGCCGGTGTGACGCTGATCGTCGCCCGCAAGTCGGCAAAGGAAGAATCTTCACTGCAGGCCTGAGATCACCTCGCGCTCGCAGCGGCGATGGAATGCAACGCTCAAGGGAGGATATTCGATGAGCTTCTTGAAGAAATTGATGGTTACCGTGGCCTTTTCCGCCGCCATGTTCGTGAATGCCGCCTATGCGGAGAACGTCAAGATCGCGCTGGTGGTGAAGTCGCTCGGCAACGGCTTCTTCGATGCCGCCAACAAGGGCGCCGAAGAGGCGGCCAAGGAACTCGGCGACGTCGACATCATCTACACCGGCCCGACCAAGGCGACCGCGGAAGCGCAGATCGAAGTGGTCAATTCGCTGATCGCGCAGAAGGTCAACGCCATCGCGATCTCCGCCAATGACGCCGACGCGCTTGTGCCGGTGCTGAAGAAGGCCATGGAGCGCGGCATCACCGTCATCTCCTGGGATTCGGGCGTCGCCAAGGAAGGCCGTCAACTTCATCTCAATCCATCCGACACCGGCCTGATCGGGGAGACCATCATCAAGCTCGCCGCCGACTACCTGCCGGAAGGCGGCGATGTCGCCATCCTGTCGGCCTCCTCGACCGCGACCAACCAGAACGCCTGGATCGAAGCGGCCAAGAAGGTGCTGCCGGAGAAGTTCCCCAAGATCAAGCTGGTCGCCACCGTCTATGGCGATGACGACTCGGCCAAGAGCACGGACGAAGCCAAGGGCCTTCTGAAGTCCTATCCGAACCTCAAGGCGATCATCGCACCAACCACCGTCGGTGTCGTTGCCGCCGCCCAGGTCGTCACCGACGAGAACCTGATCGGCAAGGTCAATGTCACCGGCCTGGCGCTGCCGTCCGAGTTCAAGAAGTTCATCGACAACGGCGCCAGCCAGGCGGTCGCGCTGTGGAACCCGATCGATCTCGGCTACTCCGCCGTCTACCTCGCCCATGACCTGGCGGTGAAGAAGGAAAAGGCGAAGCCCGGCGCCACGCTGTCGATCGGCCGCGTCGGCAAGGTCACGCTCGACGAGACCAACTCGGCTGCGATGGCTCCGCCGTTCCAGTTCGACAAGACCAACATCGAGAAATTCTCCAAGATCTATTGATCTAGGAGTCGGTACCCTCCCCCTTGTGGGGAGGGGGTCGGCGAGACGGTCTTGCGAAGCAATACCGACGAGACGGGGTGGGCGGCGACGTCTCCGCACATTAGGACTTTGATATGCTTGTAGACCCCCACCCCGCTCACTTCGTTCGCGACCCTCCCCACAAGAGGGAAGGTAAGGCAGTTCCCCGCCTGACGCTCTCAGGCATCTCAAAAAGCTTTCCTGGCGTGCGCGCGCTGCACAATGTCAGCCTGTCGCTCTATCCCGGCCAGGTGACGGCGCTGATCGGCGAAAACGGCGCCGGCAAGTCGACACTGGTCAAGATCATGACCGGCATCTACCAGCCCGACGAGGGCACAATCAGCATCGACAGCCAGGCCGTCACCTTGCCCAGCGCGCATGCCGCCTTCGGCCATGGCGTCACCGCGATCCATCAGGAAACCGTGCTGTTCGACGATTTGAGCGTGGCCGAAAATATCTTCCTCGGCCATGCACCGCGCTCGCGCTTCGGCACCATCGACTGGCGCACCATGCGCAAAAATGCACGCGAAGTGCTCGACACAATGCATGCCGGCCATATCGACGCCGACGCCCGGCTGAAGGATCTCGGCATCGCCAACAAGCACCTGGTCGCCGTGGCGCGCGCCATGTCGATCGACGCGCAGATCGTGATCATGGACGAGCCGACAGCCGCCCTTTCGATGAAGGAGATCGAGGAGCTGTTCCTGCTCATCGAATTCCTCAAGAGCGAAGGCAAGGCGATCCTGTTCATCAGCCACAAGTTCGATGAGATCTACCGCATCGCCGACCGCTACACCGTGTTCCGCGACGGCGAGATGGTCGGCGAAGGCCTGATCAAGGATGCCGGCCAGAGCCAGATCGTGCGCATGATGGTCGGCCGCTCGGTCGATCACATCTTTCCACAGCGCAAGGCCGAGATTGGCGTGCCGGTGCTGTCCGTCTCCGGCCTGTCGCATCCGACCGAATTCAACGACATCGGCTTTGAATTGCACAAGGGCGAAATCCTCGGCTTCTATGGCCTTATCGGCGCCGGGCGCAGCGAGGTGATGCAGGCGATTTCGGGCATCACCCGCACATCGGCCGGCACGATCACGCTGGAAGGCAAGATAATCGCGCCAAAATCGGCGGCGGAGACAATCGAGGCCGGCATCGTCTACGTGCCGGAAGAACGTGGCAAGCAGGGTGTGGTGATCGGCCTGCCGATCTTCCAGAATGTCTCGCTGCCCTCGCTCACGCGCACCTCCAAATCCGGGCTGTTGCGGCTGGCGGAAGAGTTTTCGCTCGCCCGCTCCTACACCGAGCGGCTGGATCTGCGCGCCTCCTCGCTCAGCCAGGATGTCGGCACGCTGTCGGGCGGCAACCAGCAGAAGGTCGTCATCGCCAAATGGCTGGCGACCGCGCCCAAGGTGATCATTCTCGACGAACCGACCAAGGGCATCGACATCGGTTCCAAGGCCGCCGTGCACGGCTTCATGGCCGAACTGGTGGCGCAAGGCCTGTCGGTGATCATGGTTTCGTCGGAACTGCCGGAGATTCTCGGCATGTCCGACCGTGTCGTCGTCATGCGCGAGGGCCTCGTCGCGGCGGTCTACGACAACAAGGGACTGGACGCGGAGACGCTGGTCCGGACGGCGGCGGGGATCGCGGCATGAAAGCTATCCTGAAATATCGCGAAATCTGGCTGCTCGCCGCCATCGCCGTTCTCATCGGCTTGATCTCGACCCGTTTCCCCGCCTTCGCCAACCCTGGCAATCTGCGCCAGGTGTTCAACGATACATCGATCCTGATGATCCTGGCGCTCGGCCAGATGGTGGTCATCCTGACCCGGTCGATCGACCTGTCGATGGCTTCCAACCTGTGCTTCACCGGCATGGTGGTGGCGATGCTGAACGCCGCGCACCCAGCGATCCCCATCCCCCTGCTGATCGTCATCGCGCTGGCCGTCGGGTTGCTGCTCGGCGCCATCAACGGCCTGCTTGTGTGGCGGCTGAACATCCCCTCGATCGTGGTGACGCTGGGCACGTTGACCATCTATCGCGGCGCCACCTTCGTTCTTTCCGGCGGCGCGTGGGTCAATGCCGACAAGATGAGCCCGGATTTCATCGGCTTCCAGCGCACCGCCTTCCTCGGCGTTCCCGTGCTCTCCTGGATCGCCATTCTGGTCATCGCGCTGTTCTTCATCCTGATGACGCGTACCGCGCTCGGGCGCTCGATCTACGCCATCGGCGTCAACCCGACGGCGTCGGTCTATGCCGGCATCGATGTCGGGCGCACGAAATTCATCGTCTTCTGCATCTCGGGCATGATCGGCGGCCTCTCCGGCTACCTCTGGATCTCGCGTTATGTGATCGCCTCGGTCGAGGTCGCCAACGGCTACGAGCTCAACATCATCGCCGCCTGCGTCATTGGCGGCATCTCGATCGCCGGCGGCATCGGCTCGGTCGGCGGCGCGGTGCTGGGCGCCCTGTTCCTCGGCATCATCTCCAACGCGCTTCCGGTCATCAACATCTCGCCCTTCTGGCAAATGGCGATTTCGGGCAGCGCGATCATTCTGGCCGTCGTGCTCAATGCGCGCGGCGAACGCCGGCAGGGCCGCATCATCCTGAGAAAAGTGGAGGCGGCATGAGCAGCACTTCGCTCCGGCTGTTCCAGCTAATCGGCCTGTCGCCTTCGGCAACAGGCCTGTTTTCAAGGTTTGCGCCGCCCCTCATCCGCCTGCCGGTACCTTCTCCCCGTATAGTGACGGGGAGAAGGGAGAAGCTCCTGCGCTGGCGCCCCCCTCTCCCCGTCTCTAAACGGGGAGAGGGTAAGGATGAGGGGCGGCGCCAGCATTCGATCGGTTTGGCCAAATGACCGACATAACCAGGCCCCCTGCCCCACGCTATATCCCGGACCGGCTCGACAAGCCGCTGTCCTCGGCGATCTTCTCGTGGGAAGCGCTGCTCGTCATCATCGCGGTTCTCATCTTCGCCATAAACAGCTTCGCTTCGCCCTATTTCCTCGATCCATATTCGCTCTCGGACCTGACGTTCAATTTCACCGAAAAGGGCCTGATCGCCTTCGCAATGGCGTTGCTGATCATTTCGGGCGAGATCGACCTGTCGGTCGCCGCCATCGTCGCGCTCGCCTCGACGCTGATGGGCATGGCGGTGCAGGCCGGCGCCGGGACTCCGGTTCTGGTGCTGATCGGCATCGTCGTCGGGCTCGGCTGCGGCGCCTTCAATGGCCTGCTGGTGACAAGGCTCGGCCTGCCCTCCATCGTCGTCACCATCGGCACGATGAGCCTGTTTCGCGGCATCGCCTTCATCATCCTCGGCGACCAGGCCTACAAGGGCTATCCGGAAAGCTTCGCCTTCTTCGGCCAGGGCTATGTCTGGTGGGTGGTGTCGTTCGAACTGGTGCTCTTCCTCACAGCGGCCGTCGTCTACTGGTTCCTGCTGCACCGCACGAGCTTCGGCCGCCGCGTCTTCGCCATCGGCAACAATCCGGTCGCGGCGCAGTTCTCCGGCGTGCGCGTCGGGCGCATCAAATTCATCCTGTTCTGCCTGACCGGACTGATGTCGGGCGTCGCCTCGGTGCTGATCACCTCCCGGCTAGGCTCCACCCGACCGTCGATCGCGCAGGGCTACGAGCTCGAAGTCATCACCATGGTGGTGCTGGGCGGCGTCAGCATTCTCGGTGGCGCCGGCAGCATTCCGGGCGTCGTGCTCGCCGCCTTCATCATGGGACTGGTGACCTTCGGCCTCGGTCTGCTCAACGTGCCCGGCATCGTCATGTCGATCTTCATCGGCCTGCTGCTGATCGTCGTCATCGCGCTGCCGATCGTCTGGCGGCGGCTGCGCGGAGGACGCTGATGGCCGAAAAATACGCGTTCAAGATGATGCTCAAGCCCGGCATGAAGGCCGAGTACAAGAGGCGCCATGACGAGATCTGGCCGGCGCTGGTGGCGCTGCTGAAGCAGGTCGGGGTGTCCGATTATTCCATCCATCTCGATGACGAAACCAACATCCTGTTCGGGGTGCTGTGGCGGCGGGATGGTCACGGCATGGCCGAGTTGCCGAACCACCCGGTGATGCAGCGCTGGTGGGCTCATATGGCCGACATCATGGAGACGAAGCCGGACAACGAGCCGGTGGCGGTGCCGCTGGAAACGGTGTTCCACCTGGAATGAGCACGATACGCCATGTCGCCGTCATCGATATCGGCAAAACCAACGCCAAGGTGGCGCTGGTCGATCTCGTCACCTTGAGCGAGGTCGCGCTGCGTCGCATGGTGAATGCGCCGGTGCGCCAGGCGCCCTACCCGCACCACGATGTCGAAGCGCTGTGGAATTTCATCCTTGACGGCCTGGCGGGCCTCAACCGCGAGAAGCGCATCGACGCCATTTCGATCACCACCCACGGCGCGACAGGCGTGCTGGTCGACGCAGCGGGCGAACTGGTGTTGCCTGTGCTCGATTATGAGTTCGACGGTCCTGACAGTCTGGCGGCGGACTATGACGCGGCCCGCCCACCCTTCGCCGAAACCGGCACGCCACGCCTGCCGCTCGGCCTCAATCTCGGCGCGCAATTCTTCTGGCAGCAGAAGCGTTTGCCGGCGGAATTCGCCAGGGCCACCGCGATGCTGATGTACCCGCAATATTGGGCGCTGCGGCTGACCGGCGTCGCCGCCAATGAGGTGACGTCGCTCGGCTGCCACACCGATCTGTGGAACCCGTGGACCGCCGATTTCTCCTCGATGGTCGACAAACTGGATTGGCGTCGACTGATGGCGCCGGTGCGACCGGCAAGGGATAGGCTCGGCCCGATCCTGCCCACGCTTGCGGTGCGGACCGGCCTCGATCCACGGACGCCCGTTTTCTGCGGCCTGCACGATTCCAACGCGTCGCTGCTGCCGCATCTCCTATCCGATGCGCCGCCGTTCTCGGTCGTCTCGACCGGCACCTGGGTGGTGTCGATGGCGGTCGGCGGCAGGGCGGTCGCGCTCGACCCGGCGCGCGACACGCTGGTCAATGTCAATGCGCTCGGCGATCCGGTGCCCTCGGCGCGCTTCATGGGCGGTCGCGAGTTTTCGACGCTTACCGACGGTCAACCGCAGGAATGGAGCGAAGACGATGTCGCCGCCGTGCTGGCGCGGCAGGCCTTGCTGCTGCCTTCCACTCAGCAGGGTTCCGGGCCATTCCCGCATCGCACCGCGCTGTGGAGCAATGCGGAGAATTCCAGTCCCGGGCAGCGTTTTGCCGCGATTTCGTTCTACCTCGCGCTGATGACCGCGATCTGCCTGGACCTCATAGGCGGCGATGGTCCGACGACGGTCGAGGGGCCCTTTGCCCAAAACCGGCTTTTCATCCGCATGCTGGCGGCAGCGACAGGCAGACCGGTCATCGCATCGGAGACCTCGACCGGCACCAGCATCGGCGCGGCGCTGCTGGCGTTGGACGGCGTCGCGGTGATGAGCAAAGGCGAGCGAACTGAGCCGCCGGCCGATGGGGATTGGGGCGACTATGCAAGGGCGTGGCAAAGGGCCGTCAGGGCATAAGTTGCGGCATCGCTACCCAGCCTTGCTTGACAGGCGCCAACCTCGGCAATGAAGGCACGTCAGCGCGGCGCCGTCCCATAAAGCAGTCCCTGCGGATCGATCTCAGGTTTTCTACCGGCGACGAGGTCGGACAGGAATTTTCCGGAGCCGCAGGCCATGGTCCAGCCGAGATGGCCATGGCCGGTGTCGAGATAGAGGTTGCGGTATTTCGCCTGGCCGAAGACAGGCACCGAATTCGGCATCATCGGTCTCAGCCCTGCCCAAAGCAACGCTTTTTTCTCGTCGAACGCGCCCGGGAACAAATCCTTGCCGGTGTTCAGGATGGAGCTGAAATCGCGCGGCTTGAAGCTGCGGTCGAAGCCGGTGAATTCCGCCGTCGACGACATCCGCAGCCGGTTTCCCAGCCTCGAATAGCCGATCAACCGATCCTCGTCGGCGCCGCCCATGGTCGGTCCTTTGTTCTCGTCCTCGAGCGGGACGGTCACGGTATAGCCCTTCACCGGATAGACAGGCAGGTCGATGCCGTAACGGCGGCCGAGCAGGCCGCTTTCCGGCCCCATGGAAATGACGACGGCGTCAGCCGTGACCGGTCCGGCGGAGGTCATCACGGCCCGCACCCGGTCGCCCTCGACGTCGAGGCCCTGAACCGTCGTGCCGAACAGGAATTTGACCCCGAGTTTTTCCACCGCATAGGCGGCGAGCTTGTCGGCGAATTGTTTGGAATCGCCTGTCTGGTCGATCGGGGAGTAGACACCGCCGGCGATTTTTTCCTTGACGCCGGCCAGCCCCGGTTCCAGTTCGACCAGCCGGTCGCGGCCGACGATCTCGATCGGCAGGCCGTGCTCGCCGAGATAGCGGTAATTCTCGGTGCCTGTGTCGAGGCTCTTCTGCGAACGGAAGAAGTAGAGGATGCCCCGCTTGCGCTCGTCGTAGTGGATGCCGGTGGTCTCCGAGACGGCGTTGATGCAATCGCGCGAATAGAGCGCCAGCCGCAGCTTGACGCTGGTGTTGGCGCGCATGCGCGCCACGGTACATTCGCGCAGAAAACGCAGGCTCCAGGCGTAGAAATAGGGATCGAGACTCAGCCTGACCTTGATACCGAGATCATGGTTCCAGAGCCCCCGCAGGAAGGTCTTCAGCGCAGAAGGCGAGGCCCAGGCGGTGGCGTCGCCCGGCGAGACCAGACCTGCGTTCGACCGGCTGGTGCCGCGCGCCGCCGCCTCATGGCGCTCGATGACCGTCACGTCGTGGCCGTCGCTTGCCAGATAGTAAGCGGCCGCCGTGCCCACGACACCGGCTCCGAGCACCAAAATCTTCATGCGCCTCCCCAAAGGTCATGCCGGCGGAAGCTTCCGCGCACCGCCTCCCGATGAGCCTCAATACCGCGTATGAATGCGCCCCGCGAGCCCTTGGCCCAACAGCTCCCCGCGCATGACCCGGAACTGGAGTTCGGCACGGATCACGCACAAAATCATCAGGCGTGCGGCGTCCTTGGCGCATCCAAAAGGAGGGCTGTGGTTCAGCCCCGCGCGGAGTTCTTGCCGGTCAGGATGCGTTCCCAGGCGAGCGCGTCGGCGACGATCTGGTCGAGATCGTCGCGTTGCGGCGTCCAGCCGAGTTCCGCGCGGGCGAGGTCCGAGTTGGCGACCACGGCCGCGGCGTCGCCGGGACGCCGGTCGCCCATCCTCACTTCGAAATCCCGGCCGAAGGCGCGGCGCACACTGTCGATCACCTCGAGCACCGAATAACCATGGCTGTAGCCGCAATTGGCGACGAGGCTTTGTCCCCCGGCGCGCAGCCGCTGCAGGGCCAACCGATGCGCCGCCGCCAGATCGCTGACATGGATATAGTCGCGCATGCAGGTGCCGTCAGGCGTCGGATAATCGGTGCCGAAGACCTGCATGAACGGACGCTTGCCGAGCGCGGTTTCGCAAGCGACCTTGATCAGGTGGGTGGCGCCCGGCGTCGACTGCCCGGTGCGGCCCTTCGGGTCGGCGCCGGCAACGTTGAAGTAGCGCAGCGCGGTATAGCGCAGACCGTGCGCCTGGCCAGCATCGCGCAGCATCCATTCGCTCATCAGCTTGGACAGGCCATAGGGCGATTCCGGCGCCAGGCGGGCATCCTCGCGCACCGGCTCCAGCCCGGCGCCGCCATAGACGGCGGCTGTCGAGGAAAAGATGAAATTCGGCACGCCTTCGCGCACGGCGGTCTCAATCAGCGTGCGTGTCTTGCAGGTGTTGTTCTCGTAATAGCCGAGGGGGTCGGCGACAGATTCCGGGACGACGATGGAACCAGCGAAATGGATGATCGCGTCGACCTTGTTGTCCCGGATGATCGAGCCGACCAACTCCTTGTCGGCGACATCGCCGACGACCAGCTTTGCTTCAGGCGCCACCGCCCATTCGAAGCCGGTGGAAAGCCGGTCGAGAACGACCACGCTCTCGCCCGCATCCAGCAATTCCCAGACCATGTGGCTGCCGATGTAGCCGGCACCACCTGTCACCAAAACCGTCATCCCAAGTCCTCGCTTACCCAAGATTTATCGGAAACTGTCTCAAACGTCGCCTTACTGGAAAGCCTGCCGGATGGCCATTAGAACCCTTCGTAACCGGCGTTCACTTGATGTGGCATCGTGCTGAAACAAAAGTGATCCAGAGAGCGTGTCGTGAACGGGGAATAGGCCACGATCCGCCATCGTTAGGAACAGGCGCGGGGCGTGGCATTTTGACCAAAATGGCCCGGTGGACGACCAATCGGCCAATGATTATGATCCCGCGCAAAATTGGGAAGTCGACATGAATTACCAGCGGTTCTTCGAAGAAGCGATCGACCAGCTCCATGCCGAGCGTCGCTACCGCGTCTTCGCCGACCTCGAGCGCATCGCGGGCAAGTTTCCGCGCGCCATCTGGCGCTCCAACGGCCGCGCCGAGGAAATCACCGTCTGGTGTTCCAACGACTATCTCGGCATGGGCCAGCACGCCGACGTCATCGCCGCGTTCCAGAACGCGGCCGGCAAGATGGGCTCGGGCGCCGGCGGCACCCGCAACATTTCGGGCACTTCCAACCCGCTGGTCGAGCTCGAGCATGAGCTTGCCGACCTGCACGGCAAGGAAGCAGCACTCGTCTTCACGTCCGGCTTCGTCTCCAACGAAGCGTCGATCTCGACCATCGCGCGGCTTTTGCCGAATTGCCTGATCATCTCGGACGAGCTGAACCATGCCTCGATGATCGAGGGCGTGCGGCGCTCGGGCGCCGAGAAGAAGATCTTCCGCCACAATGACGTCGC
>NZ_VFVX01000058.1:0-19849 GCF_006442395.1 Mesorhizobium sp. B2-3-5 | reverse complement strand
CTGAGCCGGCGCTCGAGATTGACCAGCTTGCCCTCGGCGCGCCGGCGGGCAAGCTCGCCACGCTCGATGGTGGCGACGCCGGCCGAGTCATAGCCGCGGTATTCCAGACGCTTCAGCGTAGCGAGGATGAGTGGCGCAACCTGCGAGTGGCCGACGATCCCAACGATACCGCACATGGCGTTGCCTCCATTGCCGGCAGAATCCCGGCCCTATTGCCGTAAGAGCCACACTATCCCTCCTTGATTACCGGCTGATCGTTCATTTGAAGGAGCCCAATGCGTTAATCGGAGCCCGGACTGTCGTGCTTGAAACCGACGTGATCCAAGTGGACGCTGGTCCGGGCTTGGGCCTGACGCAGCTGGTTTGAGTGATGCTATCGCGACGGCAGTGTTCGTTTGAATGATGCGCGTTCATCGGATGAGGTGCAGGGTGGCTCAGCCGGCGAACCAAAACACACCCAACAGCCGGTTAGGCCCGGCCGCCTGATGCCCCCCTCCAAGAGGCTGTCGGGCCGCCCGATAAAGCGGCGCTGAATTCAGGCAACAGGTGACCTCAGGATGAACGCAATAAGGGCTGCCTGACGCGAGAGCCTCCAAGGCAGCCCTTGCAGGTGATCGACGACCATCAAACCTCAGGCCTGCCGCCCGCGAGTTCTCGACGACTCCTGCGGTGACAGAGCTAAATCGCCGGAGCTTGGCATCGTTTGATTGCACGAAGACGCTCAACGGATCTCCCGATACAAAAGATATCTCAGTCCGCGTGCCTTGCTGGGTCCAGGCATGCCGTAGGGGGATGTAGAGCATGAAGCTCAGGGATCTGATCAGGCGTGCCGACAATGCGGAGAAGTCGTTCGAGGAACTCGAAGCTGACTTGGCCGACGCTGTCGACGAGTGCATTGATTTGGATGACCTGTTGTCGCCGGCAGAGAACGATGTCCTGGGCGAGGCGCCCGTGGAGCAGAACGACGGCGCGCAAACCGGAGACGACGCGAGCACCCCGGAAAGCGCGCGACGGCTGACCTCTCACACGCAGAGCCGTATGGCTGCCTTGACGTCCTTCGATGGGCTGTTTCGCGATGCGAAGCTCCATTTCGAGGAAATCAACGCCAGACTTTCGGAGATCGCAAGCACGCATCACCTGACCCGCGAATTCTTCCACATTCTTCACGCCGACATTCTCCGCGCCAACGAACTGGAACTGGCGAATCAGAGCCTGACCGCGGAGCAAAGGGTCCTGTCGGACAAGCTCAACGACCTGAACCGAAGGCAGTATGAGCGGGAAAGCATTGTGGAGACTTTGCAGCAGCGCGAGGCAAGCCTGGTTCAAGACAGCGAAGCGCTTCGCGGCGCACTGGCCGCGGCAAGGCTGGAACTCGTGGAGGCAGCGAACGCGACCGCAAAAAGCGAAGCGGAATTTGGAGACCTCACAAACACGCTTGCCGCCGTAACCGTCGAGGCTGACAGGCGCGCGCGCGAAAACAAACTGCTGCGGGAAAAGAATGTCAGCCTGTCGATCGACCTCGAAAAGGCGCTAAAGCGGGAAGATGAAGCGAGGCACAGACTCGACGCCTTCTCCACGATCCATGCCAACGAAGCGGCGCGAAACTCCGAAATGCTGGGTGCGCTCGGCAAGAGCGAAAAGGAAGCGACACGGCTCCATACGTCGCTTGAGGTCGCCCAGGCGAAACTGTCGGAGGTGACGGAAGCCGCCCGTATCACGGAGGCGGACAAGAACGCCGAGATCGAACGCTACCGTGCCGAGATCAGAGGATTGCGTTCCGAGATTCAGAACCTCCAGGCGCGACTGGAGCTCGCATCAAGCGCAAATAAAGGAGCCTCGGACGAGATCGCCAAGCTCAAGCTTCAATGGAGCGACGCGCTGGCGGAAAAGCAGGTCGCGGATGAGAGGTTGGCTGCTCTCACCAAGGAGGCTGAGACCGACAAGCAGAACCTTTCGAAGCTAACCGCCAATTTCTCACAGCTTTCACTGCAGCAGGCGTCCGATCAGATACAACTCGATATCCGCCGGCAGGAATGCGAAGACCTGCGGGCCGAAATTGCATTGGTCAACGCCCGGATTAGGGAATTGCTGCCCTTCGAGAGACTCCATGTGGCCACGAACGCCTTGCCGCACAAGAACGATGTGGCCAAGGCTCCCGTAACGGCGGAGCGAACAGCGCGGGCCGCGCGCCGCGTTCGCCGCAGGGCGCTCACCGGGTCTTAGAGAGGTTCAGCGTTTGATAGAATCGTTGACCCGCTCTAACTCTTTGTTTTTATGCAATCCCGGACGGAAAACCGCTCCGTTTTCTGGAATTGCTTTAGGAGGAAGCGTCGCTCGTATTTGCGGCTCGCTTCCGGTGATTCATTGGCGGAAGGCCCGGGACATCTGATCCGTAAGCGGCTTCAGCAGATAGGACCAGACGCTGCGTTCGTCGGTGCTTATGTGAACCTCCGCCGGCATGCCCGGTTTGAGCACCTTGGCATCGGTCAGGCAGGCCGCCTTGTTCTCGACGTTGATACGCGCCGAGAAATACGAGAGCTGGCGCTGTTGATCCTTGATCAGATCGGCCGAGATGCGTTTGACCGATCCCTGGCAAGCAGGCGTGGTGCCGGAATCGAAAGCCGGAAAACGGATCGAGACCCGCTGGCCTGGACGAATGTCATCTATGCGTGAGGGAGGGATCAGCGCGTCGACGACGAGGTTGTCGGCGTCGGGAACAATCATCATGAGCACTTCCCCAGGAGCGATCACGCCGCCGATTGTGTGGATGGTGGATTCCTGCACCGTTCCCGATTGGGAAGCGCGGATGGTGGTTTTGGTCAACTCGTCTTGCGCCACAACCTTGCGCTCGTTGAGTTCGGTCTGCTTGGCTTCCGTTTCGCGTAGTTCGCTGGTTACCTCACTGCGCCTTTGTTCATCGAGCTGAAGGATTTGCAATTCGGTCTCGCTGATCCGGGCCTGCGCCTCGGCGACCGCCGCCGCGAGACGCCCTGACTCTCCGTGCGCCCGGGTGGCATCCAACCTGATGTTGCTCAGCCGCTCCTTGGACACCAGTTTTTTGGAAAAAAGTGCCTGGACGTCGACAAGATCCGCGTCCAGCAGGGTCACGGATTGATCTTCCGCGGTCTGCTGTGCCTTGAGACCATCGATCTGGCGTTCGAGTTGCTTTGAGCGGCTTTGCAACTGTGCCTTCTGCCCCGTCAACGCCGCAGCGCGGCTTTCGAACAGAACGCGCTCGCCGCTGACGAGTGCAGCCAGTCCCGGGTCGCTCATCCGCGTCTGAAGGCTGGACGGAAGCTGCATATCCGGCAGGCCTTGCCGCTCGGCTTCCAGCCGCGCGAGGCGAACGGTCGCGCGATCGAGATCCTCAGTGATTATCTGCAGGTTGGCCCGAGTCAGCGTGTCGTCCAGCCTGGCCACCACATCGCCAGCCCGCACATGGTCCCCATCTTGCGCGAAGATACCGCCGATCGTGCCGCCGTTCAGATGCTGGACTTTCTTGATATTGCTTTCGACCACCACCGTGGCAGGCGCAATCACCGCGCCGGCGATCTTGGTCAAACCAAGCCAAAGCCCTCCGCCGGCGATCAACAGAACCGTGACCGCCACGCCCAGTATCAGGTTGGCCCGGATGTCATCCGGCGCATCGGCCGAACTGGCTTCGGTCCTTCGGCTGCCATCGCCAATCGGCGCATATGAAAACATCGTCGCGTCAGACATGGAACAGGACCTCACGCATGACCGCTCACCCCTTTCTGCATCGGAACAACCGACGCTGGCCGTTCAGCAGCCGAGGGGAAGGGCCGGATAACGTTGGCCAGGACCTCCTCGCGCGAGCCAAAGGAGTGCAGCATGCCATTCGACATTACGAGTACCTTGTCGATATTGGTGAGGGCGGAAGGACGGTGCGCGACAACGATGACGATGCCTCCGCGCCGGCGTACCGCCAGGATCGCGCCGGCCAGAGCGGCATCGCCATCAACGTCCAGGTTTGAATTCGGCTCGTCGAGGACGACAAGAAACGGGTCGCCATAAAGTGCCCTGGCAAGCCCGACAAGTTGCCTCTGCCCGGCCGACAGGGCCGCCCCTCCCTCGCCTACCCGTGTTTGAAAACCATCCGGCAAGCGCATGATCATCTTGTCGATGCCCGCGGCCCTGGCAGCAGCCAGAACGCCCTTGGCGTCGCCCTTGCCGCCAAATCGCGAAATATTATCGGCAACCGTTCCATCAAACAGTTCAACATCTTGCGGCAGGTAGCCGATATGAGCGCCGAGCTGTTCCTGCCCCCATTGGTCGAGCGAGGCCTCGTCCAGCCTTACCGTTCCGCGAAGCGGCTGCCACACACCCACCAAGGCGCGCACAAGCGTGGTCTTGCCAGAGCCGCTTGGGCCGACAATAGCCATGCCTGCTCCCCCGGAGAGGTGGAAGCTGACATTGGTGACGGTGGGCTTTTGCTGGCCGGGCGGGACTATTGTCAGTTCCTCGACCGCAAGCATCGCCTGTGGACGCGGCAGTTCCATGAGTTCGCCATGGCTGCCAAAGGCGGCCAACGCCGCTGCCAGTTGGGAATAGCTTTGCCGGAACGCCACAAACCCCCTCCAGTTTGCGATGGCCGCGTCAACCGGGGCCAACGAGCGGCCCAGCAATATGGAAGATGCTATGATCACACCGGGGGACGCTTCACCCCCGATCACGAGATAGGCACCCAGCCCCAGAACGCAGGATTGCAAGGCCATCCGGAGCGCCCGCGACAGGGAGCCGGTGGCGCCAACAATATCGGAGAGCCGTTCCTGGTGCGTGAGATATGATTGATTGATCTCGGCCCAACGACGGCCGAGCCGCCCGGAAAGGCCCATAGCGCGCACAACCTCCGCGTTGCGGCGGCCGGAATCGGCAAGGGTCCGTTGCGACACGAGTGTCTCGGACGCGCGCGCCGCAGGTCCGCGGCCAAGGATTTCCGCGATCACGGTGAGCAGTACGACCACAATCGCACCGCTCGCTGCCAGCAGACCGAGCGAAGGATGCAGGAGATAGATGACCAGCAGATAGAACGGTATCCACGGGGCGTCGAAGATGACGGTCGGTCCCAATCCGGAAAGGAAGCCGCGCAACTGATCCAGATCACGAAGCGGCTGTATCCGGCTCGCATCCTGCCCGCCGATAAGCGGCAAGGAGAGCGCGAGGCCGAAGACCTTTTGCTGCAGATTTCTGTGGAGGCGATTGCCGATCCGAACCAGGAGGCGAAGCCGCACGAAATCCAGCAAGCCGTAGACAGCGTAAAGGCCCAGCATTCCGATCGTAAATCCGACAAGTGTCGGAATGCTCTGCGAAGGCAAAACGCGATCGTAGATTTGCAGCATATAGACGGAGCCGGTCAGGGCGAGAATGTTTATGACCGCCGAGAACAGGCCAACACCTATCAGCCCAGGCGCGGTGCCAAGCATGGCGGCGCGCAGATCGGGCGAGCGTCTTGCACCGGGGGTCATGACCTGCGGCCTTTGGCAAAAAATAGTCGCGCAGGCCCATTGGCTCCGGCGGCCATGGACAAATTTTTGGTTTTCAGGAGCGTTTCCCCTCTTTGCTTTCTAACATTACGCCCCGCTAACGTACGTGCCCTTCAGTCAAAATGCAGCGAAATCGTGACGCCAGCCAGAGAAACCCGAAACTGACGCGTCAAATCAGGGGAAAACTGCCATTTAGGGTGTTCGGGAAGCCTGGATCGATAGCGTTCCAGTCAATGAGACCGACGACGCATCATCCTTTTTGAGCGTGATTCGCTCCGCGGGCAGGCGCCGGTTCCCGGCTCCAAATCATTTCACCGGGCTATTTGCGATTCCGTTTTCTAGCGCTTCTTCGCAACAACCAGGAAATGCTGCGCCAGTTGTCCGGGGATGCGAAGGGTTCTGGACGCCTTCTCGAAAGGCTCCATCAACGCCTCGCACAGCCCCGGCAAGAGGCGTCCCGGCCGAGGCAGATAACCGTAATGTATCACCTCCTCGACGAGGAATCCCGACGCGGTCAGGAGCTCCTTGAACCTCGCTTCGCTTAGCGTGTTGCGGATTGTGCGTCCAAACAACCGATTGAGCAGCCGGCAGACCAGGCCAATGGGTGACGTCGCATTCATGTGAACATTGCACACCAGCCGTCCGCCATCTTTCAGCTGCAGATTTATCGCTTTCAGTGCCTCCTGTTTCAGTCGATCCTCGGCATTCAGAAAGAAGCGAAATGCCGTTACGATATCGAAGGTTTCGTCGAGGGATTCCATCGTCAGATCGATGTGAAGCAGCCTCACATTGTGGGGAACCTCCGCGCAGGCAAGCATGGATTTGGAGACGTCGACGCCGACCACCTCGCCGAAGAGCCCAGCCGCGACATTGGTGATGCGACCTGTTCCGCATGCGAAATCGAGGCACTTTCGACCAGCTCCGCCCATCGGGCCAAGAACGCCCAGGATCAGGGGCCTTTCGATTTTATCCCACAGCGCGCCGTAGTAGCCGGATTCGTGCGTTCTGTTGTAATGCGCGCCATAGCCCGGCGCGCAATGGCTGGCCCTGTAGTCGTCCGACACCCCGTCGCCTTGCGTGTGGACCTTCTGGTTGGACGTCAGGTCCTGCCAGAGTCCGGGCCCACCGGTCCGGGACCCGATCAAGGGAATACGCGCCGCCAAAGGCGGATCGAAAGCATAACTTGCCGGCTGGGCCATTTGAGCAGCGTTCATCGACCGCGTCGGCTTTCGCTTGGAATTGAGCCTCACCAGGATCTCCCGTTCGGTTCTGTTCGACTGCCTGATCGAACAGTGAGTTTCCCAAGCCCGTTTCTATCGGCCAGCGATCGAGGCCGCCTACCGGATTGCCGCGCTCTGCAGATCACTGCTGAACTTGGCCTCGACGGTATCCCCTGGCATCACGATCGTGTCCTCGTCGGCCGAGATTTTGCGCCACTCATCGCCGACCTTGCGCACGATGGTGACCTGGGCCCGGATCGTTTCGCCGGCCATCGGCAATGGCTGGGCCGATGCTCCGCTCGGTTGCAGCTTTTCGCTGGCGGCGTGGAGTTTGGCGGTGACGTCGGCGAGCCTCGCGTTGGTGTCCTTCAGATCCGTCAGCAAGCCAATCCTCCTCTGATTGTCATTGCGTTCGTGCTGCCTGACGTAGTCCTCCTGCTGGCGTCGCGCCCTCATGAGCTCCACCGATGTCTGAAGCGCGCCGCTTGAAGACAGAAGCAAGGCGCGCCGGACGTCCGCGAGCCGGTTGTTGGTCAGGTTGCCTGACTCAAACACCTTTGTGACCCGCGCAAGGTCTTCCTGATCCGCCTTCACACCCTCGGCCTCGACCTGTTCGCGCTTCTGCAAAACGTCGATCTGATCGGCCGCGTCCTTTTCGCCCTTCTCGAGAAAAGTCTGCTCCTGCTGGAAATCGCCCAGCGCAATCTTCAGCGCATCCGCTTCAGCCTGGGCGATCGCGGCTCCGATGCTAGGCGAAAGAGGCGATCCCTGTGGGGTCTGCTTGTCGAAGTCCGCCTGGTCCTGAAGTTCGGCGCGGATACGGGCGGCGTGAAAATAATCCTTGGTGTAGTCGCCCCAAAGCGTTTCGTAATCGCGCCTGAGGTCAACCGGATCGGGTCCGGTCTGGCCTGCCCGTGACCGCAAAAGGCTGAAGCCGCCGGAGACGGCGAGCGCCTGCCGTACGGTCATGAGCGGACGGTAGGCCTGCTGTCCCGGTGTAAGCACGTCGCCCATCACGTAAATCGGACGGTAGTCGGCGATGACGGCGGTGACGTCGCTTGGCTGGACGACAACCATTTGCTCCCGTCCATCGGGCAGGCGCGCATGAAAAATCTTGGTCGGCAGCAGCGCTTGCATGCGCGTCTGCAATTGAGTCGCCGTCAGGCCCGCGACCATGACCATCCCGACTTCGGGAAGGGCGATATTGCCGTCCATCTGGACCACGGCGCGCTGCGTTCGCTCCGGAATTGGCGCTATCCCTATCTCGACGGTATCGCCAGGTGACAGCTGATAGGGCCCGGTGTCGCCCGCGGCGGCCATCGATGTCAGGGACATCACGGCAACTGAAGCAAGAACGGTTCGTTTAGTGAAGGCCATTTGTAACAATCTCCTTCTGGTTCGACACCTGCTCCCAAGGCCATTCAACACGAGCAACGAAATCGTACACCGGGCCGCCAGGCACGCCCCAATTGCTCGACCAGACCACCTGTGAGCCATCTGGAGATGGCGAGGCATGCGTCTCGTTCCAGTAGTCGAACTGCGCGTTCTGCGTGTTGACGATAGGGCGGACCTCTCCGCTGCCGTCCGTGCGCAGCGCGATGACCTGCTGCGCATAGGGCGCCCAATCCTTGTGCTTCGACACTTCGGCTGATGTCCCGCCATAGCTCAGAAACACCCAGCCGGGCCTGTCCAGGGACCTGAGGGACGCATGCATGGCCTCGCCGTACTTCATCAGCGAGGTGACCTTGCCGTCGGCCAACCTGCGTTTGATCACCTGATACTTGTCGGGGTCCGATTTGCTGATCCCGACATAGATTTCGGCGCCGTCGGCATCGACGGTCATGTCGCCGTGACCGGGCCGGTGATGCTCCGTCCACTTCTGGCGCAAGACGCCATCGATCGAAAAGATGAAGCTCGGTTCGTTGCCGTCCGGCAATCCCTGGGAACACAGAATGTTGATCCCGAGCGGGGAGATCGAGCAGGCGTTGGTGGTCCCCGGAAGTTGCGCAAGATCGATATCCGGGAATTTCTGCCGCAGCTTGAGGTCGTAGCCAAAGACCACCGCTTTGCCGTCATTGCGCGTTGCACGCACCGCGATGCGGTTGCCGTCTCGGCTCGGATTGCCCTTGTAGGGCCCGAACTGCAGATTGCGATAGGCTGCCGAGACGAACACGATATCCTCGTGATTGGTGCGTGGCGCCCAGGTGGAAATCCGCCGGCCACCAACGCAAATCATCAGGTTGGGATCCTTGGGATGCCATTCGCATTCGATCGAGCGGTCGCGGCGGAACAATGGAACGTAGGTATGCCCATCGAGAAAGCACATGGCACCACAACCGTTGACGATAAGGAGAAGACTCTGGTCCGCGTTCCAGGCCTGGGCGCTTGAATAACGGTGGGTGCAGTATTTCTTGCCGCATACAATCCCTTGGCCGAGGATTCCGGGTCTGGTGATCCGCACGAGCGCGGTGCCGAACACCGCATCCTTTGTTTCGCGCAGATAGTCAGGCAGGTTCTTCGCCGCCGGTGCGGCCGACTGCTCCGATACGCTGCTTGCCCGTCCGCCGGCTGTATAGATATTGAGGAATACGGCACCGGCAATCAGCAACAGCGCCAAAACATGCCGGCGGAGCAGGGTCATGTCATATAACCCTTTTCGCGCCGTACCCGGCCTTCGCTAAGGCGCGCCCGCCACCATGCGATCGTTCGCTGCAACCCGTCGCGCAGGCTGGTCTGCGCCCGCCATCCAGCCTCACTCTCAAAGCGCGAGGAGTCCGCGAGCAAGGCGCGAACCTCCGAATTTTGCGGCCGCAAACGGCTTTCGTCGCGATGGACCGGTTTTTTGGAACCGCTCAACTCGAGGACAAGATCCAATACGTCGGAGATGGTCACCGCGCGTTGACTGCCGGCATTGTAGGCGTGGCCGAATTCAAGCCCGGCAAGGCCCGCAGTCAGGAACGCCGCCGCGGTGTCCTCGACAAAGGTCAGGTCGCGGATCGGGCTTGTGTCGCCGACCATGATCGCCGGGCAATTCGGGTCGAGGGCCTGCCGGATGATGGTCGGCACGATGGCGCGCTCACTCTGACGAGGACCATATGTGTTGAACGGCCGCATGATCACGACTGGGACGTCAAACGACCTGGCGTAGGATTCCGCCATCATGTCGGCACCGATCTTGGAGGCCGAATATGGCGACTGTCCCTGTAGTGGATGAGTCTCGCGGATGGGCATGGTCAGGGCGGTTCCATAGACCTCGCTCGTGGAGGTATGCACCACCCGCTCCGTCTCCCATTGGCGCGCCGCCTCGAGGACGTTCACCGTGCCCAGGATGTTGGTTTCCACATAGGACTGGGCAGCCGCATAGGAATATGGAATCGCGATCAGGGCAGCCAGATGGAATACAACGGCCTGGCCACGCATGATCCGGTTCAGGAACGCGCAGTCGCGGACATCACCGCGGACAAGCTTCAGCCGGCTCCTAACGTTGTCCGGCAAATCGTCCAGCCACCCGTGGCTGTCGAAGGAATTGTAGAGCGCCAGAGCCGTGACATCCGCCCCGTTGCGAACGAGCGCTTCGGTGAGATGCGAGCCGATAAACCCATCCGCGCCCGTCACCAGAACTTTCTTGCCGTTGTAACTCATGACCGCGCATTCCCTTGGCTGACTGGGGAACTTCCCATTTGGGTTTCATATGTCGATCGGCGGTGATGGAACCCAGCCGACAACAGCCAGAAAGCCGCGCAGCATCCAGACGATGTCGGAGACGATGGTGCGCTGCGGATAATAGGAGAGGTCGAGTTTGGCCTTGGCGGGGAACATAACCTCCCGGTAGAACAGGATCGGATCCACGGACTGTGGAAAGAAATGCGCCTCGTGCCGGAAAAGAACCTGGGTCGGGCCCAGCAGGCCAGGCTTGTATTGCAGGACGGCCTCCAGGCCACCCCGGAAACAATCGGCGAACGCCAGGCTCTCGGGTCGCGGCCCGACGATCGCCATCTCGCCTTTGAGGACATTCCACAGCTGTGGCAACTCGTCGAACTTTGTCGCGGCGAGGAACCGGCCCACCGTCGTCATGCGGCTGTCGCCCACGACGGTCAGCGCGAACCCATGGGGGCTGCAGTCCACGCCAAACTTGCGGAATTTGTACATGCGGAAGGGTTGGCCACCCACGCCCATGCGGGTCTGTACGAACAAGACGGGGCGGCCGCCTTCGAGCAGAAGCGCTACGGCAATCAGCAGCATCAGCGGTGCCAAAATGACGGTCGCGGCGCCTGCGACCGCAAGATCGATCGCGCGTCTCGCGAAGCCATGCGTGGGGCTTGAGACGAGACGCCGGTGAAAGGAAAGGTCCGTCGCATTCATGCCGCAGTTCCTGTTTGAGCGCCGCTGTTGAGCGCGGCTGCGAGCGCGGCCACAACCGCCTCGGCGACAGGCGAAGTGATCTGGGGGTGCAGTGGAATTGTCAGCTCTCGCTGAGCAAAATCCTCTGTCCGCGGCAGATTGATGCCGGGATAACGCTCACGATAGAATGTCATCTGGTGCACCGGTGGATAATGAATCGTGGTCTGTATGCCCTGAGTCCGCAGTTCATCGATAATGTCCTGCCGCCTCGCATAGCGCGGCAAAAGGATCGGCATGATGTGGTAAGCCGACGTCCGGGGCTCGCTGAAGGGAATTGTCACCGCGGGGCAACGTTCTGCGATGAGGCGCTGGTACAGGACGGCCAGGATACGCCTGATTTCGTTCCACTCTTGCAGATTCTCGAGTTGAACCAGTCCGATCGCCGCGCGCAGCTCATCCATGCGGTAGTTGAAGCCAAGCATGGTGACATCATATTGCGGGGTGCGACTGTTCAGCCGCTGATGCGTCCCCGTGGTCATCCCGTGCCCGCGGGCCTGGCGAACCCGGTCGAGCAGATCGGGGTCGCGAGCAATCACGGCCCCCCCTTCCGCCGTCGTCATGTTCTTGTTGCCATAGAAACTGAAGGCAGCAGCGGCGCCGAATGTCCCCACCGACCTCAAGCCGGGCGCATGCGCGGCATCCTCGATGATATGCAGCCCTCGGGCACGGGCGAACCGCTGCCATTGTTCCCGATTGGCGAGATAGCCCGCGAAGTGAACGAGAATGACCGCCTTTGTGCGTGGCGTGCACCGCGCTTCGGCTTCCACAATCGACATCAACGGCACGTCGACCGACTCGATATCGACAAAGACCGGCGTCGCCCCGACATACAGCACCGCATTGGCGGTCGCCACAAAGGTCAGCGACGGCACCAGCACCTCGTCGCCCGGGCCAATTCCCAATGCATGCAGGATGAGATGAAGCGCCGCGGTACAGGAACCGACCGCTACGCAATCCTGCGCGCCATGCATGTCGGCAAAGGCCTTTTCGAAAGCTCGTACCCTCTCTCCCATTGTAAGCCAGCCGCTATCAATCACTTTTGAAAGAGCTGCCTTCTCCGGCACGCCTAGGATCGGGGCGCTCACCAAGAGCATCTTGACCTCCTGAACTCTTATTTACGGTTCGGCCTCATCTGAATTCTCTATGCGGCCGCGGCGGCGACCTCGATTGAGGTCGACTGCTCTTCCCAGGAAATCGCCTGTGCATTCTGGAAGTCGTCAACGCGACCGATGTCGAGCCAAAGACCGTCGTGCTTGTACACATGCACGGTTGTGCCGCCCTGCATCATCTGGAGCATCAGGTCATCGAACCCGAATGGTATGCCGGAAGGAATGAACCGCAGGACGTCCGGGTTCATGCAGTAGATCCCCATGCTGACGAGATGGGAAAGTGTCGGCTTTTCCCGAAAGAGCTGAACGGCGTTGTCGATCTCGTCGATGACGCCGAAGTCCATCTTGATCAGCCGGCAGGCCGTGGCGATCGTAACCGGGTCCTTGTGCAAACGGTGCGCGGCGACAAACCGGCTGAGGCTTAGATCGGTGAGAACATCGCCGTTGAGCACGACAAATGTATCGTTCAGTTCATCCCTGATCAGGGAGAGAGGCCCGATGGTGCCGAGCGGCTCCATTTCCTGCGTGTATCTGATCTTCAGATTCCATTGCGATCCGTCGCCGCAGACGCTGCGGATCAGGTGCCCGAGATAGCCGGTCGTGATATAGACCTCTTCTATGCCGTTGCGCCGCAGCCACTTCAGAAGCAACTCAAGAACCGGCCGAGCCCCTATCGGCATCAAGGGTTTCGGCAAGACCGACGTGAAGGGCCGAAGGCGCGTACCCATCCCACCGCATTGAATCACCGCTTTCATCCGATCCTCCTGATTTGCAGTTGGCTGTGTCCGGGCACTTCGTGTTCGAGTTCATCCGGATCTGGCACCCGGTCAGATCCGATCCGACTCTCGGCGGCAATCCGAACATCATGACTGAAGGGTATGTGACCGCCGGGGTGGCTGTCGTCGTGCATTCGAATGGCAACGATCCGACGCCTTTCCGGTATCAAATAGCCGCGACGTCAAGGGCTGATCCAAGCGTTCAGGACCTGACCGTGAGACGAACGAAGCCAGCATGTGTCGTGCCGGCATCAAAAGGCTGTACGGCCCCACCGTCCGGACATTGGAACGGGCACCCGGCATCGTTCGGGAGGCAGGCACCTCACGCGAAAGTTAAGAAAAAATAACAGAAGCTTTTTCGCGATTTAGGACTATATTAGCCATACTTGATATTTTCGGATGGGAGCGCCGTGGATATCATCGTGATGTCATGACCAGTGGTTGGCTGCGATTTTGGGACCACCGCGGCTCGGTTCATCACAGAGAGTAACGGGAGGCTTCAGCGGGTTTTCTCGTCGGAGCCGAGTAAGCGTTGGGGTAGTTCAATGTATCGGATCGTCATCGCCGACGATCACGGCTTGTATCGGCGCGGCCTTCGGCTGGCACTTACGGCTGGAATTCCAAGTGCCGAAATATTCGAGGCTGCGTGTTTCGACGCCGTGGTCAGTCTTCTCGAGGAGCAGGCATCCATCGATCTTGCGATCCTCGATTTAAATATGCCCGGACTGTTTAATCAGGAAGTTCTTGGCGACGTTCTGTCCGCCTATCCTGATACACGCTTCGCGATCGTTTCGGGAGACGATTCGCGCTCCGAGATATTGACCGCTCTTTCGATCGGACTTCACGGTTACATCGTCAAATCCCAGAGGGATGAAGAAGTCGTGATGGCCGTCAACGAGATCCTATCGGGACGGATCTACGTGCCGGCGCTCTTGTCCCGAACGTCCGCCGGACAAAGATCCTACGCCGCGCAGCCCTCCGCGAAAAATCCGACCCGTCAGCGCGTGAGCTCGGGCAATCTCGCTAGACTGACATCGAGGCAGAAGGACGTCCTCAAGCTGATGGCGGAAGGGTATTCGAACAAGGAGATCGCCCGCAATCTGGATATTGCCGAAGCGACAACGAAAATCCATGCGGCTGCCATTCTGCGCGAGCTTGGGGTGCGAAACCGGACCGAAGCAGCGGTTTTGCTGCAAACCTGGCTATCGAAAAATGTGACCTGATGCCTGTCGCCCATAGCGGGCAACCGCGGTTGGGAACGGGACGTCCCCCAGGATGAGAACCTAAAGCGCCACGAGACCGTTTCACGGACGACGCATTCTACAGTTCGATTTCCTTTCGCGACAGCCGTAACGAATATCGCAGTCCGTGCTCCGATATTTCCAGTTTCGGGGAATGACCGACGAGCGGCGCGCCGTCCACGCCGATGATCATGGAGCCGAAACCGTGGCGCACGATGCCTGAATTGTTGCGGTGTCCTGATTCCACCCAGTCCAAGACGACATCATCACCTGCGCCGTCGGATGCGAACTCCCACTTCACGTCGACCTTGCCTTGCGAATTACCCAACGCGCCGTATTTCACCGAATTGGTCGTCAGTTCGTGAAGAACCATTGCCAAGCTCTCGGCCGCGCCGCTTGGCACGACAATGGAAGGGCCGCTGATCTTAATGTCCCGTGTCTCCTTGAAAGGCTGCAGTTCCTGGGCCACGAGATCGTGGAGCATCCCTGAAATACCGCTATGACCTGACAGGAGCAGATGCGTCGCTTCCAGCGTTTTGATCCGATCGACCAGCATCTCCTTGTATTTGGCGACGTCGTTCTCGGGAACATTGATCATCTTCACCAGGGCTGTGATCACTGGGAACAGGTTGCTGAACCGATGGCGTTCTTCGCGCATGATGCGCTCGCGTTTCTTTACGGCCGCGCGCAGAAGTGTGGTTTGTCGGCGCTCGGTGAGATCGGCAGCCACCCCGATGCGCAACTGGCGATCGCCGTGTCTTTCCTGGCGTCCGCGCAGAGCGATCCAGCGCACATGGCCGTCCGTCCGCCGGACACGGACCTCGACGTCGTAGTTCACCGCCGAAGAGGGTTTGGTCGAAGCCGCCAGCTTCGGCCAATCGGCCGGATGAATCACGGCCGAGAGCTCTTCCAAGCGGCGGACGGGCGTTGGCGGCAGACCGAGAATGTCCCAGAACTTGTCGGAGCCCGCGACCGTCCCCTCCCTGAGATCGATTTGCCACGTTCCCAGGCGTCCGGCAGATAAAGCTAGATCAAGCCACTCTTTCTGAGCCCGGAGCGCCTCGCGAGCCGCTCGTCGCTCCGAAATGTCGTCGACCACCACGAACACGCTCTCGGTGGAGACCTCATCAGGCCGCGATGAAGACACGGCCAGACGCGCCCAGAATATCTTGCCGTCCTTTCTCAGCAGGCGGATGTCCGCGGCGGATGATGCGGCGCCACTGTCCACGTCTCTCAACAACTCCCGCACGGCATCTCGATCGTCGGGAAGAACAAGTGCCTCGAGCGGTTGCTGGGCAAGTTCCCGTTCCGCGTAGCCTGTCATCTCACAGAGGCGTCTGTTCGATTGCAGCAGTTCGCCGCGTCGATTGGTGTTTGCAAAACCCAAGGCGGCACGTTCGAAAGCCAAACGATAACGGCTCTCGGCCGCATCGATGGCGGCAAGCCTCGCCTCCGCAACCTCAAGCGCCCCGCGCAAATCCTGTCGCAGGCGGTGGAACACAAGCGCTATCAGGCCGCCCGAGACCACAAGGAAAATGGCGCGGGTCCAATCTTCGGCAGAGAGTTGAGCGTTCAGGACGTGTCGTACCCACAAGCCGACGGCGGCCATGAGAAGCGTCGCAACGATCCCGGCCAAACGGCCTTCGAGGTATACGACGACAATAATAGCAGGAATAGACGCCATAAACGCCATGTCCTGGCCAACGTATACCGTACTTGTTACTTCGAATATTATTGATACTGCCAGCACCAATAGGGAAGCCACATGAGCTAACGGGGTGCCTGACACGTTCGATTCCAGCCAATGCAGATGCGAACCCATGCGCAAGACTACAACCTTCCGTCTAGCCCGTCGAGACTAGGCCCCGACAGGGCAGCCTAATACCACTGCTGGATTGCCACGCCTTTGCCGGGGACTAGAATCAGTTGCGGAAGGGCTCATCAGGAACGCGCATTCAACGAAAGCTGCGAAAGAAACCTGACGCGGATTTCTATAACCGTGTCGAAATTCAAGCCAGAGGAGTGTGATCCCGGTCGAAAGACGGAAATCAAAGCAAGTAAATTTACACGTCATTTACTTGCGTCAAATGCAACAAGGGTTGGGGTAGAAGCGATGACACTGATTGACAGGCGCAACGATACGGTTGCGGGTAACCAATATATTGTGTTGAGGGATACTGGGCATGTACGCTCGACACACTTCTCGGATCGATCAGACGCCAGAATTGGCGGGCCGCAGCGACGCAGTTTGGAATCCATAACCGGCATGCTTGACCGCATCGGCTGCGGCTATCTCGTGCTGGACCGCGACAAGAAAGTAATCGAATGGAACACGGCCGCTCAAGACACGCTTGAACGCCAGGGCGAAGCGGCCGATACGGCCTGCGAGCTTTCTGCCGGGCTAAGGCGGCTGGTTGCGAATGTTCCGGTGCATTTCCAGCCAGGCTCACTGTCATGGGTGGTGATCCGCAGCAGAGGCGACAGGCCGGTGATCCTGAACGAGACGGGCGTCATCGCTCCTGACGGGACAAGCATCGTCGCATTGCTGGATCGGGAGAACACGTCGGCGGCAAACCCTCAGACATTGCAAAGAATGTTCGGGTTGACCAGCGCGGAAACGCAGCTGGCGTTGCGCCTGGCTCATGGCGACGCGCCTTTGGAGATCGCCCGCAGCTGGCACCTCAGCCGCACGACGATCCGCTCCCAGCTCGCCTCGCTGTTCGCCAAGACCGAGACAAGGCGCCAGGCGGAGTTGGTGGCGCTTCTGGGGCGCATTTCGGTCCTGCCATGAGATAGGCGCCGGGGTGTCACCGGATTCACGCGATCGGAAATCGCGTTGCAACGCAACCGCGCGGCGGCGTTGCAGAGATCCGTAGGACTGACGGCCACGTGTGGCGGATTTCACCTATATCGACGACATCGTCGAAGGGGTGGTCCGCCTGCTTGCCATGCCGCCGCATCCGGATCCGGATTGGGACAGTCAGTCGTACGGCCGATCCCGCCACGAGTTCGGCACCATACCGGACCTACCCGGACCTACAATGTCGGCAATGACCGGCCCGAAGAAATCAACCGCCTGATGGCGATCATCGAGACGGCCCTTGGCCGCCGCGCCCTTCGCGTCGACGTTCCCTTACCTCAAGGCGATGTACTGGAGACCCACGCCGATGTGAGCGATCTTCGCCGGGCTGTCGGCTTCGCCCCAGCGACAGCCCTCGAGGATGGCATGCGCCCGTTTCGTCGAATGGTACCGGGCTCTCATGAAGGGCCCGCCAGCCGAGAACGGCAAACGTTCATTCAAGCATAGGGGCGCGGGAACCACCGGTCGCAATACCTATTCAACATGCGTCCGGTTCAATGGTGAGCGACATCACGGCAGGATCGACAGCTGTCATTTGCCAACCCTCAAGAACCAATTCCACTGCTGGCCGCCGATCGCGCCTGGCCTGATCGAGAGCAGGACAAACACCAAGCCAGGCAGGATCTTCAGTCGCTTGCCGATATAGATAGCCATGGCGACGCTCCAGATGCCCAGCGCAAGCGCGACACCCACGGCAGCACCAATCGGGCCGTACATCGCGACGCCCAAGGCACAGGCTATGATGTTGGCCACCGCACCGGCAATCATGGTCGTGGCGGCGGCCCATTCGTTTCCGGTCATTGCCAAAAGATTCTGCTGAGGCCCGCACAGCGCGACAAAGATATATCCCAAGATGAGAACCCGAGCGATTGGCGTTCCCGCGTTGTAGCCCTCACCGAAATAGCTCAGGAACGGTTCGACAATCACCATCAACGGGACGGCCACCACGATGGCGCCGCCAGCAGAAAGCAAGGTGGCGCGCGCGAACAGCTGCTGCAGGCCTTTGCGGTCTCCCCTGGCATGCAGATCGGCCGCTGTTGGCGAAAACATGGTAGCGACGGCGATGCGGGAGAGCCCCACAAGCATCGCGACGTTCAACGCCAGGGCGAATATACCCGCTTCGCGGATATGCTGGGTCCACCCCAACACCAGCACTCCGGCCCGGCTGACAAACACATCGAGACCGGTGATGAGCATGAGCGGAGGGACGGCAAACCACCATTCCTTCGCTTCGTAACTGGGCCGGGCCTGCCGCAGGCCGGGCGGTTCAAACTTCGCCGCCGTGATGAACACCAGCCCGACCGTGATCGCGGAGCTTATCAGCACCGCCAGCATCACCTCCGGCGCATGAACGGCCCGCAATCCGGACTTTGCCATCATCGCGACCAACACCAGCAGGAGCCCATCTCGCACGATGCGCTCCGGCAATAGCGCCGAGACGACGCCGCCAAAAGCACGTACAAGCGTAGCGCCGATAGCATAAGCGGTAATCAAGGGTACGGCCGCCATGCCAAGCATAATGCTTGTATCAAGTCCGTTTTGCGTATGATCCGAAAAAAGGAGAACCAAGGTAGCGCCCGTTATCCCGAATAGCGACGCCGCCAACAGCGATCTTTGCACCGCGAATTTGATCACCCCTCGTGCCAGATCAAGCCTGCCATTGGCTCTATAGGCAGGTACAAAACGCAACAAGGATACGTTGAAACCGAGCGTTGCCAGGTAAGCGAGCACGGACGTCCATGCCAGAACGTAGGAATAGATCCCGTAGTTGCGAGGCCCGATGAGGCGTGCAATGGCCAGCTGTGCAAGGCTGGTCAGTCCGGCACCTCCGATATAGATCAAGAGAGCGAAGACGCTCGCTCGAGCGAGCCGGGAGCCCACATCCTTATTCCGCAAAGGCGCGGCGATCGTGGGAGGAACGTCCGTGGGACGGTTCGGAGAGCGTTGTCTTTGGCCTCCAGCCGTGACTCCCTTATCTGTCCGCGAAAGTGCGGAAATGATTTGTTTCTCGACCTTACAAATGCCGTTGAATTTCGATCGACCGTCGGCGTTTTCCACGGAAATGACTTTTCGCCCGGAAATGGCGAGGAGATCATTTATAGATTCAAACACACCAAGAGAACGCATATTCACGTTCATGTCAGCTTCGAAAATTCGCTCCGCCGGCGGCTCGCGCTCCATCCGTCGCCGCAAGCGATTCTCCACGACCACAGATGGCACCACTAGCCTGACGGTGAGGTCGGCCGGCGGCGCGAGGCTGAGCGCCTTTGCGAGCGTGGCATGATCAGTGCTCCCGTTGAATGCCGCCAGCGATCCAATCGCTTGAACGTATCCTTGATCGAATATTATGATTTCGGACGATTGCTTCGCACGGCTCCAGCGACGTGAAAGGTGCAAGATATATTGCCAGATTCGAGCGCGCCATATTCGCTTTTTTGGCGGTATCAGGCGTACCAAGGACAATGAAATGAAAAGATCGTTCGGCCTTCCTCTGGAAGAAACCAATATTCGTGCGGTCGAAAGGATTGCCGATACGATTCTTGAGACGAACAAAAAAATCCCGAGGTCGAAGCTTCCGGCCCTGGTGCCGGGTTTGTAGCTGAGAGCGACCTTGGCGTGATAGCCTTTCCCACGCAACTGCTCTGCGAGCGCGTGCGCAAACGTTGTTTTGCCGGATCCTGGGGACCCGAAAAATTCGATGATCATTCCGGGTCAGGTCCCATCATGGGAACGCACTT
>NZ_VFVX01000057.1:0-21240 GCF_006442395.1 Mesorhizobium sp. B2-3-5 | reverse complement strand
AGCCTGGACGGCGAACTCGGCGAACACCCGCGATCAACACCGCTCGGCCAAACGCCCGGTTCAGCGGGTTGTCCTCCGCACCCAGATAGGCGCTCAGCCATGTGTCAATCCTCCGCACGCCGTCCCAGGGCTTCGACTCGATCCAACCGAGCACCGGATTGAACGAGTTCTCCCGCGCCAAGAGGCGAATCGCATCGCGCGTGTGCGCGGGCTCTGGATCGAAGCCAAATGTCTGGATCACCGCCCTTCGCACATGAAGGATGATGTCATCCATCGTCACGCCGAGCCGTTCTTCCAGACCCTCGCAGATGACCTTTTGCCGGAACTCGTCAAACCGAAAGACAACTCCGAGTTTCCGTATCGCCACCACCGCATTGTCCAGTGAAGCCACGATCCCGCTGGGATTTCGCACACGGCTAAGTTCCGACGCGGCATCCGTCTTGGCCGGCGCGGGATCGGAAGGCTGCTGCTTTACTGTCAGCCGATCCCCGAACAGCTTGACCAGCCCCCCGGAGCCATTCGTGGGCTTCGAGTGCAGCTTTTCCCACGCTTTCCAAGATGCCTCGGCCTCGACCAAATCCACCGGGGTCAACGCCGCCATATCCTCCTCAGTGATCGTGCCGACCACCTGGAACTCGAACGGCTCGGTCGCCTTCGCTACCTCACTCACCGGCTCGGCCTCCTCTTCTCCGTTTCAAGCATCACGCCCAGTCCCTTCAGAAGCAGCTCCCGTGCCCGCGCCATCTTCGGCAACGGAACGGTTTCGACCAGTTCCAAGGCCTCGAAGATCGGCTCAAAGGCCGCCACGAATGCTGGGCTGGCGACCTTGTCATCCTCCGTCTCACTCCGCCCCTTTTGCGCCCGCCGACGCTCTTCGAGCGAGATCACGACGCCCATCACCGCCCCTCACGGCGAAGCCGCTGACGCTTTTCCTCGCGGGCAATGGCACCCAGCAATTCGGCATGGACGGCGAGCAGCCGCTGGACCCCCGCCGGGTCTGAACCGCCACCGATTTTGCGGATCGACGAAGAAACCTGTCGCTCGGCCTCGGTGAGCTTATCCTCGGAGTGCCCGGGCGCCCCCGCTCTGCTCAACTTCAATGTGCCCATCGTCTCACTCCTTCAGGTCGCCAACACGATGCACAAAATCACCATCACCAAGAGGGCGAGGGCTGCGCGCCCAGGAAGAGCCCCTCGCGGCCCCTCGCGTCTCTTCGGAATCTCAGACCAGTTCAAGCGGGAGGCTCTCATCGAAGAACCCGCGCCTCCGCAATTCCGCTTCCGCCAGCGCCTTCGCGCGTGCTTCCTGCGCAATCAATTCGGGAGTGGGTTCAAACCCCATGATCCGCATCGTCGCGTCGATCGCCTGACACGCTTCGATCACGGCACTCGTCGGGTCGCGCTTCGAGGGCTTGATCTCGGCCAGCCACGCGTCGTAGTGCCTTACGAAGAGTTCGCGAAACGTGCCGTCGACTTCGATCCATCCGGCTGACAGCCACATCAGCGCCATCATCACCGCGAGGACGTTGTCCGACGCGGCCGTAACCTGACCGGCGAGGTTGCCATCGGAGAGGCGAAGCCCGGCGAGAATGTGCCGGGCCTCCCTCTGCGTACTATGCCGCTTAGCCTTCCGCATCGCCATTGGCCTTCAGGAAGATCGGCAGCAGATACGATGCCACCACGGGATATGAGCGGATCATGATGGCGAAATCTTCCGGTGCGCCCGGCGCGAGCAGCAGCAACTCGCTCGCCACTCGTTCGGCCTCAGTCTGGCGGCGCTGATCGGCCGCGTGCAAAGCGATTACATCGCTTCGATATGCCTCGCCCGCGATCGGTATAACGCCACCGCCCCTTGGCTTGCCCTCGGCGTAGTATTTGTCACCCTGCGTCAGGATGGTGTGAGAATTTTGGTCGGCCATTTTTGTAACTCCTTAAGCTGCTGCTGCGTCGCGAAGCGCGAGACATTTTTCTTGCCACTCGGCCACCTCGGCCAGCGACCACGCTACGGCTTTCGGGCCGATGCGGATGGGTTTCGGGAATTGTCCGGCTTGCATTCTTTCATACAAGCTGGAAGTACTGAGGCCGGTTATTCTTTCGACTTCGGGCCTTCGGATAAATGTCTGCATTGATGTTCCTCCTTGTGAGTAAGTAGTTCCGTGAACATGCAAATAATACCGCATGTATCCGCCCACAGTCGAGAACGAAGAAGACAACGAAATCAACGGCTTAAAAGAGCCATACTTTAGATGCTGGTCTCGATATATACTTGCAATACAGGAAGTATATCTTACGAGCACGCTATTATTAGACAGGGGCTGAGCAGGCCCCCGCTCAATCCGCGCTAAGGAGTCTTTGGACGCCAGCACTGTGGGGAGTGCGGCGGCAGCCCAGAAGGCCCTGCGGCGTCCTGCGATTGAAACAGGGTTGAGGGAGTCCTGTTGGGGCGGCAAGCCCCCTGGGGGGGTAGACCTAAATTCTAGTGTAGAATCTACAGGTTGGATATGGCTTTTGCGCCGTGCGCAATGACCATGCCCCCTGGATCACAAAAATCGGCCAAGGAGTCTTGCGATTAAAACGGTCGAAGGGAGTCCAATGCGAAAATCAGTGGGAGAAGTCGCTGCGCACGAGCCGACAGAACTTCCGGGCGCGATACCTAGGAAAATAATCCCATGGGGTAGAAATGTAGGTAGAACTTTTACGAAGCGACTAACGCATTGATTTTATTATATATTTGGCGGAGAGAGCGGGATTCGAACCCGCGTTACGGTTTCCCGTAAACACACTTTCCAGGCGTGCGCCTTCAACCACTCGGCCACCTCTCCGTCCTTGCCTTCGCGCCGGCCGGTTTCGCCGTGCGGGTTGGGGAGATGCATCTCCCTGGGGCTGCGGCGCGGAGCTTCCGCGCCATGGATGCCGCCCAACCAGCGGGCATCCTTCCCCGGCACCTGAGCCGTCAAAGCAACAGGCGCGGGGCTCATCTAGTCGATCCCGCGGCGAATGCCAAGCCATAACGGCGGTCTATTCGCTTTGCCGGCCACACAGCGTTTCGCAAAGCCGCCGTCGTACCCGAATTTGAGACGACGGCACCCGAATGATGTGCACAGGCAAGGGGCGGCTTCTTCGCCGGTTCGGTGATCGCCGATGTCGCCGAGATAAGCTGCTTCGAGGGTGGTTGCGGCTATTTCGCCGCCTTGATCGGCCTGGCCGGGCTGGTGGTCGGCGCCATCGCCGGCGGCATTCTTGCCGTCTGGCTCGCTCACCGGCATAGGCGTCGGCCGGCCGCATAGGGCTAGGTGGCTGCATAGGAGGAGAAAGCCCGAACTTTCAAATTCGCGTATCGCTGTTGCGGGCAAGCCATACCCATTCTATTTCTCGTTTCGGGATACGTGCCGGAGGTCCCTGGGAAGCGTCCAGGATCGGCCGGGGGAGAGTCTTGATGTTTCGCTTCATCTTTCGTCTTGCTGCCATGGTCGCGCTGTCGGTCTCCGTCATCATGGCGGTGCTCGACACCACGCGCACGGTGGCGGCTTCGGCCCTTGTGCTGACCCCGCTCAACGCCAGCTGGCTGGCCGTCTCGCCGGACACAAGGGCGGCCTTCGAAACCTTCGTCCGCGCCAAGGCCAGTCCACTGCTGTGGGATGGCGCCATTGCCTGGGTGCTCAACCAGCCGGGATTTGCCGTGTTCGCGGTGCTGGCCTTCCTGCTCTACGCCATCGGCTACAAGCGGCAGCGGCGCACAGGCCAGTTCGCCGCCAACTGATCCGCAAGGACCAAACTGCCGGCACGGCTTGCCCTTGGCACGCTTTTCCAAAGGGTCAAAATTCCGCGTGAATTTTGTTTCGGGCCGTGCCAGATTGCCGCCGAGCGGGAGGTCAATACACTCCTGGCTGACGTCGCATGCCTGCCGCAGAACCGGACAGGCGGGCGGGGCGTAACGGAAAAAATAACCGACAGGGTGTGGATCACATGAAACGTATCGTTCTCGGCCTCCTGGCCGCAACCGCAATGGCTCTTCCGGCTTTTGCCGCGGATGTCCAGCCGGCCATCCTCTATGATCTGGGCGGCAAGTTCGACAAATCGTTCAACGAAGCGGCCTATCACGGCGCCGAGAAGTTCAAGACCGAGACCGGCACGCCCTATGTCGAATTCGAGGTGTCCAATGCCTCGCAGCGCGAGCAGGCGCTGCGCCGCTTCGCCGAGGACGGCCACAACCCGATCGTCATGGCCGGCTTCGCCTGGGAGGATGCGCTGAAGAAGATCGCGGCCGAATATCCCGATCTCAACTTCGCCATCATCGACGATGCCGTCGACCTGCCCAATGTCCGCTCGCTGGTGTTCAAGGAGAATGAAGGCTCCTACCTCGTCGGCATCATGGCGGCGATGGCATCGAAGTCGAAGAAGGTCTCCTTCGTCGGCGGCATGGACATCCCGCTGATCCGCAAGTTCGAATGCGGCTATGTCGGTGGCGCCAAGGCGGCCGGTGCGACGGAAGTGATCCAGAACATGACCGGCGACACGCCGGCCGCCTGGAACGATCCGGCCAAGGGCGGCGAAATCGCCAAGACGCAGATCGACCAGGGCTCCGACGTGGTCTACGCCGCGGCCGGCGGCACCGGCGTCGGCGTGCTGCAGGCGGCGGCTGATGCCGGCAAGCTTGGCATCGGCGTTGATTCCAACCAGAATGGCCTGCAGCCCGGCAAGGTGCTGACCTCGATGATGAAGCGCGTCGACGTCGCCGTCTACACCGCCTTCATGGACGGCAAGAACGGCACTTTCAAGGGTGGCGTCGAGAATCTCGGCCTCAAGGAAGGCGGCGTCGACTACGCCATGGACGACAACAACAAAGCGCTGGTGACCGACGCCATGAAGGCCGCTGTCGAAAAGGCCAAGGCAGATATCATCGCCGGCAAGATCCAGGTGCACGACTACACCGCCGACAACGCCTGTCCGTATTGATCGATAAGCACCAGATTTCGAACCGCCGGGTGAAAGCCCGGCGGTTTTGTTTTTGCTGGATCGGGCGAAGCTTCTGTCAGTCCGGAGGGAATAACGAGAGAGTGACGCAGCCGATAATCGAACCCATGCGGGAACAAGACATCGAGGCAGTGGCAAGACTGCGTCTTGCCGCCTTTTTCGCGGGTACCGAAAGGATGTTTGAAGACGACGCCGCAGGGCTTCGGAAATTGCTTGCCGGCGACGGGTTCGAGGCGGCCCTGGTTGCGCGGATCGGCAGTGTGCCGGTTGGCTCCTGTCTGCTGGTGCGCCACGAGTTGGAACCTGCACATGACCTGACGCCGTGGCTGGCGGGCCTTGTCGTCGACACCTCGCATCGAGGCAAAGGGATTGGCACGGCGCTGGTCGACGCGATCGAAGCGCATGCGGCCTCCGTCGGCGTCGAGACGCTTTATCTCTACACCTGGGAAGCGCGCGACTTCTACACGGCTCTTGGCTGGATTTGGGTGGAGACATTCGAGCAGGATGGCGAGACGATGCTGCTGATGTCGCGTGGACTTGGCCTATAACCTTCCCATCAGATAGCCGACCGCAAAGACAGCAGTCAGTGCAGCGGCAACGATCATCCCGCACCGGCCGCCAAGAGAATGCACGCCGAACCCATGCGGCTTCCGGACAAGGCCATGGATCACCGGCTTGACGTCTTCCAGGCCGGCGGCGCGCATCTGCGGCAGTTCGGCAATGCGTGTGGTGATCAGCTTCCAGCAATCCGCTTCCTCCGCTGACCGACCGCGATCGAAGATGTGCATGCGCTCGGCAAGCCGTATCACCGCATCGCGGAAGGCTGGGTCGATCTCCAGGTCACGCTCGGCCCGTTGGCGCTCCGCGTCGTTCATCAGGCCAAGCACATAGTCCCCAGCCCTTGCCATGCGGTCGCCCTCCCCGGCCATGGCTCCCCTCCACCCTACCAGTGTGGCGGTTTGGTCACCGGCACGTCTGACCCCGCCTGCTCCTCGAGCGCCAGGAAACGCTCGGTCAGGGCGTCGAGCTTGCGCTGCATGCGCTCGATCACCGTCCACTGCTCGGCGATCTGGCCCGACAGTTCCTCGATGGTCTTTTCCTGCTCGGCGGCGCGGATTTCCAGCGTCGTCAGCCGGTCGGCAGGCGTGGTCATGCAAAGTCCCCAGTTTTTACCGCGATGCCTTGCGCCGCGGTTTCAGTTCGGCTTCGCCATACTAGCGAATGTGAGAGCTTCGGACACGTTCGAAATTGACAAGCGCGCGCGGATTTGTCGAGAGTGGACGCTGCTCCGGCCAATTGGCATGGGCGGAGCGTCATGCTAGGCATTTTGACCAAGCGATAAAAAAATAAGAGTGGGACAGGCTGCATGGCGCAAGCCGCAATCGAACTGATCGGCATCAACAAGAGTTTTGGCGCCGTGCGTGCCAATCGCGACATCAATCTGGAGATCGCGCGCGGCACCATCCACGGCATCGTCGGCGAAAATGGCGCCGGCAAGTCGACGCTGATGTCGATCCTCTACGGTTTCTACCAGGCCGACGGCGGCGAAATCCGCGTCGGCGGCAAGCCGGCGTCGATCAAGACGCCCAACGACGCGATCGCGCTAGGTATCGGCATGGTGCACCAGCATTTCATGCTGGTCGACAATTTCTCGGTGCTGGAGAACATCATTCTCGGCGCCGAAAATGATGCGCTCTTGAAGAGCAGCATCGCCAAGGCGCGTTCCGAGCTGGAGCGGCTGGAGCGCGAATATGGGCTGGAAGTCGATCCCGACGCGATCATCGAGGAACTGCCGGTCGGCCTGCAGCAGCGTGTCGAAATTCTCAAGGCGCTCTATCGCGGCGCCGAGATCCTGATCCTCGACGAGCCAACGGGCGTGCTGACGCCGGCCGAGGCCGATCATCTGTTCCGCATCCTCAAGCAGCTGAAGGAACAGGGCAAGACGGTGGTTTTGATTACCCACAAGCTGCGCGAGATCATGGCCATCACCGACACCGTGTCGGTCATGCGCCAGGGCACGATGGTGGCAACCCGGGAGACGAAGAAAACCACCGTTGAGGAACTGGCCGAGCTGATGGTCGGGCGCCGCGTGCTTCTGAGGGTCGAAAAGGGCGAAGCGGAAGCCGGTGCCGTCAAGCTCGCGGTCAAGAACCTGACAGTCAGGGATTCCCGTGGCGTCACCATGGTCGACGACATCTCCTTCGACGTGCGCGCCGGCGAGATCGTCGGTATCGCCGGCGTTGCCGGCAACGGGCAATCCGAGCTGCTCGAGGCGATTTCCGGCATCAGGCATGCCGTTTCAGGCTCGGTCATGCTCGACGGCAAGCCGATCGACCTGACGGGCAAGGCCGATCCCGGCGAATTGCGCGACCGCGGCCTCGCCCATGTGCCGGAGGACCGTCATCATGTCGGGCTGGTGCTGGCCTTCGAGGAGAACGAGAATTCCATCCTCGGCTATCACGACGACCCCCGCTATCTCAAAGGGCCATTCCTCAATGTCGACGCCATCATGGCCGATGCAAAGGACAAGATCGAGAAATACGATATCCGTCCCGGCAATCCGCGCCTGAAGACCGCCAATTTCTCCGGCGGCAACCAGCAGAAGATCGTGCTGGCGCGGGAGATGGAACAGGACCCCGGCGTGCTGATCGTAGGCCAGCCGACGCGCGGCGTCGATGTCGGCGCCATCGAATTCATCCACAAGCGCCTGATCGCCATGCGTGACCAGGGCAAGGCCGTGCTGGTGGTATCTGTCGAGCTCGACGAAATCCGCTCGCTCTCCGACCGCATCCTGGTGATGTTTGCCGGCCGCATCGTCGGCGAGCGCGGCCCCGAAGCTACCGAAGGCGAGCTCGGCCTGCTCATGGCCGGGGTCGAGCAGGAGGCCGCCGCATGAGCACGCCTTACGCCAAATTGCCGGCATGGGCCGATTATGGGTTGATCCCGTTGATCAATCTGGCCGTGGCTTTCATCGTCGCCGGCTTCGTCGTGCTGTTGGTCGGCGAAAATCCGTTCCGTGCCGCCGTCATCCTGGTCCAGGGAGCCTTCGGCAAGGGAACAGGCATCGCCTTCACCCTCTTCTATGCCACCACCTTCATCTTCACCGGGCTTTCGGTGGCGGTGGCCGCGCATTGCGGCCTGTTCAACATCGGCACCGAGGGGCAGGCCTACATCGCCGGCCTCGGCATCGCCATCGTCTGCCTGTCCTTCGACAGCGTGCTGCCCTGGTGGCTGACATTTCCGCTGGCCATCGTCGCTTCTTCGCTTGTCGGCGCATTGTGGGCGCTGATCCCGGCCTATCTGCAGGCCAAGCGTGGTTCGCACATCGTCATCACCACCATCATGTTCAACTTCATCGCCGCCTCGATCATGGTCTACCTCTTGGTGGGGCCATTGAAGCCGGCCGGGTCGCAAGCCCCGCAGACCCGGAACTTCCTTGCCGGAGCCGAACTGCCCAAACTCAACTGGATCATCGAGCTGTTCGGCGCCAAGATCCGTTCGGCCCCACTCAACGTCACCTTCCTGCTGGCGTTGGTCATGGCCTTCCTGGTCTGGCTGCTGATCTGGCGAACCAAGCTCGGCTATGAGATGCGCACCTATGGCCACAGCCCGAAGGCGGCGCGCTATGCCGGCATTTCGGAAACCCGCATCATCATCACAGCCATGATGATCTCGGGCGCGCTCGCCGGCATGATGGCGCTCAATCCGGTGATGGGCGACCAGCACAATGTCGCGATCGACTTCGTCTCCGGCGCCGGCTTCGTCGGCATCGCCGTGGCGCTGATGGGGCGTCTGCACCCGGTCGGCATCGTGCTGGCGGCGATCCTGTTCGGCATGCTCTACCAGGGCGGCGCCGAACTCGCCTTCGAGATGCCGGCGATCAGCCGCGACATGATCGTCATCATCCAGGGATTGGTCATCCTGTTCGCCGGCGCGCTCGAACATATGTTCAGGCCCTACATCCAGGCGCTGTTCGCCTCGTTCAGCCCACGGTCGGTCGGCATGGAAGCGGTCAAGGGAAAGGGAGCCTGAGATGGACGTGTTCAACGCGATCGTCCAGACATTGGACTCGACCATCCGCCTCTCGGTGCCGCTGCTGCTGGCGTGCCTTGCCGGCCTCTATTCGGAACGCGCCGGTATCTTCGACATAGGGCTCGAAGGCAAGATGCTGGTTGGCGCATTCGCGGGGGCCGCCGCGGCGTCGGTCTTCCATTCGGCCTTGCTCGGCCTCGGCATGGCCATCCTGGTCTCGGTCGCCTTTGCCATGGTGCATGGCTTCGCCTCGATCACCCATCGCGGCAACCAGATCGTTTCCGGCGTGGCGATCAATTTCGTCGCCGCCGGTTCGACCATCATCCTCGGCCAGGCCTGGTTCCAGCAGGGCGGACGCACGCCGGCGCTGCAGCCGGGCGAACGGTTCGAAGCGATCACCTGGCCCGGCGCCGATGCCGTCAGGGACGTGCCGATCATCGGCCCCATCTACGCGGAGTTGATCTCCGGTCATTCGCTGCTGGTGTACCTCGCCTTCCTTATGGTGCCCTTCACCTGGTGGGTGCTGTTTCGCACCCGCTTCGGCCTCAGGCTGCGCGCCGTCGGCGAAAATCCGGCTGCCGTCGACACCGCCGGCATTTCCGTCGCCTGGCTGCGTTATAGGGCGCTCATCTGCACCGGCATCCTGACCGGCGTCGCCGGCGCCTATCTGTCGATGGTGCAGAATGGCGGCTTCGTGAAGGACATGACCGCCGGCAAGGGCTACATCGCGTTGGCCGCGCTGATCTTCGCCAAATGGAAGCCGGTCAACGCCATGTTCGCCTGCCTTCTGTTCGGCTTCCTCGACGCGCTGTCGATCCGCCTGCAGGGCTCGCCGCTGCCCATCATCGGCAAGGTGCCGGTGCAGTTCATGCAAGCCCTGCCCTATATTCTCACCGTCGTCCTGCTCGCCGGCTTCATCGGCAAGGCGATCCCGCCCCGCGCCGGCGGCGTGCCCTATGTCAAGGAGCGCTGAGCGAACGGAATCCACTGGGCGGACGGCTTTTGAACAAGATCGTGGGAGAGTACAACTGAATGTCGCATGATCTGTTCGAAGCGGCCAAGACCGCCATGGCCAAGGCCCATGCGCCCTATTCCAGGTTTCCCGTTGGCGCCGCCCTGCGCACCGAAGATGGGCGCGTCTTCACCGGCGCCAACGTCGAGGTCGCTTCCTATCCGGAGGGCTGGTGCGCCGAGACGACCGCGCTTGGCCACTACATCATGGGCGGCGGCGGCAAGATCGTCGAAATCGCCATCCTTGCCGAACGGATGGCCAAATGCTCGCCTTGCGGCGGCTGCCGTCAGCGGCTGGCCGAATTCTGCCGCCCTGAAACCAAGCTCTATCTCTGCGACGACACGGGTGTGGCCGAGACCGTGACCTTGGGCGACATATTCCCCTACGGCTTCGCCGGCGACATTTTGAAATGAAGGGCTGGCTGAAATGAAGCATTGGCTGAAACGACGGGCTGGCTGAAATGATGGAAAAGGCGCTGGACCATCTCATCGAGAAGCTGGACGGGCTGGCGCCGTCGACCGCGCTGGTGCTGGGCTCGGGCCTCGGCCGCCTTGTCGACCGGATCGAGAACCCGATCCGCGTCTCCTATGCCGACCTGCCCGGCTTTCCCAGGAGCGGCGTCAGCGGCCATGCCGGTGAAGTGGTCGCCGGCCTGTTCGCCGGCATGCCGGTGCTGATGCTGTCTGGCCGCGCCCACTACTACGAACACGGCAACGCTGCGGCCATGCGGCCTGTGCTGGAAGTGCTTGCCGGCATCGGCATCACAAAACTGATCCTCACCAATGCCGCTGGATCGGTCGATGCGGACATGCCGCCGGGCTCCGTCATGCTGATCACGGATCACATCAACTTCTCCGGCACCAACCCGCTGATCGGCGAGCCGAGCGACCGCCGCTTCGTCGGCCTGACCGAAGCCTATGATGCCGGCATCCGCGAGGCGATCGAGCGCGCGGCGAAAGCGACCGGCACCGCGCTGCACAAGGGCGTCTATATGTGGTTTTCCGGCCCGTGTTTCGAAACGCCGGCCGAAATCCGTATGGCGCGCGCCATGGGCGCCAACGCGGTGGGCATGTCGACCGTGCCGGAAGTCATTCTGGCCCGCTTCCTTGGGCTGCGGGTCGCCGCCTGCTCGGTCATCACCAACCTTGCCGCCGGCATGACCGGAGCCGAACTTTCGCACCAGGAGACCAAGGACATGGCGCCGGTTGGCGGATCACGGCTGGCAACGGTCCTTCAGCGCGTGTTCCGCGACGGGCTCCTGGAGAACTGATGCTTCCGCAGGAAATCATCCGCCACAAGCGAGACGGCCAGAGGC
Source organism: Mesorhizobium sp. B2-3-5 (assembly GCF_006442395.1). Classification (NCBI taxonomy): domain Bacteria; kingdom Pseudomonadati; phylum Pseudomonadota; class Alphaproteobacteria; order Hyphomicrobiales; family Phyllobacteriaceae; genus Mesorhizobium; species Mesorhizobium sp. B2-3-5. The sequence continues at coordinate 9,908 of NZ_VFVX01000057.1, read as the reverse complement.
TCGAGGCTCGCGAAATCGTGGCCTTTATCGACGGCGTGACGTCAGGTGCCGTCACCGACGGCCAGGCCGCTGCTTTTGCGATGGCGGTGTTCTTCAACGGCATGAACCGGGACGAGGCCGTGGCGTTGACGCTTGCCATGCGCGATTCCGGCGACGTGCTCGATTGGTCGGACCTGCCCGGTCCCATCACCGACAAGCATTCGACGGGTGGCGTCGGTGACAATGTCTCGCTGATGCTGGCGCCGATCGTCGCCGCCTGTGGCGCCTATGTGCCGATGATCTCGGGGCGTGGCCTTGGCCATACCGGCGGTACGCTGGACAAGATGGATGCGATCCCCGGCTATATCAGCCAGCCCGACATTGCATTGTTTCGCCAGGCGGTGCTGGAAACGGGCTGTGCCATCATCGGCCAGACCGCCGACCTCGCGCCGGCCGACCGCCGGCTCTATGCGATCCGCGACGTGACCGCCACTGTGGAATCGGTACCGCTGATCACCGCCTCGATCCTGTCGAAGAAGCTCGCCGCCGGCCTGGGCTCCCTGGTGCTCGACGTCAAGGTCGGCAACGGCGCCTTCATGGAGAAGTCGCGTGATGCCACCGCGCTCGCCAACAGCCTGGTCGAGGTCGCCAGCGGCGCCGGGCTGAAGGTCTCGGCGCTGATCACCGGCATGAATGAACCACTGGCCTCGGCTGCCGGCAACGCCGTCGAGGTGCGCAACGCTGTCGACTTCCTGACCGGCCGTCTTCGCGACCGGCGGCTGGAGGACGTGACCCTGGCGCTGGCGGCCGAGATGCTGCAGTCGGCGGGACTGGTGTCGTCCAACCAGGACGGCATGCGGCGCGCCACCGAAACGCTCGCCAGCGGCCGCGCCGCCGCCACCTTCGCCCGCATGGTGACGGTGCTCGGCGGCCCCGCGGATTTCATCGAGAGGCCGGAGAAATATTTGCCGGAGGCGGCAACGGAATTCGCGGTCAAGGCGATGACACAGGGTTTCGTCACAAGCATAGCCGCCCGCGACATTGGCCTTGCGGTGGTTGGCCTGGGCGGCGGGCGCACCCGGCCCGACGACAAGATCGATCCCGCCGTCGGCATCACCAGGCTGCTCCCGATAGGCGCGGAAGTCAAAGCCGGAGATGCCCTGGCGCTGGTGCACGCCCGCTCGCCCTCCGATGCCGAGGCCGCAGGCGCAGCCGTGCTTTCAGCCTATGCGATCGGTGCCTCCAAGCCGCCGGCGGATAAAACCATCATGCGGCGGATCCTGCCGCGCGGTTGATTACTGGACAAGCAGCAGCGAGCCGTTTTCGACCTGGTACTTCTGGAGCCGCGTGAGGAAGCTCATGCCGATGAGATTGGTTTGAAGCGCCTTGTCGTCGAGCACGACCGCCTGGACGTCTTCCACCTGGATGGCGCCGATCTGCAGCCGATCGACCGTGACCACGGCAGCCTTGATCGTGCCGTTGGCGGTGTTGACCTGGCGCGTGAAATCGGAAGGGCTCAGCGACAGGCCGATCCGGCGGGCCGTCGAGGTGTTGATGGCAACCAGCGTCGCACCGGTGTCGATCATGCCGTCGACCTGACGACCGTTAAGCTTGAACTGCGAGGTGAAGTGTCCGCGCGCGTCCGCCTCGACCACGAACTTGCGGCCCAGCGGTTGCGCTACAGCCGGTTTGTCCGGCACCGCCGCCAGCTTCAGGTCCGGCTGGGTTTCCGCGGCCGGCTTGGGGGCGATCGCCGATTTCAGCAATCCCTCGATAAGCTGAGGATTTGACTGATAGATCATCGGGATGGATACGGCTATTCCGGCAGACGCACCAAAAATGAGAAGTGTACGCAGCATGGGTCAACCTTTTGAGGGCTGACCCTTACTCCGAACATGGTGTTTGGCGCTTTAACGCTCTCGGAAACCGAAGGTTTTCGTAAACGAACTGTGTACGCGCCATACGAGACGCATAGGGGCCGCAGGAGTATCAAGCGCCTTGCTTCTGGCTTACGTGTTCGAATTGATGAATCAATGACGGCTTCGATATGCGGGAAAATGCTTCCTGAAATCTGGATTGGCTGGTGCCAGGTATCAGCGGCGACAGTTTGCCAAACAGATACTGGGGATCTATAGCGCTACGGGGGAAGGAAATCAGCGTCATTGGAATGTCATTTCGCAACAACGATTCAATCAGGTTTGCGAATTTACGATACAAGATCGCAATCTGCTCGTTCGCGTGGCCTGTTTCCCACAGTCCTCCCTCTACCGGGGTGCCGTCTGCCGAGCCAGTTGTTGCCTCCTGCACATAAACTCGACTGGCAGCGGCATCCTCGAACCTCCGAACCGGTATGACCACGTGATCTATCTTTATGCCGGCAGCCAGAACTGCATCCACGTTCTCACATAAAAACGGGCTCTTGATTATCCGCGGGCCTATTGGGTCAAAAATCCCTCTCTCCAAGCCGGCTCTGGCTTCCGGGAAATAATCGTTCGATGACCATTCGCCGGTATCCAGACCAAGCTCTGTAAGCAGTTCGACAAGATAGGTGGTTCCGGCCCTTCCGGTTCCGCTGATGATGATCCGTCTGACGTCTTCCCTCCGTCTGACGTCTTCCCTATGGCGTCTGAATCGAGACAAGAATCCGAGCTTAGCTGCCATAACAACCAGATCTCCATTGGAAGCCCCAGAAGTACTGCTCTACCCGATACGCCCAGGCGTTCTATAGCTCTGGAGACTGTAGGCTATTTCGTCCCATACATACGGTCGCCGGCGTCGCCGAGGCCGGGCATGATGTAGCCCTTCTCGTTCAGTTGGCGATCGACGGAGGCGGTGAAGACCGGCACGTCCGGATGCGCCTTGGTGAAGCGCTCGATGCCTTCCGGCGCCGCCAGCAGGCACAGGAAGCGGATGTTGGTGGCGCCGCGCCCCTTCAACTTGTCGATCGCCGCGATCGCCGAATTGGCTGTCGCCAGCATCGGATCGACGACGATCACCAGCCGGTCGGCGAGATCGCTCGGCGCCTTGAAGAAATACTCGACCGCTTCCAGCGTCTCGTGGTCGCGGTAGAGGCCGATATGGGCGACGCGAGCCGCCGGCACCAGGTCGAGCAGGCCTTCCAGCAAGCCGTTGCCGGCGCGCAGCACCGAGGCAAAAACCAGCTTCTTGCCCTCCAGCGTCGGCGCTTCCATCTCCTCGATCGGGGTCTCGATGGTGGTGGTGGTCAGTTCAAGGTTGCGGGTGACCTCGTAGCCGAGCAACAGCGATATCTCGCGCAGCAGCCGCCTGAAGCCGGCCGTCGAGGTCTCCTTCTTGCGCATGATGGTCAGCTTGTGCTGGACAAGCGGATGATCGACGACGGTGACGCCCTTCATGATGTGCTCCGACGTGGTGATGGTTCGTGGTCAGTAGTGAGTAGTGAATAGTGAGCCGATTTGCGAGTCCCTGCCTGAGGGAAAGCGCCGGCCTTCAACCGCTCTATGCGTGCATGGCCAAACTGCCCACTACTGACTACTGACTACTCACTATCGCGATCACCGAACCTTCGCGTCCAGCCGGCCCAGCAGCATCGCCTTGGTCTTCCTGTCGACGAAGGCCGCTTCGATAGCGGTTCGGGTGACGGCCGCCAGCGCCTTTTCGCTCATTGAAAAATGCTCGGCGGCGATATCGTATTCGCGCTTCAGCGAGGTCCAGAAATAGGGCGGGTCATCGGAATTGAGCGTCACCTTGCAGCCGGCGGCCCGCAGGGCGGGAAACGGATGGTCGGCGAAACTGTCGAACACCTTGAGCGCGACGTTGGAACCGGGGCAGCATTCCAGCACGACGCCCTCGTCGGCGATGCGCCGGACAAGGTCCGGGTTCTCGATGGCGCGCACGCCGTGGCCGATGCGGGAGGGGCGGATATGGTCGAGTGCCGCCTGGACAGTCTCCCAGCCTGTCAGTTCGCCGGCATGGACGGTTATGCCGAGCCCGGCCTCGCGGGCGATCTCGAAAGCCCTGACATAGTCTTCCATGTCGCCCATGCGTTCATCACCCGCGACCCCAAAGCCGGTGACCAGCGGATGCCCGCAGCGCGCCGCGAAACGTGCTGCCCGCTCGATCGACTCGACACCGACATGGCGCACGCCGGTGACGATCATGCGGCCCTCTATGCCGGTCTTGGCCTTGGCGCGCAGCATGCCTTCGCCGAGCGCGTCGGTATAGGCCTTGGGCGACAGCCCGGCTTTGGTCGCATGGTCGGGCGAGGTGAATATCTCGGAATAGATCGCCCCATCGCGGGCGAGGCTGGTCAGATAGTGGTCGGCCAGCCGCGCATAGTCCTCCTCGGTCCGGAACAGATCGGAGGAGAAGTCGTAAGCGGCGAGAAAGGAGGTGAAATCGTGCCAGACGAAGGAACCGTTCTGGATATAGGGCGAGGTATCCTTGCCGTATTTCTGCGCCTGGCGGATGACGAGTTCGGGCGCCGCTGCCCCTTCAATGTGGCAGTGCAGTTCCGCTTTCAAAGGCATTCAAACATCCCGTCGGTCAGTCCAGGTCTTGAAAACCCACCACCTGGAAGCGCGGCTGAACACCGCGCCTTAAACAATAGCGCCCGCACCATCGATCGGCTATGGTCCCGCCGGTTTTATGACGGATCAAAAAAATGTCAGTTGAGAGAACCACGGCCGCGGGCGGCATGGAAACCTCCTATGGTTTCAAACGTATAGGGGAAGGCGAGAAGCAGTCCCTGGTCAACGATGTTTTCCACAAGGTCGCCAACCGCTACGACCTGATGAACGACCTGATGTCGGGCGGCCTGCACCGGCTGTGGAAGGATGCCATGGTCACCTGGCTCAATCCGCCCAAGCGGCCTGGCTGGCGTGTGCTCGATGTCGCTGGCGGCACCGGCGACATCGCCTTCCGCATCGTCGCTGCCAGCCATGGCCATGCCCATGCCACCGTGCTCGACATCAACGGTTCGATGCTCGCCGTAGGCCGCGACCGGGCCGAGAAGAAAGGCCTGTCCGGCAACACCGATTTCGTCGAGGCCAATGCCGAGGAACTGCCCTTCGCGGATGCCACGTTCGACGCCTACACGATTGCTTTCGGCATCCGCAACGTGCCGCGCATCGATGTCGCCCTGAGCGAAGCGTTCCGCGTGCTGAAGCCCGGCGGCCGGTTCCTGTGCCTGGAATTTTCCGAGGTCGAGATGCCGCTGCTCGACAAGGCCTACGAAGCCTGGTCGTTCAACGCCATTCCCAGGATCGGCAAGATGGTCACCGGCGACGGGGAGCCCTATTCCTATCTGGTCGAATCGATCGCGAAATTCCCCAACCAGCCCAACTTCGCGGCGATGATTTCCCGCGCCGGCTTCGAGCGTGTTTCCTTCCGCAACTATTCCGGCGGCATAGCGGCCCTGCATTCGGGCTGGAAGCTTTGAGGCCGTCGCATATCTACCCCGCTCGATGCGCTCTGTGCCGGTTCAACGGATCGGCGGGGCGAGCGCAGCCATGACCACGGTCAGCGCAGGATTTCGGCTCATGCGGGCCGGCTGGGTGCTGGTGCGCGAGGGTGTCGTCGCCGCCTTGCCCGGCGAGGAGTTGTCCGGCCTGCCGAAATTCGGCTGGCGGCTGGCGCGGCTGTTCACCCGTCGCCGCGCGCTCGCCTATCAGCGCAGCGACCGGCTGGCCAAGGCCGTGGTCCGGCTCGGCCCGTCCTATGTGAAGCTTGGCCAGTTCCTGGCGACACGGCCCGACGTCGTCGGCAATGACATGGCGCTCGACCTTGCCATGCTGCAGGACAAGATGCACACCTTCCCGAAGGCCGAGGCGATCGCGGCCGTCGAAGCGTCGCTCGGGCGCAAGGTGGCCGATCTCTACGCGCAATTCGGCGACCCGGTCGCCGCCGCTTCCATCGCCCAGGTCCACGCCGCCGAAACCCTCCACGAAGGTGCTGCCAGCAAGGTGGCGGTGAAGGTGATCCGGCCGGGTGTGCGTCGCCGCTTTTTTCACGACTTGGAAAGCTATTTCCTCGCCGCCCGCCTGCAGGAAAGATACATCCCGTCGTCACGCCGGCTGCGGCCGGTCGAGGTCACCGAGACGCTGGCGCAGACCACCAAGATCGAGATGGACCTGCGCCTCGAAGCCGCGGCACTCTCCGAACTTGGCGAAAACACCAGGGATGATCCCGGCTTTCGCGTACCCTATGTCGACTGGGAACGCACCGGCCGTGACGTGCTGACCATGGAATGGGTCGAAGGCGTCAAGATGAACAACATCGCCGGCCTCGAAGCCGCCGGCCATGACCTGAAGGCGATCGCCGCCAATCTCGTCCAGTCGTTCCTGCGCCACACGCTGCGCGACGGCTTCTTCCATGCCGACATGCATCCCGGCAACCTGTTCGTCGAAGCCAATGGCACCATCGTCGCCGTCGATCTCGGCATTGCCGGCAGGCTCGGCAAGAAGGAGCGCCGCTTCCTCGCCGAAATCCTCTACGGCTTCATCACGCGCGACTATCTGCGCGTCGCCGAGGTGCATTTCGAGGCCGGCTATGTGCCGCGCCAGCACAATGTCGCGGCCTTCGCGCAGGCGATCCGCGCCATCGGCGAGCCGATCCACGGCCAGCCGGCCGAGACCATTTCGATGGCCAAGCTTTTGACGCTGCTGTTCGAGGTGACCGAACTCTTCGACATGGCGACAAGACCGGAACTGATCCTGCTGCAGAAGACCATGGTTGTGGTCGAGGGCGTGGCGCGTACGCTCGATCCGGTCTTCAACATGTGGAAGACGGCCGAGCCGGTGGTCAGCGGCTGGATCGCCGGCAACCTCGGCCCGCGTGGCATGATGCTCGATGCGCGGGATGGCGCCAAGGCGCTGCTGACGCTCGCCCGCCAGGCGCCGGAGCTTGCGGCGCGCACCGATCGGCTGTCGCGAGAGATCGACCTGATGGCCGAGCACGGGCTGCGCTTCGACGAAACCACCGCGCGCGCCATCGGCAAGGCCGAAGCCCGGTACAGCCGTTCCGGCCGCGTCGCTCTGTGGGTGATCGCGTTGACACTGGTCTATATCGCCTGGAAGCTGGTCTGAGTGCATGCAATGACAGCAATGCTGTCATTGCAGTCAACTGCCGACCAGACTATATTGCGCGTGGAGTGCTCATATGGCCAGGATTACGGTGCGCAATCTGGATGACCATATCATGCAGCGCCTGCGCGAGCGCGGCGCCGCGCGTGGCGTTTCCATGGAACAGGAAGCACGGGATGTACTGGCGGCATCCGTTGGGCTTCCGACCACCAAAGGCTTCGACCGCCAGGGCCTGACATTCAAGGACGAGATCAGAGTTCAACCGACAACTGGATTGCGAAAATAATCATGGGCGTCCTGACCATTCGCAATCTCGACGAAGAACTGAAACAAAGGCTGCGCGAGCGAGCCGCCAGACATGGCCTGTCGATGGAGCAGGAGGCGAGACGCCTGTTGCTTCAGGAGGTGGCGCCGGCCAGCGAAAATGACGAGGATGTCGTTACGGCGAAGGAAATCCTTGAATTCGGCCGACGCTTACAAAGAGTGGATTTCGATCAGAAGAAAGTCGCTGATGATCTCTGGTCCTTCATAGAGGATGACTGACCGTGGTGGTCGACACCTCAGCGATTGTGGCCATCCTGAAGCAGGAACCTGAAGCGCCGGCAATCGCCGAACGCCTGGCCGGAAAACAGCTGATATTGATGAGCGCCGCGACTCTGATGGAATGCGGCACGGTTATCGTCAGGCGCTACGGCGCCGCCGGTATGGCCGAGTTGAAGGGTCTTCTCGCCAGACTGAAAGTCACGATCGTCGCGCTCTCGGCCGAACATGCGCAGGCTGGAATTGAGGCCTATGCACTCTACGGACGCGGCACTGGCCATCCGGCTAACCTCAACATGGGTGACTGCTTTGCTTATGCCTTGGCCAAGACCAGAAGCATGCCGCTGCTTTTCAAGGGCGATGATTTCATCCATACCGACATCGAACCGGCATTGAAGCTGGCATGACACTGGACAAGAACTGGTCTCGGGCATGATCCTTTCCGGCAAGCGCATCCTGCTCATCATTGGCGGCGGCATTGCAGCCTACAAGGCGCTGGACCTGATCCGCCGGCTGCGCGAGCGCGGTGCCGCGGTGCGTGTGGTGATGACGTCAGCCGCCCAGGAGTTCGTCACCACGCTGTCGGTCGGCGCACTTTCGGCGGATCATGTCTTCACCGAACTGTTCGACCGCAATGATGAACACGATGTCGGCCATATCAGGCTGTCGCGTGAAGCCGACCTGCTGGTGGTCGCTCCCGCCACCGCCGACCTGATGGCCAAGCTTGCCAATGGCCATGCCAACGATCTCGCATCCACCGTGCTGATCGCCACCGACAAACCGGTGCTGATGGCCCCGGCCATGAACCCGAGGATGTGGTCGCATCCGGCAACCCGGCGCAACCGCGCCACACTGGCCAAGGACGGCATTGTCTTTGTCGGCCCGGCGAAGGGCGAGATGGCTGAGAGCAATGAGGCGGGCGAAGGCCGCATGGCCGAACCGCTGGAGATCGTCGCCGCGATCGAGGCACTGGTCGATGCCGGCCCGAAACCGCTGGCTGGCAGGAAGATCATCGTCACCTCCGGCCCGACGCACGAGCCGATCGATCCGGTGCGCTACATCGCCAACCGCTCGTCCGGCAAGCAGGGCCATGCCATCGCGGCGGCACTGGCAAGACTGGGCGCCGATGTGCGGCTTGTTTCTGGCCCCGTCGCCATCAATGAGCCCGCCGGCGTGAAGACCATTCACGTCGAGCGCGCGCAAGAGATGCGCGATGCGGTGGAACAGCTTTTGCCTGCCGACGCCGCGGTCTTCGTCGCCGCCGTTGCCGACTGGCGCACCGAGAATTCGGCCGGCGAGAAGATCAAGAAGGTGGCGGGCGAAGGCCCGCCGATGCTGCGCATGGTGGAGAACCCCGACATCCTTGCCGGGGTTGGCCACCACAAGCAGCGGCCCGGCCTGGTCGTCGGCTTCGCGGCCGAGACGCAGGACCTCTTGCGCAATGCCGAGGCCAAGCTGAAGAAGAAAGGCGCCGATTTTATCGTCGCCAACGACGTCTCGCACCAAAGCGGCATCGGCCCTTCAGGCGTCATGGGCGGCGATCGCAACCGGGTCCGGATCGTCTCGAAGACCGGCGTCGATGAGTGGCCCGAGATGACCAAGGACGAGGTGGCGGCACGGCTCGCCGCCCTGATCGCCGAGCGCCTCACAACGATCGTCGTCTAACCAGGACGCGACGCACGCATTGCCTGCCGCTCGACGGTGGCCAGGCGATGCTTCGGCTTCTCCGGCGGAAAACTTTTACGTTCAGTTGGCCAAAAGCTCCGCAGTGCGGGTAAGCGCCCCGCCGAAGCCGTTGAGCGGAATGGAAAAGCTCACCTGCTGTCCCGTGTCGGACGCGAAAGCGTCGATCTTGAGCGTCGTGCCCGACTTGAGCAGCGGCGTGACACTGGCGTCGAACGCCACCGGGACCAGACAACCGACCACTTGGCATGTATTGAACGGCAGGCTGCCATCGAGTTTCTGGTCGTCGACGGTCAATGTGACGCCCTTGGCGAGAGCGAGGCCAAATGGCAGGGCAAGGGTTCCGCTCGCGTCGTCGCCGCTCTTGCTCGACAGCTCGATCGCCAGCAGACGCTGGTTGCTCTGCTTGTTGAACTGCTGATGCGACAGGCTGCATACCTTGGCGGTGCCCGATATCTGGCAATTGACCGTCCAGTCGCCATGGGTTTCAGACAAGGCCGACGCGCCGCCAGGCAGTTGCGGCGCACTGGCGGCGGCATTTGCTGCCGGAGCTGCCTTGTCGCCCTTCGTTTGCGCCGCCATGGCCGGCAGACCAGCGATGCAGGCCGCACCCAGCATCGCCACAAGATACGCGTACTTTCTCAT
>NZ_VFVX01000056.1:0-22027 GCF_006442395.1 Mesorhizobium sp. B2-3-5 | reverse complement strand
TCAGGAAAGCCGCCGCACGCAACATCCCCGAGCTTTGGGACGCAATCCGCGACGCGCTGCCCCGCTTCACCGCCGAGCAATGCACAAACTACTTCTGCGCCGCAGGTTACGAGCCTGAGTGATCAGATTCTGCTCTAGCCGAGAGATGATCAATGCTACGGACCGGCCCTGATCGATGAGGCGCAGGCGCTTGCCAAAGCAACCATTGCCACGGTGGAGAAGTTGACCGCTTAGTCTACCGCAGCACCGTTTACCGGCCCGAGATAACCACGACCTGCGCGGCCACTTTTGCCAAGCACTGGCGCTTATTCAGCACCCTGGTGTCTCCCGTTTCCCTCGGGCCGAAATTGCCGTTGGCAGACGACGGCTGCCAAGCCGCGCCTGCCGTCGTTCCTTAAGCAGACGACTTGGCGCGCACACCCCCTGGCAAACCCTGCGACGGAATCCGCTCGGGAACCCTTTTGCCTCTCGCAAAGTTGGGTTTTCAGATGATGGAGCGGTCGATGCCGACTTATCAAATCGAGGAAATGGAGAACGATAGCCCCGTCCGGTTGCACGTCGCCGTAGGTGTTGATGCGCGAGACGCTCTGAAGCGGATTGTCGATCGACCGGTGCTGCCGCGACAGAACCAGAGACACTGGTACCGTGTAGTCGACGAAACCAGAAAGGAGATCTACGAATTCACCTACGGTTGATGTTTCCAGAACGCTTGTGAGCCTACGCCCGCGACGCTTATTGCGAACGCTCCACTGCGACCGTTGGGGCGTCATTCACGTCACCAGCGCACTCCACTACGGCTGAATGAAGTCGTTCGGCGACGATTCCGTTCATGGCGAGGTCAATCGGACCGGGCGGACCTCCTCCTAAGCGTGAGCTCTGGCCGCGGAATGCGCTCTGTCTCTACGTCGAAGCGGAGGCTCGCTTCCAAAACCAAATCTCCGCCAGCATCGCAGTCTACGGGCCAGCCGAAAGCATGACGACCACTTCCAAGCGCCCAATTGCCGGAAATCGTCACGGGCGACCAGGACGCTTGCTGAGGCGAATTGCCAATATTGACTAGCATCTGCCTGTTGCCCCTGCTTAACTGCCAGCTTTCCGAAAGGGAGTTCCGATGACCACTGAGGGCGGCTGCTGTGCAGCCCTAATCCGGAAACTGGAGCATTTCAAAAAACTCTCCGACGAAGACAAGGAACTGCTTGCAAAGAGCGTTGCTAGGACCGTGGAGTTCGGCGCAGGCAGCGATGTCATCAGAAAAGGAGACAAGCCCGATTATGTTCATCTGCTGGTCGATGGCTGGGCAGGGCGCTACAAGCTTCTGCCGGACGGCGGACGCAACATCATGGCCTATCTTGTCCCCGGCGACCTCTGCGACGTGAACGTGGCATTGCTTGAGGAAATGGATCATTCCATCGGCGCATTGTCGGCCTGCAAGGTGGCGTTGATTCCCCTCGCAGCAATCCGCAATGTTATGGACGAGAATAGGACGCTAGCCCGTGCGCTTTGGTGGGGCACTCTGGTCGACGAAGCGGTACTGCGGGAATGGCTTGTCACGGTAGGATCCCGACCGGCACAGCAACGGGTGGGCCACTTGATCTGCGAGATGTTAATACGCACCGAAGCCGTCGGACTTGCGCGAGGCAACAGCTTTGACTTGCCGCTGACACAGCAGGAACTCGCCGACACGATGGGGATGTCCCTGGTCCACATGAACCGGACGCTCCAGGCATTACGGAGCAAAGAGCTAATTACCACAAACGGCCATATGGTCACGGTTGAGAACCTGAGGGCGCTTATCAAATTTTCCGCGTTCGATCCGCTGTATCTCCACCAGCAGGCTCACAAATTCAGAAGCTGCATGCAGGTAAAGGTCGCGTAGCGACTATTTTGACGAACCGGGATCGCAATGCATTATAGCATCCAGGATGGTGCGGTAGAGGCTGTCCACCTCCTCATCGATCTCTGCCCGCTTGATGCCGAGTGCCTTCGCGTCGGCGACCAGCTTGTGCGTCAGTTCGTCAACTGAGATCACGTCCGCATTAGCCGTCTCGGGAACATTATTCGCGATCCAACGGTCGATAAAATTGATGCCGCGAGCGCTCATCATTAAACAAGCCGCCGGCTGGTATTAGGTTCCACTCATACTACAAGGCGGGGCACGATCGGTTGGAGGCCGCCAACCGAGCATTCCGCTATCTGGTGGTCGGATTAAAGCCAGGCGGGCCTGAGAAGTTAATCGGGCGAATTATAGTCGTCGTATCGAATCCGATTGACTCGGCGTTTGTTGCCAAACTTCCGTGTCAGGCCACGCCTCGACAGCTCAGACGACAAGTTTGAGCCAGTATGGATTGCCGACCGGGCGGAAAGCAAATTTCGCCTGAGAGTTTTCCGGCATTGAGAAAGCGAGCGGATGCCCATCGGACTCAAAGCCCAGAACCGCCCCAAGCGTCCTTACAAAGAGACAGCCGCCGACATTTCAAACGGAGACACTACCGAAAGCCGCTACTTGTCGAAGCGCGCCATAGATGCTTTGCTGGCGCTTCTCGCGGGAGCGATGGGATTATGGCAAGCGCACGATACTACGTGTCGAAGGACGCAGATCGATACAAGATTCGATACGACGACAAAGACTATTCTTATGAGACGCATTCAGCGGCCATACTGGCCGCGATCAAAGCCGCAACGGCAACGGCCGAGCAAGGGCACAACGCAGAAGTTTTGGTGCAAGGCCTTGACGGCGTGTGGCGGACTGAATGGCCGCTCAGCTAGTCGGCAAAGCGCCATTTTAGGGAGAAAGAAGCGCCTTCGTGCGCAGCCTTGTCCACGCGCATATGCGTGCGGACTGTAGGATGATCGATCTGCTCCTCACCGCTCTCGCAGCGTTTGCGATTCTTATCCCACCCCACTTCATCTCCCGAAAGTAGCCCCAATACCCACGACGCGTGCTCCGACAACCACCGATATGGCGGCGGGCCTATCTTGAGAGGTTGGTCACGTCGAGATCCCGCATTTCCGCCCACTTTGAGTGGGAATTAAAACCCGTAGAGCGTCCAATCTGGCACACAAGGATTTTCCCATGACATCGACAGGTGCGTTGATCTGGTACCTGGTAATCGCCGGTCCAGGCGGTGGTATGGCCGTTCTCCCCAGCACCTTCGACAAGCGCGAACAGTGCACCGCTGCCATCGCCGAATATCAAAAGCAGCCGACGCCTGCCGGCTGGTCGCTGCAGTGCGTGCCAAGCGCCTCGCCATTCACGGAAAATGGTTCGGCCGAGTAGCCATCGCAATGGACGTCGAGGGGTTATGAACCGGCTCGTCGTGACGGACCGGTCGGACGATGCTCCTTAGGTCTCCGGCGCCTCCAATGCGTATCCGCCCAATCTGACGGTGCGGATCACGTCGTGATGCGGCGACTGCTTGATCGACCTTCTTAGCCGGCTGATGTGAACATCCACGGTGCGCGGGCCGACATAAACGTTGCTGGGCCAGGCAGCGCCGATCAGCTCTTCCCTGCTCAGCACCTTGCCTGGATTCTCAAGCATGTGACGGAGCATGTTGAACTCGATCGGCCCCAGTTGGATTTGCCGGCCGTTGCAACGCACGTCATGCGAATCGATGCGCATATTGATGTCGCCGTGGCTCAGCGACAGAGCACCCTCTAGCCGCGATCCTGAATGCCGGTCGCTGCCGAGCCGGGAGTGCAGATGATCGAGCAGCTTGGCTGGCGCCAGCGGTCTGACGAAGACCTCGTCTATTCCAGCCTTGAGCAGCGCGATGTGCTGCGCCTTGGCGTCGGGGGCGATCAACGCGATCAGGGGCAGCGCGGTGGTGCGGGCATCCTGCCTGAGCCGGCTACAGATCGCCGCCATGCGGTTGTCGGGCCTGCAATCCAGCACCGAAGCCGCAACCGGCATATCGGCGGCCAGGTCCAGCACCTCGTCAGCGTCGCTGGCCAGCGCGCCTGTGAAGCCGTCGGCGTTGAGAATGTGGCTGAGGATCAAATAGAACTCGGCATCCTCCGAGCATATGACGATCAATGGCTTCATTGCGTCGTTCGCGTTCCGGCGGGCGGCACGGCACCTCGTTCCTCCCGCGCAGGCGACGTGCCTTGCAACCAGTTTGCTGGTTTGCAGAGCATCCGCCTGCCCTCCTGGTCCGGCACCACCTGCGGGCCCACTCGATCGTCTCAGTTGATGACGGGCAGTTGCTCTGGAGAGAGCTCGCTCAAGAACTCGATCCCCTGATCACGCACAAAGATGACCTCCTCGAACTGAAAGACCGCGCCGTCGATCTCCAGCTTGGGTTCAAGATGCAAGATCATGCCGGGTCTGATGATTTCTGGATTGTCCTTTGAGATGGAAGGCGGTTCCGTGACATCGAGGCCTCCGCCATGGCCGATGCGGGAAACGAGTCCATAGGCCGGCGGCAGGCCGGCGTCGGTCCAGAGCCGTTCGAAGGCACCGAAAATGTCGCCGCATGTCATTCCGGGCCTGACGCTGCTTGCCAGCGCCGCGGTCAGGGCGCGTGTTCGCGCGTAGGCTTCGAGCTCCCAGTTTTCAGGTGCGCCGCCGCGCGCGATCCGGTTTCGATCGGCCGGATAGCCGCCGTAGGTGGAGCGAAAATCCGTCCACACATACTGGCCGGCCTGCAGGGCATTGAGGCCGGGGGGACGACCATAGTTGAACTCGCCCCTGCAGAACGTCATCGCGATCGGATCGGCCCGTTCGGCCCCGTTCATGATGATGCGGGCCTGGATCTGCCGACACAGCTCGATCTCGGTGATGCCGAGGCGCGCCTGCGAAACGGCGTCGTCGAACGCTGCGTTGACGATCGCGAAGGACACGCGCTTGAGGTCGGCCTCGAAGGGCGATTTGATCATGCGCGTCCGCCACAAGAGATCGCTCGCGCTCGCCAGCCTGTGTCCTTGCGCCCGCAAACCGTCGACGATTTCCAGCGAGCCGCGACCTGCCATGTCCTGCCCGTAGTCGACCGCGCCTCTCGCCGTGGCCGACGGGTCACGAGCGCGAACCTCGTCGACGATGGCGCGGGCGCCTTCCGCGAGGTAGCCCGAATAGTAAACGATGGCGAAGGCTCGCGGTCGCGACTCGAGGTTTCGGGATTCGATCCTGTTGGCGATGACGCGGATGTCCTGCTGGTCGATCAGCAGGAACAAGGGGCGCGAATGATAGCCCCAGGACAAGGTTCTGTAGTCGGTGAAATAGTCGACGTTCTTCTGGTCTGTGAGGACCAGGACGTCGACCCCGTCACGGTCCATCTCGCGCCGCACCGCGGCCAGCCGCCTGGCGAGCTCGCTGACCGGCACATCGGGTGATGGTGAAACTGGAAACATGGTGTCCGCTCCTGGATGTTCAGCAAGGCCCCGGCGTCAGTCGGGCGGCAGCTCCGCACCACTGTCTTAGCCCGGTGCTTGGTGATCGGTGTCGAGTTCGACCACGCAAGCCAGCCGATCGAAAGGCGATTCGGTGACCCCGAACACTGAGAAGGAGGGCTCGGTCGTGCTCAACCGGTAGAGGCGGCGAAGCGTCGGATAACCGTTGGGGATGGCGAAGGTCTGCTGGGCTTCCTGGGAGGCGAGCGCGGCGTCGATCAAAAGCTTGGTCTTGGTGAACCGGGTGCCGTGATCGCGCAGTGCATCGCTGATGAATTTCTGGCTAAACTCGTCGAGCACCCGGTCGCTCACAGGGCGAGGCAGGTAGGACGTGTCGTACATGATTGGCGTATTGTCGGCGAAGATCACCTTGCGCACGCACAGCATCGGTCCGGCCGGTGGCTCGAGCACGTCAAAGGCTGGATCCTGGATCTTCTCGCGCGTCAACGAAACCAGCCGGATGGAGGGCTTCAGGCCAAGCCGCAGGGCGTCATCGTAGGAGGTGAGCGAGAAGTCGAGATCGCGGATGAACCTTCGTTGCTCTCTTACAAAGGTGCCCAGCCCAGGCACTGAGCGCAAAATGCCGGCGGCTTGCATGTCGCGTAACGCCCGCTTGATGGTGATGGCGCTGACGCCGAAGTCCTCGGCAAGGTTGGCGGCGGACGGCAGGGCTTGGCCAGTCGTGTACTCCGCAGCGCGCACGCGGCGCGTAATTTCCTGGCGTACGCTTTCATGCAGAGCAGTCCCGATCTGTGCGGCCATCATAACCTCGTATCAGGTATACCAGGCATACCTAGCGCATCGACTGGGCGATGTCCATCCCATGCGCATGATGGTCAATACCCCCGGTTTAACAATTTCCCAACATTCGTTTCACAAGATCTTGACATACTAGGTATACCTGGTTTATCGACTCTCTAAAAGCGAGGATGCCGCATGCTCAGAAAGCTTGGACTGCTCAAGACGATGGCCACCGCTGCGGCCATCTGTGCCATCATGGTTGCGGGCGCGGCCCCGTTGCGGGCCGAAGCGACAGTCGAGCGGGTCTTGCGGCAAGGCAAGATCGTGATCGGCATCTCCAATGGCGCGCCCTGGGGATTTCGCGGCGCGAATGGCGAACCCGAGGGCTTCCATCCGGACCTGATCAGGGCTGCCTTCAGGAGCCTCGGAGTCAACGAGGTGGAGCTGGTGGTCACCGAGTTCGGCGCCTTGATACCCGGCCTGACGGCGCAGCGTTTCGACGCCATTGCCGCCGGCCTCTACATTACCCCGGAGCGGTGCCAACTCGTCGCCTTCAGCGATCCCGACCTGAAGCTGGCCGACGCTGCCCTGGTCGCCAAGGGCAACCCGAAGGCCATCCACAGTTACGCGCAGATCGCCGCCGACCCCAAGATCAAGTTCGGCGTCGGGCGGGGCAGCACGACGGCCAAGAACGCAGCCGCCGCCGGCGTCCCGGGCGCCAGCATGCTGCTGTTCCCCGACATCCAGTCGAACGTCTCGGCTTTGCTCACCGGCAGGATCGACGTCGCCGCCTTTTCGGCGCCGACGGTGGCGCGCATCCTGTCCGACGCCAATGTCGAGGGCATCGAACGCGCATTGCCGTTCCAGGGCGTGCAAGAGAACGGGGGGGAGCGCTACGGCTATTCGGCGATTGCCTTCCGCAAGGATGATGTCGAGCTCCGCGACATGTACAATTCCCGTCTCAAGATCCTCAAGAGCGACGGCACGCTGGCACGGATCATGAGCAAGAACGGCTTCAGCAATGAGGAAGCCGCGCCGGACCTGACCAGCGAGCAAATCTGCGCCGGGCAGGGCTGAGCGACACTTGGATCGGCAAGCCGCGATGAACCGGGCGCAGGCGGACGGCGGCAAGGGCCGGCCGCCAACGGACTCGAGGCTGAGGGCGCGCGGGTGGGCTAGCGACAGGATGTTTCAGACGTGACCATTGTCGAGATATTCGTTGGAATCTTCGCCGGCTTCCGCATCACGGCGACGGTCACGGCATTGGGCTTGCTGTTTGCCGTGCCCTTCGCCCTGATTTTCGGGGTCGCGCAATACCTGACCAGAGGCATCGTGCGCATCGCGGTCAGTGCCATCATAGAATTCTGGCGCAGTTCCGCGGTGATCATCCTGCTGTTCGTCTTCTACTACGTCCTGCCGATCATCGGCGTTCAACTGTCGGCCATCGCGGTCAGCGCCATGGTGCTGGGGCTGAACGCCGGGGGCTATGGCAGCCAGGCCGTCAGGGCGGGCCTCCAGTCCCTCGATCGCGGACAGTTCGAAGCAGCGGCCGCGCTTGGCTTGCGACGAGCGCACATCCTGGCGCTGGTCGAGCTGCCGCAGGCCCTGACCAGGATGGCCCCGACCTTCATAAATCAGCTCATCCAGCTGATTAAGGGGACGGCTCTGGTTTCGCTCGTTACCCTTACCGACATGACCTTTCGGGCGAAGGAGATCGCCGAGCTCGAATACAACCCCGTCGGCGTCTACACGTCGCTTCTGCTGGCCTACTTCGTGGTCTGCTATCCCGTCGCCCTGGTTGGCCGATGGGTCGAGCATCGCACGGGCGCCGGAACGAGGTTGACCAATGAATTTTAGTCTCGAATTCGCCGTCGCGACCGTTCCAGCGATCCTGAGCGTCATCGGCACCACGATCGGCGTGGCGCTGGCGAGCTGCGTGGGCGCATCGGCGCTTGGCTTCTGCTTCGAGATCACGAGGCGCGCGGCGTCCGTGACAGGCTATCTGATGCGCTTTGTGATCGACTTCATCCGCTCCACGCCAGTCCTGGCATGGCTCTATTTCCTCTACTTCGTCCTGCCGCACTATGGCGTCGCGCTGCCTGCGCTGCTTGTCGGCATACTGGGGCTGAGCATCTATTTCAGCGGATACCTGGCCGAGGTCTTCAAGGCCGGCATCGAGGCCATCCCGCAAGGGCAGTCCGAAGCGGCCAAGGCGTTGGGACTGCGGCGGGCCGACATCGTGTTGTTCATCCTGGCCCCGCAGATGCTGCGCAACGTCGCCGCCCCGATCGGCAACCATTTCGTCTCGATCCTGAAGGCCACGCCCTACCTCGCGGTGATCGCCGTGCCGGAGATGCTGGGCAAGGCGTTCGACATCGCCTCCGACACCTATCGCTATGCCGAGCCGCTGACCGTCGTCGGGCTCATCTTCCTCGTCCTGGCGCTTACGATCGCAGGGCTGGTGAAGCTGGTCGAGCGCAAGCTGACCGAAGCAGGACGATGAACGAGGCAAGACGATGAACGAGGCAAGACGTTGAACGAGGCTCACCGCTCCATGAAGCAGGCCGTTTCGGCAGCCACGGCCATCGGCCCCGAGGGCGAAGCGTCCGGCGCCGGCCGGCCGGCCGCGCTGGAAACCATCGCGCTTAACAAATGGTTCGGCGGCTTCCATGCCCTGAAAAACATCGACCTTGCCGCCGCGCAGGGCGCCCGCATCGTGATTTGCGGCCCGTCGGGATCGGGCAAGTCGACGCTGATCCGGTGCATGAACGGGCTGGAAACGTTCCAGCACGGGGCCATTCGCGTCGGCGGCATCGATCTGACGCAGGACCGCAGACAGTTGCTGCGAGTGCGGCGCCGGATCGGCATGGTGTTTCAGCAGTTCAACCTGTTTCCACATCTGACGGTCATCGCCAACTGCACGCTGGGCTTGCGACGCGTGTTCGGCAAATCGAGGCGCGACGCGGCCGAGCGTGCGCTTCACTATCTCGAGCGGGTGAGGGTCGCCGACCAGGCGGACAAATATCCAGCCGAGCTGTCGGGCGGCCAGCAGCAGCGCGTCGCGATCGCGCGCGCACTGTGCATGAAGCCAAGGATCATGCTCTTCGACGAGCCGACCTCCTCGCTCGATCCCGAGATGGTCAACGAGGTGCTCGACGTCATGATCGAGCTCGCCAGGCACGGCATGACGATGCTTTGCGTCACCCACGAAATGGGCTTTGCGCGCGAGGTCGCCGACCAAATGGTCTTCATGGATGAAGGAACCATCGTCGAGACGGCACCGCCCGCCACCTTCTTCGCCGCGCCGCGCCAGGAGCGGACGCGGCGCTTTCTCGACACGATGCTGCGCTGAAATGGATGGGATGGAACATGGCCGGTAACACCCGCATCTGGACGCCGATCGACTACGAGGCCGACGGCAAGCAATCGGACTGCCTGCGGCTGCCGCATTCGACCGACCTGTCGGCCTATGGGTGGATTCCGATACCGCTGGTCTGCATCAAGCACGGCAGCGGTCCGACGGCGCTGCTGATCGCAGGCAATCACGGCGACGAATATGAGGGCCAGATCGCGCTTTGCAACCTGGCGCGGAGGATCCGGCCCGATCAGGTTTCGGGGCGGCTCATCATCATGCCGGCCCTCAACTTTCCCGCTGTCGCCGCCGGCCGACGCGTCTCGCCGCTCGACGAGGGCAACCTCAATCGCTCGTTTCCCGGCGCCGCCGCCGGCTCGCCGACCGAAATGATCGCCCATTATGTGTGCGAGGTGTTGATGCCGATGGCCGATCTGGTCGTCGATCTCCACTCCGGCGGACGTTCGCTCGACTATGTGGCGAGCGCGCTGGTGCGGCCTGGCCGAAGCGCCGAGGAGCACGAACAACTGCTCAGCCTGCTGCGCCTGTTCGGAGCCCCGATCAGCTTCATCAGTGACGGGACCGGCGGCGGCGGTTCGACCACGCTCGCGGCGGCCGCGCAGGAGCAGGGCGCGCTCACCCTGACGACGGAACTCGGCGGCGGCGCGAGACTGTCCAAAGCGGGTCTGGCGCTCGCCGAAGCCGGATTGAAGCGCCTGCTGAAGGACCAGCGGATCCTGCCCGACATCGAGATCGACCCGCCTTCACCGACACGGTTCATGACGGTCAGGGGCCACAGCGCGTTCGTCTACGCGCGCGATCGCGGCGTCTTCGAGCCGGCCGCCGAGATCGGCGACGAGGTCGTCGCCGGTCAGCTCGCCGGACGCATCCACTTTCCGGACCTGCCGACGCGCGAGCCGGAAAGCCTGGTCTTCGAGACCGCCGGGCTGGTCGCCTGCCGCAGGGCGCCATCACTCACCGATCGCGGCGATTGCCTGTTCAAGCTGATGGCCGACACCGACGTCGGGCCGGATCGGAGCTCGCATGCCTAGGCCGCGGCTCAACCCGCGCCTGGCCGGAATGCGCTGTATCCGCTGCCAGACCCTCTTCGCTATCGCCGATTATTTCGAAGGCTGTCCGAAGTGCCTGCGCGACGGCATGCCGGCGAGCCTGGCGGTCGAATATCGAGAGCTGCCCGGCACGCTGGAGTGCATCGCCGACTGGCTGGTCTACCCCGACTGCCCGAGCCTGGGCGAGGGCGACACGCCTCTGGTGCCGATGGCGGCGCTTGCCGAGGAGCTTGGCGTACGCGCGCTTCATCTCAAAAACGAAGGCGCCAATCCAACCGGATCGCACAAGGACCGTATGAGCCGGCTGGTCGTCCAGCGCGCGTTGCAGATCGGCGCCCCGACGGTTGCCGCGGCATCGAGCGGCAATGCCGGGGTTTCGCTCGCCGCCTACGCGGCGCGGGCCGGCCTGAACTGCGTGATCGTCACCACGCCTGAGATGAACCCGAACTGGCGCCGTGCGATCGACATGCATGGGGCGACCTTGCTGGCGGCAACGACAGCGGAGCGCCGCTGGCAGGTGCTCGCCGATCGGGTCGGCGCCGGCGAATGGTACCCCGCCACCAACTTCATCGTGCCGGCGGTGGGCAGCAATCCCTTCGGTGTGGATGGCTACCGTTCGTTTGCCCTCGAGCTTTGCCTGCAGCTCGCCGGCTGCACCGATATTGTCGTCCCGACATCGCGAGCCGATCTGCTTTGGGGCATTGCGCGCGGCTATCGCGACCTGGAGAGGGCAGGGCTCGTTGGCGAACGGCCTCGCCTCCACGCCGTCGAACCGTTCGGGCGCATCTCACGGGTGCTTGCGGGCGCAGATTATCGCAGCCATTTCGACGGTCGCTCGGCCCTGACCTCGATCGGCGGCTCGACCGTGGCTTACCAGGCGCTCGAGGCGATCGCGTCCTGCGGCGGATCGGCGGTGGTCGTGAATGACGCCACAGTCTGGAGCGACCAGAAGCGTCTGGCGCGCAGCGGCCTTTATCTGGAACTGTCGAGCGCGGCGGCCTTGTCGGGGCTGCGAAAGCTCGTCCTGCAGGGCACGATCGGCCCAGATGCCAGCGTCGTGCTCGCCGCCACCTCGAACGGGCTTTCGGAATACCGAACCTTCCCGGATCCGATTGCTTCGATCGCGTAGCGATCCGCTGCCGCGTCATCATCATGGCACCCCGGAACGACTGCTGAGTCCGGCAGCGCCAAAACAAAAACGGCGCACAAAGCGGAGGCGGGGAAATGTCCGGCATTCGGACAATGCCATTTCCCCGCCGCAGCCGGTTCGCCACCTCGACACTGGTTAATGGGGTGCCGAAGGAGCGTCAGCATAGCGACGCCGAGGGCGGGACGCGGGACCGCCACCCCCGGGGAGAGGTTCCATAGCGGTCGGCTCGTTGCTCTCCGGCCGCCCGTGGCGGCCGGAGAGCAACTTGGTCAGGCAGCAGAAATCAGCAAGGCGGGGTCCGACCTTCACCCACCCGTCCCCGCTCAATTCGGTTGGGCACTGGCGATCCGGTCGACTGCCAGGCATGCAAGCAGCGGCGTAAGCTCTCCCTGCTTGAGCAAGGCGAGGGAGCCGATGAGCTGTTCGAGCTTAGCCGGCGAAAGCGTATCTCGGCCGAGGTCATGCAGCTTTTCCTCGACGGCTGATCGGTCCATGGGGTTGCTTGCATCGCCCAACGGGCGCGGCACATTCGCGGACCATTCGCGTCCGTCGGCGACCATCGTCACCCGCGCCGGCGTTGCCTGCGGGAAAATGCCGGCGAATTCGTCGGGGTAGTCGATCTCGACCTTCGCGGCGAGCGCGACCACGTCCGCATCGCAAAGCGAAGCGGGGCGCAAGGGCCGGAAAGCCTCCGCGCCGCGCAGTGCGGCCAGCGCCGCGGCGAAGGGCACCGAGAACTGCCCGCCCTCCAGCGACTTCGGCGCGATTTCGTTGGGCAGTTTGCGCGCTTCGGGAAAAATCTCGACCACGAGGCGCTCGATCGGCGCACCGAGACCCCGCTCCTTGACCAGAGCGAGCACCGCGTCGATGACGGGATGGGTGTAGCGGCAGGCGGCGTAGGGTTTGAGGTAGGTCTCGGCGATCAACCAGCGGCTGCCGAGCCCGGCGGTGATGGCCACGACGTCGTAGGCATGGGCACGGTCGAGCATGTCGACAGAGCCGGTCATGCCGACGCCGGCCCGTTCGACCGCAAACATCGCCGTGACCGTCGACCAGGGGCTGCTGCCTTTGACGGAACTTGCCTGGCAATCACCTTGCGGCAGATTTTGCGGCGCTTCCGCGCCGGCTATGGCGATCGCGTGCGCGAGCTGGTCGGCCTTCATTCCGCGCAGCCATCCGGTTGCGGCCGCCACACCGAAACCGGTCCATTGGCCGCTGGCAAAGCTCATCGTGTCGCTGAAGCGGCGCGCGGCCGCGATGCGCAGTGCGACGTCGTAGCCAAGCGCAGTGGCGGTGAGCACCTCATGGCCGGTGCTGCCAAGGCGCGCCGCCTCCATCAGCACCGCAGGCACGATGGCCGCGCCGGGATGGCCGGCGGCAAGACAATGGCCGTCATCGACGTCGAGAGAGCTCGCCGCGGCGCAATTGGCAAACAGAGCGGCCATCGGATGCAGCCCGGCCTCTGCGAACCAGGCATTGGCGGGGCCCGGCCCGAAGCATGTCCGCGCCGCGGCGCGCGAAAGCCGCGCATTCTCGGTTCCCACGCCGCCGAGCAATGCTGCCAGCGTATCGAGAATGGCGCGCTCGGTCGTCTCGACCACCGCAGCTGAGAGATTCCGGTAGCTGGCACTGCAGACGAATTCGGCCAATTGTTGCGAGATAAACTGCATCATTCTCTCCTTGCTGATATACCTAGTATACCATCAAGGAGGAATTGCAAAGGCGCGCGCTAACATCCATCAATCACCTCGCCGGAAACGCGTGCGGCAAGAATGTTCTGATCACCGATCGGACCACGGAAGATGACGCCGGTGTCGGTGAAGCCCGCCCGCAGATAGACCGACCGCGCCACCGCGTTGCGAACATTGACTGCAAGCATCAGCTTTCCTGCGCCGGGTCGCTGCCGCCGAACCCAGGCAATCGCCAGACCGGCCCCGGCGCGCCCGTACCCCCGGCCCTGGGCGGTGCGGCCAATGCGGAAGCTGTGCAAGGTGACGACACCTGGCGGCGCCCATTGCGGCACTGCCTGCTTTTCGCGCAGGACGAAGAAGCCGACGGTCTCGCTGGCCGCGACGATGGCAAAGGGATGTTCGAACTCCGGATGCGGGCTGTTCCGCAGCTCGTCGAAGACGACGTCGACCAAACCGGCGAACTGTTCCTGTTCGGGATCGAGCAGCAGCCTCTCGACGGCGGCCCGATCCGACAGGCCGACGCGCCGCAGGCTGATGCCGTCCTGGCGGAAAGCGCTCAGGAGCGATCCCGATTGCGCTGTCTCGCCGGGTTTCGGTTGCTTCGTCATAGCTTGACCCTTTCTCAAATAGTCGGCTCCGCGGAAGGGGACCGGGTCGGATTGGTCGCCACGGTAAAGTCGTTGCTCAGTCTGACCGGCGCCGCAGCAGCCAGACAATGCCGCAGCTTGCGCAGGCAAACAGGCCGGCAAAGCCGAGGAAGACATGGCGGGCAGGAACACCCTGAAGGAGGCCTGGCAGCAGGTAGATCGTGACGGCCACCATGGCGATTGCGGCGTCGACGTTGCTGCGCACGCGACCGACCACGCGGTTTGGCGCGGCCTTCAGGATCATCACATCGCTGCCGGCGCGGATCATCATGAAGGACAGGCCGATGAAACCCTGCCAAAGCAAAGCCTCGGCAAAGCTTCGCGAGGTCGAGAATGCGGCGGTAGCAGCAGCGAGCAGCACGCTGCCGGCGCCGATGAGAAGTGTTTCGCTCGCCGTCACCCACAGCCAGGCGAGGGCGAGACTTCCGACGAGGCCGCCGCCCGAATACATCGCGGCCAGCCAGCCGTAGAGACTGGAGGCAAGCTTCAGCTCGTAGCGGGCGAAGCCGGCGAGAAGCGCGTTGGAGGTATGTGCCGATGCGTAGGCGAGCAGCAGGGCAAGTCCGGCCAACCGCAGCCGAGGGGTGGTGACGATCGCGCGCAAGCCGGTGATCAGGTCCGCCGCGTGGAAACCGCGACGCGGCGGGATCGCCTCCTCGTCATCGACGAAGCGCGCGAATCCGGCGGCCGCAAAGGATGAGGCCGCGCAGACGGTCAGACCGCCGGTCACGCCCAGAAGGCCGAGGCAGAGCCCGGCGCTTGCCGCGCCGACAATGTTGCCGATCTGGCTGGAGAAAATTCCAACCGACACGCTGCGCATCAGGGCCTGTGCGCCGGCCAGCTGGATCAGCGCCTGGCTGCTTGGATAGGAGAGCAGCGAGCCGACGGAGATGAAGCAGGCGGTGGCGTAGAGGAGGATGATCGGCGTCTGTTCCGGGGACCAGCTCCAGGCGACGACCGCAAGCAGGCCGACACCCGCGCCATGGATCATCTCGCCCGTCAGGAACATCCTGCGCCGACGGGATCGGTCGATCAGTGGCCCAACAAACGGCCCGACGGCGAGCGCCAGCAGCTGCCAGCAGATCAGCACCCTGCCCACCGAAGCGATATCGCCGGTGATCTGCAGCGCAAACCAGGAGACCAGGACGATGTACATGCTGCGCGCGCACTGCATTGTGAGAAGCATGGCGCAGATCGGCAAGATGGAGCAGGTCCGCGACGACTCGCCTGGATCGGAACGTCTTGCCACCTGATTGCGCAATGTCATGCCCGCGGCTCCCGCATCGTCTGGCCGGCCGGCCTATTCGCTGCTGACGCCGACCGGCACCCGACCCGTCCCATTTTGCGGCCACCCGGCAGCAGGGTCCGTCCGGCAGCAGGCGCGCTAGCCTGCCGCCTGGCCGTGGCCGGCGCCCGCCGTCGCCAGCACCGCATCCAGCGTCCGGCGCTTCCAGGCAAAGCGCGACCATGAGGCCATCGGTTGCGTCGGCGCCGCGACAGTGACGGGATTGGCCGGGAAGGGGCCAGGCCATCCGGCAATCGTCTCCAGCCATTGCTGGTCGTAGACGGTTTCGACATAGCGGTGCCCCTCGTCGGGAAACAGCACGACCACGGTCTTGCCGGGGTTGTTGCGCGACCACCATTCGGCAACCCTGTAGGCGGCGCCGCTCGTCGGTCCCATGAAAAGCCCGTGGCTGCGATGAAGCTGATGGGTGGCGTGAAAGACCTCGGCCGGCGTGAGCCAGTGGACCTCGTCGAACTGGCTGTGATCGACATTGCCCGGAAGGATGTTGCCGCCAAGGCCACTGAGATCGAGCTTGCTGCTCGGCTGGCCAAACAGCACGCTGTTTGGCGTATCGACGCCGATCGCATGGAGATCGGGAAACAGCGCGCGCAGGTAACGCGACGTCCCGCTCATCGAGCCACCCGACCCGACCGGTCCGACCAGACAGTCGATGAGACCGACCCTGTCGACCAGCTGTTCAGCCACTTTGCCGTAGGAGAGGGGGTTGTCGGGGTTGTGGTACTGCGAGGGCCAGTAGGAGCCGGGAATGTCTCGCAGATAGACATCCAGGCGATCGAGCCGGGACTGCTGCAGGCCGCCGATGGGCGCCGGCCTGTCGACGATGGCCACCTCGGCGCCGAGCTCGATGAGGCGCCGGCGAAGATGGCGATCGAGCGCCCAGTCGCTGACCAGGATCAGCCTGTAGCCGTACTGGGCGGCCAGCATGGCGAGCGCAAGGCCAAAGGTTCCAGACGAGGATTCGCAGATGGTCGCGCCAGGTCTGAGATGCCCCTGCTCGGCCGCACGCTCGAGCATGAAGCGCGCCGGCAGCAGCTTCATGAGGAAGAAGCTGGCGGCGAAGAAATCTGCGCCAAGCGGGACGAGGCGTGGCCCCTCGAAATCCTGCAGCTTGCGCATCAGCGTGTGGATCGACATCGAGCTCCTCCCTTGTCGGCTGTGTCAGTGGAGGAAGATTGCCGGCTCGAAACCGGAGCCGCGCAGCGCTTTCGCCGCACCCTCGATTTTGCGCGATGCGTCGGGATCGAGCGCATCGAACATCAGCCCGACGACGGTGCCGCTATGGGCGACCTGGACACCGACGGCGTCGAACCGACGGCCGATCGTTTCGATTTCCGCCAGCCCCGGCTTTGGCAGGTAGCGCTCGTTGATGCGCGCGCTGGCGCTCGCGATCCTGCCCAGCATGCGCGTATCGGCCTTCGTGATGGCGGCCCGCAGCAGACTGCGCAGCGGCCGGAAGCTCTCGATCTCGCGCGTGTCGTAGCGCGCCGGCCGGTATGCAAGCGTGTCGACGATCACCTCGGGCGTGGTGTCGATGCTGATCAGGTCGAACGGTGGCAGCGGCCGGCGGAACGCCTCCAGCACGATGCCGTCACGATGGGCAAAAAGCACGGCCTGTTGTTTGAACAGGGTTGAATCGCAGGCCGTTTCCGCTTTCACGGCGATCCGCATCACCTCGTCGGAGGCCGCCTCGGTCTCCAGCCAATCAAGCACCGCCTGGATGCTCGCCAGCACGTCGGCCGTGGAGGATCCCATGCCTCGCCCCACAGGAATGTTGCTGTCTATGACAAGGTCGCCGCCGGTGCCCGACTGACCGAAGCTTGCCAGGGTCAATTCTGCGGCGCGTCTGGCCTTGGCGCACGAGGCCGGCACGACGCGCAGCTGGTCGCCGCCATTGGCGCGGAACGTGGCCCTGGACCGCAGCTGCCGGCACGGCAGCGAAACCAGCGCCCGCCGCAGCCGCGGCCCATCGTCCTCGAACACGCCCTGAACCAGCTCGCCATGGTGGCCAATGGCCACGCCACATCCTGCCCTGTCCAGCATGAGCATTCCTCCCGGTAAACAACTTATCAGTTAAAGCTTATCCAATTCCGACAGATGCTTTCATGTCCGCCAGACACAGGCAACGGCAAACATAAAAATCTTATATTGTACAGAAATTGCACTTCGATTATTCTGACATTAAATGGTGTTATACATGGATGAACAGAGAGGCCCCAAACGAGGAGAAGCTCTCGGGAGCCCCAACCCGCGACGGTCGCAACGAACTGGCAGAATTGATCAGGACGGCTTGCGCGCCAGCGCATAGCCTGCGAGCCGGACGGTGCGGATGGCAGCACCCTGCGAGCACCGGCTGAGCAGTTTGCGCAGCTGACTGATGTGGACGTCAACGGTCCGGGCGCTGACGCTGCGACTGCTGTTCCAGGCAACGCCGATCAGTTCGTCGCGGCTGAGCACCTTTTCCGGGTTCTCCAGCATGTGGCGCAACAACTTGAACTCGATCGGCCCGAGCGCGACCTCCTTGCCGGCGCAGCGAACGCGATGCGTGTCGAGCCGCATTTCGACATCGGCGTAGGCGAGCGGCCTGTCATTGCGCGAGAGTGGCCCCGTCTGTTCAATGGCGAGCCTCGAGCGCAGCTGCTGAAGGAGCTTCGCCGGCGCGAAGGGCCGGACGAAGCAGTCGTCGACGCCGGAGCGCAACAGCTGGATGTGCTGCGCCTGCGCCGCCGCGTGGACCAGCGCCATCAAGGGCAGGGCGGCCACCACGGTGTCCTGCTTCAGCCGGGCGCTCTGAGCCGCCAGCTGGTTGTCGAGCCGGCAATCCAGCAGCACCGCCCGGACCGGCTTATCACGGGCCAGCGACAGCACATCCTCGATCGAGGAAGCCAAGGCGCAGGCGAACCCGTCGACCTGGAGGATGTGGCTTAAGAGCAGATAGAAGTCCGCATCCTGCGAGCAGACCGCGATCAGTGGCTTCATACGGGCAGCTCAGTTCCGGCTGCGGTCCAGGGCGGTAGCGCGCGTCGAACTCGCCGCGCGAAAATCCAGAATGGCAGATCAGATCGGCGATGACAACAAAGCGGGCGGAATGTTTTCCCGCGCCAGCCAAGTATCACCGCGGACTCTTGCGCCGGCTTTTCTGACAGTCCATATGAGGCGAGCAGCATTGTCGTTTGAATGTGTTTGACCCGGCATGCGCCGGACAGCGTTTTACCCATGCCGAAGGTTGCTATTAACAAGCGCCTCGGCGCGTTTCACCGCCACCACCTTGAACCGACCAGGATGAAGAGCAGCATCGATCATTTGCCGGAGCACAAGCAGGAGGAGCTCGCCCGCGTGGTCGAGATCCTGCATGCCGAATTCGAGGACGCGCTGGCCGAAAGCAGTGCCGAGTGGAAGAAGAGCGGCCGCATCCTGAAGATCATCCTGTTCGGCTCCTATGCCCGCGGCGACTGGGTCGACGAGCCGCTGACCATGAAGGGCTACCGCAGCGATTTCGATCTGCTGGTGATCGTCAACAACAACAAGCTGTCCGACTTCGCGTATTGGTACAAGGCCAAGGACAGACTGGAGCGCGACCGCGCCATCAAGACGCCGACCAGCTTCATCGTGCACAGCCGCCGCTTCGTGAACACGGCGCTGCGCCAGGGGCAGTACTTCTTCACCGATATCCGCCGCGAGGGTATTGTCCTCTACGAACTAGACGAAGAGCCGCTGGCTGAACCTAAGTCTTTGAAGCCGGGCGAGAGGTACCTCGCAGCCAAGGATCATTTCGATAAGCGCTTCCTATTCGCCCGATATCAACTGAAGCTCTTTAATATTGCTCTTATGGACCGCGAACTGAGCAACTCGGCATTTCAGCTACATCAGGCGATTGAACACACTTATGCGTCGTTTCTGCTAGTTGCTATCAACTACAGTCCACCGTCCCATAAGCTCACGTTCTTGCGAGCGTTGGCTGAGGACCTCGATCGACGACTATTCGAGGCCTGGCCCCGCGAGCAGCAGCGGCATCGCGCTTGGTTCAACGCGCTGAACGAGGCTTATGTGAAGGCTCGCTACTCCCACTATTATGAGATAAGCGAAGAGGCGCTTTCCTGGCTGGGTGAACGCGCTTCGAGGTTACAAACGTGTGCCGAGCTTATTTGCCGCGAGCACCTAGATCGGATGAGGGGAAACGTCGGGCAGTAAGGGCTCGGTCCCTGGCCATCTGATTTCACGCCGCTGTGCGTTGGAGCGGGTGCCCCGCCCTTGCCAAGGTTTGGGGTCGAGCGTTCGAATCGCTTCACCCGCTCCAATTTCCTCAGGCGAAATCAAGCAATTAAGAGGCGCCCTTCCGGGCGCCTTTTGCTTACAGGAGCTTTTCGAGCGGTATGTAAGCTCTTTGTAAGCTCCCGCAGGCCAAATGGCGAAGGGCTTGAAGCCCCACCAACGTGACGGCCGTCGCGGCTGCCAGGTGTAGCCCTGAGGCGGCGGGTGTTGATGTTGCCGGCTTCCTGACGCAAAAACTAGGGAATGACCGTCCGAAAAAAACAGCCGTCTTCAACTGCCGCCGATTGTTGCAGGCGAATGGCGCGGTGAGGTCGTCGGCTCAGCCAACGTCAATTTTGGCCAGGTCGTGCAGCCAGGCCCGCCCCGTCAATCAGTCGAGTTCACCTATGTCATACTGCCCGCCTTGCTCGTCAGGCCGAATGCAGCATTCAGATGGCCCGGCGTCGTCATGATAATGGCACCAACTCCGATGAAGACGGAGCATCCAGACGCGGGTGCTGTTTTTGAAGCCGATCAGCTGGCGTCGCTGAGCCTTTCCCTTGACGTCACCAGGGCGCAATTTTCAGACATGCTGCCGCGCTTTGAGGCAAAACGATTCAAGGATTTTTACTTCACGGTAGAGGAAAAGGAGGTAGGCAATAGATGGCCGGTGCGAAGCTGGGGCATGGCAACCGCCCTGCTTTAAATACCTGTTGACGAACTCGCGGCTTGCTTCGAAACCCCTGCAACCACTTATCAGGCGGTCTTCGTCGGTCGCGTTGATGTCGCTATTCGCGTCGAACTCCGCCAATTCCTCCCCCAATGCGGCAATTACGCCTGCCACGCGACCACGCACCCGTGGAGGAAGCAGCATCAGTCCCGCCATCAGACGCCGGCCCTCCGCGCTGGCGATAAATTTGATACGCTCGTCAACCGGGAGAGGCGTGGCGTCACGGCTGATCTCGTTGCCAGGCAGGCCTTCGAAGAAGCGACTGACGGGAACGTCCAACGACCTGCCGATCTCGCAGAGCATGGAGGCGCTCACGCGGTTCCTGGCGTTCTCGTATTTCTGGAATTGCTGGACGCTGATGCCTATGGATCGCGCAAGTTGAGCTTGCGAGACGTCCGACTGGAGGCGCACGATCGCGATCTGCCTGCCAACATGCTGATCTGCAGGATGCGGGCTACCATCGGTGTCAGGCTTTGGCGATGCTCGGATGACGCGAGTGCGTGTTGAATCCGCCAATGCTTTTCGCAATTGCATCATCACTTCCTTATAGAAATTCGGGCGCAGCGGGCTCCACTCGCAAGACCTCCAAACTTCGGAATTGGTAGCGGAGATGCGAAGTATCGAGCGGCCGTCAGCTTGGCTTTAGCTAGCCACCGATCCGACCAACATCCCTCAGGACAGATCGGATTTGTGGCCAAGGAAACTCGGCTTGCTGACGTGAAGCGGAGCGCCAGGACGCTGTTGCATCGCGTGGCAGCCTGAAGCAAGCGGCCCGGCACCTTTTGGCGAGGGGCCAGAACGTGCCGGGCCTAACCGGCGAGGGGGGGTACTCGGGGGACATCCGCCGGCTGCTGATATCATATGCGTCCCCGCTAACAGATGAAACGTGCGAACGAATGGGCATGCCCCAGGTAAGTCGCTAAGCAACTTGCGGTATTGTGCGGCATGGCCGTTTTAAGTCGGCTTGTCGACGAGCGGCCTCTTGCGCTTCGGCGGCACGTAGGCCGTCACCAACTAACCGTATCGGCATCGACTGTGACGGGCACACCGAGATTTATCGTCACCTTGCCCTCATCAACGCGGACGACATCGCCTATGAGCTCGATCGGCTGGCCTCGGCTGACCTTCGACGTTCGATCCACGATCGAATGCGGCTGGTTAGGACGGGATTGAGACGCTTACCCGATCCTCAGTCACGCGCCGCCTCACGGTCGCGGTGATGGCGACCTCGTCGCCAACGTTAATGCTGCCCTTCGCCATTCAAAGGATTCTGGCGCGGCCGGCGCCTTCGTCAAGCGGCTGCTAATATTGCTCGATATTGGCGGACTGCAGACAGGCACGCTATATTCAGGTCGTGAGCAAAGGCTGGACTTTTCAATCGTTGATAGACGGTCGCATGACGGTGAGAGCGCATTGCGACACACCTCCGTGTCACCACAGCCAGGTTCTCGACCTGGTGAAGCTCCGCGATCGTTTTGGGCCAGACGCGCCGGCAATGGAATGGGATCTAAAGCCAAAGCTTCGGTGTGCCCGATGCGGCGGGAGGACGGTCGGGCTGATCTATACGCCCGACACTCGCCCAACGGGCGAAGGGCTCCTAAATCCTGCCACGCGCGACGGCCAGTTTGGACGCGCGCGCAAGGATTTCACGGGACCTCTCTGTCAGCCGGCGGTTCTGCTCGATGAGTTCCTGAGTTTCTTTGA